>NZ_JALSKT010000055.1 GCF_026988655.1 Sulfurimonas sp. | reverse complement strand
AATAGTTGCTCATAAATATCGTAACCGTAGAAAACGATTTGGTTTGAGGTTTAATCTCATTTGCGCTTTAATCAATTTTGATAGAGGTTTTCAGGTGGATTAATGGGTTATGCAAGAAGTCTAATAATTAAACATAGCAATCTCACCAAAGAACGGTCCAAAAATATTTAATACAGGTAAAAAGTTAAACAGTGCAGTAATGCCACTGATAGTTATAAATCCTGCTTTATATTGAGAGAGTGCTTCCCTTTTTTCTTTCTTGATAACTAAAACTGCAGCATCATTAACAAATGTATCTTTAATTAACCAAACCCATAATGACATTTGAATAATAAAATTTAACACAGGAATGAAAAGAAGAGGAAATACAACAATAGAAGCAACAATATAAATGAAAAAATCTTTTATTCTATGTTCACTGGTTTTTATTTCATCTTCTTCTAAAAGTGGTTCATAAGGAAACTCTTTCTCTTGAATGTCTGTAAGAAGTTTTTCACTAAAAAAGCTTGATGTAAACAGTAGAGAAACTGTAATAGCATTATAAATAAAATAAAAACCAAGTAGGTATGACTAAAAGCAAATATTATAGACTCTATGATATTTTGCATCTTACTTTCTCTCACATTTAGCAGCATTAGCTTCTATCAATCTTAGTCTGCTTAAAATATATGCGAACTCTGCATCTTCTTCTTCATACTTTTTTTTAAGCTCAGCTCTTTTTGTTTCAAGAATATCAATTTGTTTTTTCACCTCTTGAACATCTATATAGCAGTTAGCTGCAGCTTCTTGCTCTTTTTTTAAAAGCTAGTCCATCATTGTTTTGATAAAAGTTACCATTTTACAACTCCTTCTTTTATTTGAGTCTCTTTAAAAGTTTATTATACTCTATTTTGATAAGCTGACTTCGTTTGAATTCTACTATCAACATAACCAACACCTACAGTGAAATGGTAGAAGCTTTGGTAGGTGTTATTTTTTAAGCCTAATACATTATTGTTCATTAAGTCATCTAAAAAACAACCTATTCCAGTACCTGAGAGTCCTAAAGAAGTTGCTTCTAGATAGAGTTGTTGTCCTACTCTTCCACACTCCCAGTAAAGCTCCTTATATCTATGTGCATTATATTGCAGCAGTTCATCTGAATATTTGCATATCATACCGAGTGAAAAAGCACCATCACTTGCAATGTCTTGATTGCAACTGATAGTTTTTGAGGCAGCTCTATAATCTAGCATATCTAGTATGTAAAGATTGTTTAGGTCTGTTTTTTCCCATAAAAAACTTGCATTACACTCTTTTTTAAGATTTTCTAAGTCATTTTCATCACGAACAAGTATATACAAACCTTGAGAATACTCTTGTACTCTATGAACAAAGATCGCCAAGTGTGCTGCGTTTATTTTTCCATCAAGAGAACAGTTTACTGCGTTTAAGATTGTATGAAACTGCTCTTTAGTGATTAGAGACTCTTCTTTATCCATAACATGAATACTTCTACGTTTAAGTACGACTTCTTTAGATTCTCGTGTTGGCTCTCTATGAACCTTGCACTCAGAAGTACGTTTGTGTGGTATTTGCATTACTGCAGTCGCTTTTTCTACTTCAGTTATGACTTGCCAGTCGTACATGGATGGGCTGAGTTTATTGGCGATGCCTTCGTACTGCTCAGGTAAGCTTTTTAAAAGTGCTGAAATATCTAAAGAAGGAGATAGATTTTTTTTGGAGACTACAAGAAGCATATCAGGTGCTTCATCTTCAAAAAAACGGCTTGTTTGATTTAGTCCTAATAAGCGTACTATTGAGGTGTCAGATATATTGTCAAGGCGTGTGATTTTCCAGCCAAGCATTTTAGCAGAAACTACAAGTGCTTGCCAGGCATGACCTGCATCGAGTTGCACGTAGCGAAATGCTCTTTCTCCATATTTCCATGCTTCACGCCATGCAATACTTGAGAGTCCTATAAGAAAACTCTCTTTTGGCAAAGTATCAAAAAAACCACTTTTAAACGCAGTTAAACGTTCGAGAGAATGATCTTTAGGTGCATAGTGTGAGATTGTGCATAAAGATTCATCTGCCATAGGTGGCAGTACTAGGTAGGACTCAGTAGGTTGGAGATTTCCACTAGAGGCATTGCAGCGTACAGCCCAGGAATTCTCACCAGAAATTTTCCAAGCAGCAATGCCTAAAGAAAATTGCAGAAGTTGAGAAATGGATTCTAGTAGTAAGGGTGCTGCTGGTAGTTCTTCATCGAGCAGGGAGTAGGGGGGTGTAGGATTTTGCAAACTTAGTGGAAGCATAGTTTTTTGCGTACCTTTGTAACTTCTAAAAGGATCAGGTTGTGTAGCCCAATCCATATAGCCTAAGGATTTTGCATATCGCTGTTGAGAGTGTTTTGTTGATTCATGGTAGTGAAATACCGTTTGGAGTTCTTTATTCATAAAGCGAGTGTAATCTTATTTACTTAAAAGTTTCTAGAAAGTTTTGTATTAGTTAGAATATGTAGCTTTTTTTAACCAAAGAGCTGATAAAACTTCTCTTATGAAATTTTCGGATTTAAAACTCACAACACCATATCTCTCTTTGGCTCCTCTCTTTTATGATAGAGTAGAGCCAACACCTCTTGAAAAGCCTTTTGTTATTGCAACTTCACAAGATGCTGCAAAACTTTTGGGTATTAATGAAGATATTAGTTTAGATGAAGAGCTTGTAAAAATACTCAACGGAGAGAGAAGACTAAAGGGCTCACAGCCCTTTGCTATGTGTTATGCAGGTCATCAGTTTGGTTATTTCGTTCCACGTTTAGGTGATGGAAGGGCTATTAACCTTGGCAAAGTAAATGGACAAAACCTACAGATAAAAGGTGCTGGGCTTACGCTCTATTCTCGTCAGGGCGATGGAAGAGCAGTACTACGTTCGAGTCTACGCGAGTTTTTGATTTCTGAAGCAATGTACGGTCTGGGTATTGCAACATCTAGAGCTTTGGCACTTATAGGGAGTGATACAGATGTAACACGGCAAGGATGGGAAAAAGCTGCCATTGTTTTGCGTCTTTCTCCGACATGGGTGCGTTTTGGTACCTTTGAGTATTTTAATGCTGCAGGAGAGCCAGAAAAATTACAGCAGCTTGCTGATTATGTTATAGATGAATCCTATCCTGAACTTAAAAATACGCAAGAGAAGTATCTTAAAATGTATGCAAAAGTAGTGCAAAATACTGCTAAAACTATTGCAAAATGGCAAGTGTATGGATTTAACCATGGAGTAATGAATACAGATAATATGGCAATTGATGGTAGAACTATAGACTATGGTCCTTTTGCTTTTTTAGATACTTATGATCCAAATTATATTTGTAATCGTTCTGATACCCAAGGGCGTTATAGTTTTAGAGGTCAGCCAGGAATTGCACACTGGAACTTGTCTCAACTCGCTTTAGCTCTGTCTCCTATCCTTAATCATGAAGCAGCATTAGAACTCCTTGAAGATACGTTTGGCGACGTTTATGAATCGGAGTATACACACTTAATGTATAAACGGATGGGACTACAAACCAAAGAAGAAAAAGATTTGTCTTTACTTAAACTCATGTTACGGAGTTTAGAGCAGTCTGTCATAGACTATAATGCATTTTTTAGAAAACTCTCTGTATATAGCGGGAAGAGAAATGAGATTTTAGATCTTGCACTACATTATGAGTATCTTGACAGGTGGCTAGACACATATGATGCAAGATTAGAAAAAGAGAATCACACAGATGAGCAGAGACATACAAGCATGTTAGAAGTAAATCCAAAATATATATTGAAAAATCATATTTTGCAAGAAGCTATTGAAAAAGCGCAAAAGGAAGATTTTTCAATGATAAAGGATTTACTCCATGTTGCACTTGCACCATTTGATGAACATCCAGAATTAGAGTACCTTGCGCAACAAACACCACTGCAGTTTAAAAATATAAAATTGAGCTGCTCGTCATAAAAGATAGAAATTCTAGCTCAGGTATTAGAACTTTTAGAAGCTTTTTTAAATCCAGCCCCCTTTTTTCTTTTTGGCTGTAATTCTAGCGTTTCGATGATATTTCTATAATCCATTCCAGCTCTATGCATTGTTGCAAAACAAGTAACTAATGCAGCAATGGCATTAGGGACTTCGCCCTTTTTTTTGTAAGCCTGAATATTTTTTTCACTGACTTTGATAAGGTTGCTAAATTTTGGCAGACTAATCTCTGCATCAAGCAGTGTTTTTTTGAATTCTATAAATGTCATTTTATGCTCTTTTTCTCTTAAATTAGAAGGATTGTAACAAAAACACCATAAAATATTACTAAAATCCAGAAAAAGACTTGACATAGTTATGATAAAAAGTATATAATCACTATAATTTATTACTAAAAGGTAGTAAAATATAAAACAAGGAGCCAAAAATGGCAAAAGTTCTTAAGAAAAAAGTAGCAAAAAAAATTGCTAAAAAAGTTGTTAAAAAAGCAAACGGATCTAAAAAAGTAGCAAAAGTAGTTGCAAAAAAAGTAGTTGCAAAAAAACCAGCAACAAAAAAAGCTGCGAAAAAAGTAGCAAAAAAAGTTACAAAAAAAGCATTGTAGTCTTTTTTAGAGGAGAAAGATTTTGCTCTTTCTCTTCGCTAATGTAAAACCTCTAACAAATCAACCGCAAAAAAGATCACTCCCAAAAAAAGCACCGAAGATATAAATACTAAAGCTGTAACGATTTTAGGCTCACATTCATAGAGTGAAGCTAAGTTAACATTTGCAACGGCAAGTGGCATAAGTAGTTCTATAAAGAGCACGCCTTTTATCATAGGGTCAAGTTCTATAAAGTAGAGTAGGCTAAACGCAGCTAAGGGCAAGATTATGAACTTAAATGTTATTACCCAGGTGATGAGCTTTTTATTTATTTCTCTTATCTTTGTGCCATAGAGATAGATACCAAATAAAAAGAGTTGCATCGTCATAGACGCATATGCACCCATCATCAGCATATTCATAATATTTTTCGATGGTCTATATCCCCATAGACTTAAAAATATAGCAAGCATTGCAGCCCAAAGAATTGGAAGTTTTACAATGTTTTTGAGTGATGTTTTTACATCAAAATTCCCACGAGAGTAAAAATAAACACCGATAGTATAAACGACAAAAACGTTCATCAGATTGATAATAGTTGTGTAGGGAATAGATGCCTCGCCAAAGATGGCAATATTAAGTGGAATGCCGAGATTCCCTGTATTGCCAATAAGAGCAGCAACGATAGCGATAGAGTACTCTTTTTTCTTGTTAAAAAGTTTTGAAGCAAAAAGTGCGCTGAGTAGCAGTACGAGAAGTACGATAACAAGATAGATAGCAGGTGCGTAAAAAAGTGTTATATCAATAGGATGTAATAAAAGTCCCCAAAAAGTTAAAAAAACCTGTAAAAAGTAGACATTTAGTAAAGTTATAGTTTTATCGTCGATCTGTTCTTTAAAGCTGCGTTTAGCAATGTAGCCCATAAGAATAAATACATATATGCTGAGTATTGAAAAGATTATTGATTTCACGAGAGAATTGTAGCATGATTGCCATCCTAAAGTAAACTAGTGATTACCAGCGAATAGAAAAATATGCAGTTGCAAGGCAGAAATCCGTAGGAGCTACTAGTAGCTTCAAGGGTTTCTAACGAAGTAAATGTATGTTTTTCTAATCGTCCTTCGGATAGCACATAAAAAGGCAATCTGCAAAGTATCTATCACTCAACTCTACTAGTAGAGCCTTCGCAATAGCTACTTTACATCTCACCTCTTTATGTGTTACTGGTATTCGCTAGTTTACTCTAGGATGGCAATATATTTATGAAAAAGATAAATCGATTATGATATGATTCAAAAATAGAAAGTCAAGCTGTAAATAAGGTAGAAATTTGAATATAGATACAATAGAAAAAACGATACAAGAAAATTTGGCGGTTATGGTGTATTTTTCTGCACCAACTTGTAATGTATGTCATGCTCTCAAACCAAAACTCTTAGAAGCATTAGAGACAAATTTTAAAGAGTTTGAGGTAGTAAGTGTGGATATATCCACTGATGCGGAAATAGCAGTACATTATAATGTTTATGCTATTCCTACGGTGCTTATATTTTTAGATGCAAAAGAGTTCTTGAGAAAATCTCGTCATATGTCTGTTGATGAGGTCATAAAAGAGATAAAAAGACCGTATGACATTATGACTTCATAAATGCGATAAGTGAAGCAGTTACTGCTACATTTAAAGATTCTACCTCTCTTTTCATAGGAATAGAGATGGAATCATTACAAAGTTTTGCTACTTCTGGCGACACACCATCACTTTCGTTCCCCAAAACATACACAGTTTTCTTTTTTTCATTGAGAGTATAAATGCTATTTTTAGCATGTGAAGATAAAGCATAGATAGTTGTATCTTCAAGTTTTTGTAAAATTTCTTCAAGTGAGTTACAAAAGTAAATAGGAAGTTTAAATAATGTTCCAGCACTTGCTTTCATAACAAGAGGTGAAATTTTAGCCGAACTTTTTTTAGGCAATATGATACCATCAACATTGCCCGCTGCACAAGAACGGATAATCATGCCAAGGTTTTGTGGGTTTTGTATCCCATCAAGAGCTATCAGCCTAAAACTACTGCGTTTAGTAAGCTCTACTGCGTTTAAATAACTCGTAGAGAGAATATCCACTGCAACACCTTGATCTTGTTTCGCGTTTCTACTGATGCGTGAGAGTGCCGTTTTATCATGATGCATGATTTCTATGCCTCGTTCTTTAGCGAGTAATAAAATTTTTTTGATTGTCCCATCAGGTTTGTTAGACTCTGCCATATGTAGTTTATGTATTTGAACGTTTTTATCTTGTAAAACTTCTACAACGACATTTCTACCATATAAAGTAATGATTTTTTCAAAAAATGCTTTTTTATTTTTGTATTCTTGTGAATCTTGTTTCATAGTTACTCCACTATATTGTAAATGATTTGAGTTTTATTTTTTATTTTGTTGATGTCATGAACTTGCAAGTTTTCAATCTCAAGTTTCATAAACTCTTCTATAGATGCTACATTGTGTTTTGCAACTTCACCTAAAACAATACCTCTATAAGCTTTTGCCCAATGACTTACTGTTTTTCCATTTTTTAAAAACTTTAAAGTTGTATACTCCTGGGTAGTCTTATAAAATTTATCATAATAACCAGCACGTAAATCTAAAATATCATGTTGAGCCAAATACAAATCAAGTTGATAAGAAAAGCGTTCTTTATAAAAATTTTCGGGACTAGTATCTCCAACACTATTGCCTTGCTTCACTTTATAGTTAGCAATTGTATCACCACCAAGTATTGGACCATAAAGATTCGAGAAGATAATTGTATGTTCTTTTAAATAACTTTGCATTTGACTATCTAATGTATTATATTTTAGATAGTCATAGGCAACACCTTGATATCTTTGGATAGCATGAATAAGTGGAGAATTGAAAATATCACAGATGTAAGCTTCGCATTCACTAAACTTTTTAAAACCAAAAAGTTTTTTGATTTTATCCTCATCCTGACTTAAAACAATAGAATTGTATTCGTTGAGAATTTCTTCTCTTGCAGATAAAGCACCAAAAAGTTCTTGCTGCGTTTCATTACCACCACTGTTTTTTCCTTCAGATGGAGAAAATAATATCTTTAACATAGATAAAACCTTTGTAAAATTGATGTAAACATTATAGCTATATAAAATATATAGAGGTGTTAAAGCTGCCAAAAATCCCTAAAATAGGTGTAAAAATACGAAATTGTAAGAAAATTTGACATTTCTTAGTAAAATGCTTGACATTAAAAATCTTTTGCACTATAATTCTGGCTCAAATTCGATGCCGACATAGCTCAGTTGGCTAGAGCAGCTGATTTGTAATCAGCAGGCCCGGGGTTCAAATCCTCGTGTCGGCACCATTGAATTTTGAATATTAGAAACAGTGTTAGACCAGAAAAACATAATTTATGTAAAATGGTGGGATAGTCAAGTGGCCAACGACGGCAGACTGTAAATCTGCTCCCTATGGGTTCAGAGGTTCGACTCCTCTTCCCACCACCACTCACATGCGGGTGTAACTCAGTGGCTAGAGTTCCTGCCTTCCAAGCAGGCTGTCGAGGGTTCGAATCCCTTCACCCGCTCCATTGAGATTCTGGAAGCTGAAGTATAATTTCTACTTACTTCATACTACTATATAATTATTTTAATAAGTAAATAGACATATAGTGAATCTAATCACAAACTAATATTATAATTATAAAAAAATAGATAAAATCATGCAATGATTTCTTAATTTAAATCACAGCTACGCTTATGTGGCTCAGTGGTAGAGCACTTCCTTGGTAAGGAAGAGGTCGTGGGTCCGATTCCCATCATAAGCTCCATCATAGCTACATTTGATAAATTTAAGAAATAATTGAATGATTTTTGGGTATAATTCCATTTCAATTCACAATAAAAGTCGGAGGACACTATGGCAAAAGAAAAGTTTGAACGTAATAAACCCCATGTTAACATCGGTACAATTGGTCACGTTGACCACGGTAAAACAACACTAACAGCAGCTATCACTGCAGTATTAGCAGTTAAAAATGATGCAAAATTCATGGATTATGATGCAATTGATAATGCACCAGAAGAGAGAGAGCGTGGTATTACTATCGCTACTTCACATGTAGAGTATGAAACTGACAATCGTCACTATGCACACGTTGACTGTCCAGGTCACGCGGATTATGTTAAGAATATGATTACTGGTGCTGCTCAAATGGATGGCGCTATTCTTGTTGTTTCTGCAGCGGATGGCCCAATGCCACAAACTCGTGAGCACATTCTTCTTTCTAAACAAGTTGGTGTTCCATATATCGTTGTTTTCATGAACAAAGAAGATATGGTTGATGATGAAGAGTTATTAGAACTAGTTGAAATGGAAATTCGTGAACTTTTAGATATGTATGATTTCCCAGGTGACGATACTCCAATCACAGCTGGTTCAGCTCTTAAAGCTCTTGAAGAAGCAAAAACTGGTACTCTTGGTGAATGGTCAGATAAGATTATTGAACTTATGAAAACTGTAGATGAGTATATCCCAGAGCCAGCTCGTGAAACTGATAAAGATTTCTTGATGCCTGTTGAAGATGTTTTCTCAATCTCTGGACGTGGTACTGTTGTAACAGGTCGTATTGAACGTGGTACTATCAAAGTTGGTGAAGAAGTTGAAATCGTAGGTATCAAAGATACTCAAAAAACTACTGTTACTGGTGTTGAAATGTTCCGTAAAGAAATGGAGCAAGGTGTTGCAGGTGATAACTGTGGTATTCTAATCCGTGGTATTGGTAAAGATGATGTTGAGCGTGGTCAAGTACTTTGTAAGCCAGGTACAATTACTCCTCATACAACTTTTACAGCTGAAATCTATGTACTAAGTAAAGATGAGGGTGGTCGTCATACTCCATTCTTTAACGGTTACCGTCCTCAGTTCTACGTACGTACTACTGATGTTACAGGTGCAATCACTTTACCAGAAGGTACAGAGATGGTTATGCCAGGTGATAACGTAAGTATTACTGCTGAGTTAATTCACCCAATTGCAATGGAACAAGGTACTAACTTCGCTATCCGTGAGGGTGGTAGAACTGTTGGTGCTGGTGTTGTTGCTGAGATCATTAAATAAGTCGCTTTTGCGATTTATTTAATTCTTTAAAGGTAAATATACATGAGAGAAGCAATTCACTTAGGTTGTGAGAAATGTACAAGACGTAATTATCACACAACAAAAAATAAAAAGACTCACACTGAAAAATTTTCTGTAAGAAAATATTGTAAATGGTGTAAAGAGCATACTAATCACAAAGAGATGAAACTGTAGAAGTTTCTCTCTTTAGTTCTAGGCGTGTAGCTCCAATGGTAGAGCACCGGATTCCAAATCCGGGTGTTGGGGGTTCGAGTCCCTCCACGCCTGCCACAGATTTATTATAAGTGGAGCTAAGATAAGCTTTATTTATAATAAATAAGACATTAATATATGGATAACAGTAGATGGATTTAAGTAAACACATTCGTAATGCAAAACTAGAGCTCAGTAAGGTAATTTTTCCAACAAAAGGGCAAGTAAAGCAGGCGTATATTGCAGTTGTAATTGTTGTTTCTGTAATAGCTGCATTTTTAGCATTAGTAGATTTACTTATGTCATCTATTATGTCAACAATTTTAGGCTAAGGAATAATTATGGCACATCAATGGTACTCTATTCAAACCTACGGAAGTGATAGAGCAGTAAGAGATGCAATCTTTAATATGATTGAAGAGTTTGGTCTTCAAGATCATATTACAGATGTAATAGTTCCTACAGAAGACGTTATAGAAGTTAAAGATGGAAAAAAGAAAGTAAGTGAAAGATCATTATATTCTGGATATGTATTTGCTAGAATAGATTTAAACACAGAAATACAACATCTTATTCAATCAGTGCCTAAAGTATCTGGTTTTATCGGTGAGGCTAATGTTCCAACTCCACTTAGTGAGCATGACATAAACGTTATTTTAGATCGTGTTAATAATCGTGCGGCGCCAAAACCAAAAGTCTTTTTTGATAATGGTGAAACAGTTCGTATAATTGACGGTCCATTTGCTAACTTTACAGGAACAGTTGATGAATATGACTTAGAACATGGAACATTAAAACTGAATGTTTCAATTTTTGGTAGAGCAACTCCTGTGGATATCTCATATACACAAGTTGAAAAAATAATTTAATTTAATACAAGGAAGAACAATGGCAAAGAAAATAAGTGGTTACATTAAGCTACAAATTGATGCTGGTAAAGCAAACCCTGCTCCACCAGTAGGACCAGCACTAGGACAACGTGGTGTTAATATTATGGAATTCACTAAAGCTTTTAATGAAAAAACAAAAGATTTAATGGGCTTTAAAGTACCAACAGTAATTACAGTATATACAGATAGAAGTTTTACTTTTGTTACTAAGCAGCCAACTGCAGCTGCACTTTTAATGAAAGCTGCTAATCTTAAAAAAGGTACAGATAATCCTCTTAAGAATAAAGTTGGACAATTAACTAAAGCACAGTTAATGGAAGTTGTTGAGCGTAAAATTGTTGATTTAAATACAGATGATAAAGATATGGCAATGAATACGCTAGCTGGAACAGCACGTTCAATGGGTATTGAGATAGTAGAATAATTTTTAAACAAATCATCGACCACAATGATTAAGAAAATGTGGAAGAATTACAGAATATGGAGAATTTGAAAAATGAGTAAAAGATATAAACAATTATCAGAAAAAATTGATAGTACAAAATCTTATGGTGTTGCTGAAGCTGCATCAACTGTTAAAGATTTAGCAAGTGCGAAATTTGACGAAACTGTTGAAATAGCAATGAATTTAAATGTAGATCCACGTCATGCTGATCAAATGGTTCGTGGTGCGATTGTATTACCTCACGGTACAGGTAAGGTTGTTCGTGTTGCAGTATTTGCTAAAGGGGCTAAAGCTGATGAAGCAAAAGCTGCTGGTGCTGATATAGTTGGAACAGACGATTTAGTTGCACAAATCAAAGAAGGCGTTTTCAATTTTGATGTTGTTGTTGCTGCACCAGATTGTATGGGACTTGTAGGACAAATTGGTCGTATTCTTGGGCCAAAAGGTTTAATGCCTAATCCTAAAACAGGTACAGTTACTCCAGATGTTGCTACTGCTATTAAAAATGTAAAAGGCGGTCAAGTTAACTTTAGAGTTGATAAAAAAGGTAATATTCATGCTGGTATTGGTAAAGCTAGTTTTGAGGCAAAACAAATAGAAGAAAATTTATCTACTTTTGTTGCTGCAATCAACAAACAAAAACCAGCTTCTGCAAAAGGTCGCTACATTAAAAATGCTGCTCTTAGTTTAACTATGAGTCCTGCTGTAAAATTAGATGTAGTTCAATTAGCAGATATCAAACAAGAAGCGTAAAACTTTATATAGCATGGGAATCTATATTCCTATGTTAAAGAGTAAAATCTTTATTTTGAGATAGTCTATCTTAAAGTAAAGATTTTCAATTTTGGAAATCTGAATTACTTGGACTAAAGATAGTTGGGGGTATCTACCGCGTAGGTAGTTAGCTTAATCGTTACCTTTCGCCCCTCTTGAAGTTATGTCTGGAAAGGAGAATATATATGCTTAAGTCAAAAAAAGCTGAAGTAATTGAGCAATTAACTACTTCATTTGCTAATACTACGGCAGTTGTTATATGTGATTACAAAGGTTTAACTGTAAGTGAACTAGAAGAATTACGTAAATCTGCTCGTGCAAAAGACACAAGTGTTCAGGTTGTTAAAAATACTTTAGCAACAATTGCACTGAATAATGCTGAAATGAGTGGTGTTGAAATCAAAGATACAAATATTTTTATTTGGTCTGATGATGTTATCAATGCTGCAAAAATTGCTGCTGATTTCGCTAAAGATCACGATAAATTTGTGATCAAAGCTGGTTATTTAGATAAAGAACCTGCAGACGTAGCTAAAATTGAAGCATTTGCTAAACTTCCTGGTCGTGATGAGCTTCTTGGTATGCTTGCTGCTACTTGGATGGCTCCGGTTACTAACCTTGCAGTTGGAATCGATGCTTTACGTAAAAAGAAAGAAGAAGAGGAAGCATAGTCTTCTCTTCTTAAATGAGTGCTTTATTGCACTCAAAATAAAATAAAAATATAGGAGCTTAAAATGGCTGTTACTAAAGAAGATGTATTAGAGTTTATTTCAGGACTTTCTGTTTTAGAATTATCTGAACTTGTAAAAGAATTTGAAGAAAAATTTGGTGTTTCTGCACAACCTGTTGCTGTTGCTGGTGCTGCTGGCGATGCTGGTGCAAGCGCTGCTGAACAAACTGAATTTAATGTTATCCTTACTGGTGCTGGTGCGAAGAAAATTGCTGTAATTAAAGCTGTTCGTGCTCTTACTGGTCTTGGACTTAAAGAAGCAAAAGAAGCTTGTGAAGCATTACCATCTACAATCAAAGAAGGTGTAGATAAAGAAGCTGCTGAAGAAGCTAAAGCTGCTTTAGAAGAAGCTGGTGCTACAGTAGAAGTTAAATAATTTCTACCCTGAAAGGTCTAATGTAGAAAAAGTTTTATAACTTTTTCTACATTTCCTTTACAATATTTTGGGCGCTTTAGTGAAGAGAAATTGTTCTTTTCGCTAAAGTGCCCTTATGTCGTTTATAAGCACTGTACAAAAATCTCTTAAAAAGAGTACACAATCTATCTAAGGACGCTTAGATACGATCTGCTAAATACTCAAATTTAGCCCTAATTAACAACTTATCGAGGTAGCCTATGTTAAACACTTTATATTCCGGAAACCGTCTTCGTGTAGACTTCTCTAAAACTCCTCAAGAAATTGAAGTACCAAATTTACTCCAACTACAACAAAGTTCATATGACAAATTTTTAATGTTAAATGCCAAAGATAGAGATACAAGTGGAATTGAAAAAGTATTTCAATCAGTGTTCCCTATTCATGACTCACAAAACAGATTGACCATTGAATATATTGGCAGTGAAGTAACTAACCCTAAATATACTGTACGCGAATGTATGGAAAGAGGACTTACTTATGCTGTAAGCCTTAGAATGAAAACTCGTCTTGTTTTATGGGAAAGAGATGAAAATACAAAAGAGAAACTTGGCGTTAAAGATATAAAAGAACAAAGTATATTTGTTCGAGATATACCTTTAATGACTGACAGAACTTCATTTATCATTAACGGTGTTGAACGTGTTGTTGTTAACCAACTTCATAGATCACCAGGTGTTATATTTAAAGAAGAAGAATCAACAACTGCAGGAAATAAGTTAATATATACAGGTCAAATTATACCTGATCGTGGTTCATGGTTATATTTTGAGTATGATCCTAAAGATATTCTTTATATGAGAATTAATAAACGCCGTAAAGTTCCTGTAACAATTATGTTTCGTGCTTTAGGATACTCTAAACAAGATATATTAAAATTATTTTATCCACTACAGACAATTAAACTTGGTGATAACAAATTTTACATGGATTTTAATCCAAAAGATTATGCATCACGTTTAGAATATGATTTGATAGATATGAATGATAATGTGCTTATTGGAGCAGGAAAAAGACTTTCTGCAAAAAAAGCTCAAAAACTCATTGATGATGGAATTAAAGAAGTACAGTATCCTTTGGAAGTACTTTTAGACAGATATCTTGCAGAGCCTATTATTGATCCAGAAACTGGTGAAGTTTTATTTGATACAATGACTCATATTGATGAAACAAAACTAAAGAAAATGGCTGAAATTGGAATCACTGAATTTAAAATTGCCAATGATTTAGCTGAAGGTGTTGACAATTCTGTTATTAATGCCTTTAATGCAGACGCAGATTCATTGAAACTGTTGAAGCAAACTGAAGATATTGAAGATGAAAATGATTTATCTGCAATTCGTATTTATAAAGTTATGCGTCCAGGTGAGCCAGTAACAAAAGAAGCAGCGAAAATCTTTGTTAATCAACTTTTCTTTGACCCTGAGCGATATGATCTAACGCAAGTTGGTCGTATGAAGATGAATCATAAACTTGGTATGAATATTCCTGAATATGTTACAGTGCTAACACATGAGGATATTATCAAGTCTGTAAAATACGTTATTAAAGTAAAAAATGGTCAAGGTCACTTAGATGATAGAGATCACTTAGGTAATAGACGTATCCGTTCAATTGGTGAATTATTAGGGAATGAGTTACACAATGGTCTTGTAAAAATGCAAAAAGCGATTCGTGACAAACTCTCTACAATGAGTGGACCTATGAATGAGTTAATGCCACATGACTTGATTAATTCAAAAATGATTACTTCAACAATTATGGAATTTTTCTCTGGCGGGCAACTTTCTCAATTTATGGATCAAACAAATCCACTCTCAGAAGTTACACACAAACGTCGTCTTTCAGCTCTAGGTGAGGGTGGTCTTGTTAAAGAACGTGCTGGATTTGAAGTACGTGATGTTCATCCGACTCACTATGGTAGAATATGTCCTGTTGAAACTCCAGAGGGTCAAAATATTGGTCTTATCAATACACTTGCAATGTATGCAAAAGTAAATGAGCATGGTTTCATTGAAGCTCCATACAAAGTAATGAAAGATGGCCAAGTTACACATGAAATTGTATACTTAACTGCAACACAAGAAGAGGGTAAAAAAATTGCCGCTGCTTCAAATAAACTAGATGAAAATGGACAGTTTGTAGAAGACTTGATTGCTGTTAGACAAGATGGAGAAATTTTATTAAGAGATCCTAAAGTCTGTGATTATGCTGATTTATCATCTCAAATGGTTATTGGTGTAGCCGCTTCACTTATTCCATTCTTAGAACATGATGATGCCAATCGTGCACTTATGGGATCAAATATGCAACGTCAAGCAGTACCACTTATTAAAGTGAATGCTCCTATGGTTGGTACAGGTGTGGAAAAACTTGTTGCACGTGATTCATGGGAATGTGTTAAAGCAAAACGTTCAGGTAAAATTGAAAAAGTTGATGGCAAACATATTTACGTAATGGGTGAAAAAGATGGTGAAATCTTTATAGATTACTATCCATTACAAAAGAACTTAAGAACCAATCAAAATACTTCTTTTACGCAAAAGCCTATTGTTAAAATTGGTCAAAAAGTAGAAGCTGGTCAAATTATTGCTGATGGTCCAAATATGGATCAAGGTGAATTAGCTCTTGGTGTTAATGCTATGGTCGCATTTATGCCTTGGAATGGTTATAACTTTGAGGATGCTATTGTCATCTCTGAGCGTTTAATTCGTCAAGACTCTTTTACATCTGTACATATTTACGAAAAAGAAGTAGAAGCACGTGAGTTAAAACATGGGGTAGAAGAGATTACTCGTGATATACCAAATGTTCGTGATGATGAGCTTTCTCATCTTGACGAAAGCGGGATAGTTAAACTTGGAACACATGTAAAAGGTGGAATGATTTTAGTAGGTAAAGTTTCTCCTAAGGGTGAAGTTAAACCAACTCCGGAAGAAAGATTATTACGTGCTATTTTTGGTGAAAAAGCAGGTCATGTGGTCAACAAATCATTATACTGTCCACCATCTATGGAAGGTGTTGTTGTAGATATTAAAGTTTTTACAAAAAAAGGTTACGACAAAGATCCTCGTGCTCTTGAACTTGAAAAAGAAGAAAGAGATTATCTTGAACGTGAGCATTATGATAGACTCATAATGATTGATAAAGAAGAGATGTTACGTGTTACAAAACTGTTAACTCGTGAGCCTTTAAAAGCTGATATTAAAATCGGGGAAACTGAGTATAAAGCTGGTGATATTATCAATGGCGAAGACTTGAAAGAAGTAAACCGTTTTGCAATGAATGCTATAGTTAAATCATTTTCTCAAGAGATTCAAGATGAATACAGTAAGACAAAAAATCATTTTCAAAAACAAAAACGTATTTTTAGATATGAGCATGAAGAGAAACTGACTATCTTAGAAAAAGACGACATTTTGCCAAATGGTGTTGTTAAATATGTAAAAGTTTATATTGCAACAAAACGTCACCTTAAAGTTGGTGATAAAATGGCTGGTCGTCATGGAAATAAAGGTATTGTTTCAAATATTGTTCCTGAAGTAGATATGCCATATATGGAAGATGGACGAAGTGTTGATGTATGTTTAAATCCTCTAGGTGTACCTTCACGTATGAACATTGGACAAATTCTAGAGATGCATCTTGGTATGGCTGGTCGTGAACTGGGTAATCAACTTCAAGCGGAGTTTGATAGTAAACAAAAAGATTATATCGATAAATTACGTTCTAAAATGATTGCTATTTCTGATGTCGCAGGATTGATGGATGCAGGAAAAGCACTAGGTAATATGAGTGATGATGAGTTGTTAACATATGCACGTGACTGGGCAAAAGGTGGGGTGCGTTTTGCAACGCCTATTTTTGAAGGTGTAGATGCGGGTGAGTTTGAAAAGCTCTATAAACTTGCTAATATGGACGAAGATGGTAAAGTGACTTTATATGATGGAAAAACTGGTGCCAAAATGAAAGAGCGTGTAAATGTTGGTTATATGTATATTCTTAAATTGCATCACCTTGTTGATGAGAAAATACATGCTCGTTCAACTGGACCATACTCTCTTGTTACACAACAACCAGTTGGTGGTAAAGCATTATTTGGTGGACAAAGATTTGGTGAGATGGAAGTTTGGGCTCTTGAAGCGTATGGTGCGTCAGCAGTTCTTAAAGAAATGCTTACAATTAAATCTGATGATGTTGATGGTCGTGTACGTGCATATAAAGCATTAACACGAGGTGAATTAGTACCAGCATCTGGTATTCCTGAAACATTATTTGTATTAACGAAAGAGCTACAAGCTCTTGCTCTTGATGTAGAGATTTTAGACGAGGTGGAAGACGATGAGTAAATTAGTACCTGTAGAAGTAACAGAAGAGAGTAGACCAACAGACATTAAAGAGTTGCAGTTTCGCCTTGCATCTCCTGAAAAAGTTATGTCTTGGAGTCATGGTGAAGTAAAAAAACCAGAAACTATTAATTATCGTACACTAAAGCCAGAACGTGATGGTCTTTTTTGTGCAAAAATCTTTGGACCAGTAAGAGATTATGAGTGTCTTTGTGGTAAATATAAAAAGATGCGTTATAAAGGTGTTGTATGTGAAAAATGTGGTGTTGAAGTTACATCTACAAAAGTTCGTCGTACTCGTATGGGTCACATTGAACTTGTAACTCCAGTTGCACATATTTGGTATGTTTCTTCATTACCATCTCGTATTGGTACACTCCTTGGTATTAAAATGAAAGATCTTGAACGTGTACTTTATTATGAAGCTTACATAGTAGAATCAGGTGGAGAAGCATATTATGATGCAGAAGCAAAAACACCAGTTTTACAATATGATGTTTTAAATGAGGAACAATACCGTACTTTAGTTCAAAGATTTGGTGAACTTGGCTTTAAAGCACGTATGGGTGGTGAAGTTATCCGTGATTTACTAGATTCAATTGATTTAGTTGATCTATTTACTAATCTTAAAGAGGCTATCGGTGAAACGAAATCTGAAGCTAAGAAAAAGACTATAAATAAGCGTCTTAAAGTAATAGAGTCATTTTTAAATAGTGGAAATAACCCTGCATGGATGATGCTGACTGTTTTACCAGTTCTTCCACCAGATTTACGTCCACTTGTATCGCTTGATGGTGGTAAATTTGCTGTTTCAGATGTAAATGATTTATATCGTCGTGTTATTAACCGTAACCAGCGTTTGAAACGTTTAGTAGAACTTGAAGCTCCTGAAATTATTGTACGTAACGAAAAACGTATGTTACAAGAATCTGTGGATGCGCTTTTTGACAATGGTCGTCGCGCAAACGCAGTAAAAGGGGCTAACAAGCGTCCATTGAAATCTTTAAGTGAAATTATTAAAGGGAAACAAGGTCGTTTTAGACAAAATCTACTTGGAAAGCGTGTTGACTTTTCAGGGCGTTCTGTCATTGTCGTTGGACCATCTTTAAGAATGGATGAATGTGGATTACCTAAGAAAATGGCTCTTGAATTATTCAAGCCACATTTAATTGCTAAACTTGAAGATAAAGGGTATGCAACAACAGTAAAAGCTGCTAAAAAAATGATTGAAGAGAAAACAAATGAAGTATGGGAGTGCCTTGCTGAGATTGTTGATGGTTATCCTATCATGCTTAACCGTGCGCCAACACTACATAAACTTTCAATTCAAGCTTTTCACCCTAAACTAATTGATGGCAAAGCAATTCAATTACATCCACTAGTCTGTGCTGCGTTTAATGCCGATTTTGATGGGGATCAAATGGCTGTTCACGTACCTTTATCTTCTGCAGCTATTGCTGAATGTAAAGTACTTATGCTAGCATCAATGAATATCTTGCTTCCTGCATCTGGTAAGGCTATTGCAACACCATCACAAGATATGGTTCTTGGTATTTATTATATATCTCTAGAAAAAAATTCTGTGAAGGGAAGTAATAAACTATTTGCTAATGTAGATGAAATTAATATTGCTTTAGAAAATAATGCTTTAGATATTCATGCAAAAGTTAGAACACGTGTTGATGGACGTATTATTCACACTACAGCGGGACGTCTTTTAATTAAAGCAATTCTTCCAGAATTTGTTCCAGCTGAACTGTGGAACAAAGTAATGAAGAAAAAAGCTATCAATGAAATCGTTGATTATGTGCAAAAACATGGTGGAGTGGGCGTTACTGCAAGCTTTTTGGATAAACTGAAAGACTTAGGGTTTAAACATGCTACTGAAGCTGGTGTTTCGATTTCATCTGATGACATACGTGTTCCAGATATGAAACCAGCAAAAATTGCTGAGTCAAAAGCTCGTGTAATAGAAATACAAAAACAATTTGAAGCAGGTTTATTAACTGAACAAGAAAGATACAATAAAATTATTGATGTCTGGACAGATACAAATAATACACTTGCTTCTGAAATGATGCAACTTGTACAAACTGATAAAGATGGTTTTAACTCTATTCATATGATGGCTGATTCTGGAGCGCGTGGTTCTGCTGCGCAGATTCGTCAGCTTGCTGGTATGCGTGGTCTTATGGCGAAACCTAGTGGTGAGATTATTGAAACTCCGATTATCTCAAACTTTAAAGAAGGTTTGAATGTCATTGAGTACTTTATTTCAACTCACGGTGCACGTAAAGGTCTTGCCGATACAGCACTTAAAACGGCAAATGCAGGATATTTAACTCGTAAACTTGTTGATGTTGCGCAAAATGTAAAAATTGTAGAGCATGATTGTCATACGCATGAAGGTATTGAAATTTCTGATATATCAGACCAAAATACATTAATCGAGTCTTTAGAAGATAGATTGAATGGACGTGTACTAGCTGATGATGTGATTGATCCTATTTCAAATGAAATTCTTTATGCTGAGGGTACATTAATTGATGAAGTCTCTGCTAAAGTAATTTCTGAAGCAGGCATTAAAATGGCAGTTATTAGAACACCGACAACTTGTAAAAGTAAAGATGGTGTTTGTGCTTTATGTTATGGTGTTAACCTTGCTACTGGTTATATAGTTAGAACTGGAGAAGCTATTGGTATCGTTGCTGCACAGTCTATTGGTGAACCTGGTACACAGCTTACACTACGTACTTTCCACGTTGGGGGAACAGCAAGTTCAACAGCACAAGAAAGACAAGTAGTAGCTGAAAAAGAAGGATTTATCCGTTACTATAATCTGAAAACTTATAGAAACAAAGAGGGTAAAAACATTGTTGCAAATAGACGTAATGCTGGTGTTTTACTTGTTGAACCTAAAATAAAAGCTCCATTTGCTGGTACTGTAGAAATTCAGACTATACATGATGAAGTTATTATTAGTGTAAAATCTGAGAATGATACAGTGCGTTATTCATTACGTAAGCTTGAAATTGCAAAACCAAATGAACTTGCCGGTATCAGTGGTCAAATTGAAGGTAAATATTATTTTCCTCACAAAAATGGTACGCATGTTGAAGCTTTAGATTCTATCGTTGAAACAATTAAAGATGGCTGGAATGTTCCAAGTCGTATTCCATATGCATCTGAGTTATTAGTTGATAATGGAGCTCCAGTTACGAAAAAAATTCTTGCTAAAGAAGAAGGAACCGTTAAGTATTTCTTACTTAAAGGTGATTATTTAGAAAGATTTGAAGGCTTAACTGCTGGATATGAAGCGAAAGAAAAAGGCTTATTTGCTGTTGTTATTGATAAAAACAACCGTGAAGCTATACGTCATTATATCGCACGTGGGTCTGTAATAGTTGCAAATGATGATGAAGCAGTTGATAGAGATACAGTAATAGCTAAACCATCTTCTGATGAATCAGTTGTTATTGCAGAGTGGGATCCATACTCTAATCCTATTATATCTGAAGCAAATGGTGTTGTGCAATTTGAAGATATTATTGTTGGTACAACGGCTAGTGAACAGCTTGATGAGTTGACTGGTAAAACTCGTCTAATGATTAATGATCATATTTCAAACGAATATAAACCAGCTATAGTTTTAGCAACTGAAGATGGTGAATTATTACGTTATGCGATTGAGCCTAAATCTTCTGTATATGTGTCCGATGGAGCAACAGTTAAGATAGCTGATATACTTGCTAAAACACCAAAAGCACTACAAAAATCATCAGATATTACCGGTGGTCTTCCACGTGTATCAGAACTTTTTGAAGGACGTCGTCCTAAAGCTACAGCACTTATTTCTGAAATAGATGGTGTAGTAAGTTTTGGTAAACCTTTACGTGGGAAAGTAAGAATCATCGTAAGTAATTCAGACAATGGCATAGTTAAAGAGTACTTTGTTGATAAATCACATGAAGCAGTTGTTGCTCCAGGTGACTTTGTACATGCTGGTGAGCGTTTAACTACGGGTATTTTATCATCTCATGAATTATTACGTATCATGGGAGTAAAAGCACTTTATAATTATCTTGTAAGTGAAGTACAACAAGTGTACCGTTCTCAAGGGGTTAATATTGCTGATAAACATATTGAGGTTATCTTTACTCAAATGTTAAGACAAATTAAGATTGTAAAATCTGGTGATACCAAATTTATCGAAGGTGATTTAATTTCTAAAGCTAAATTTGAACAAGAAAATGAAAAAATTATGCGTCTTGGTGGTCGTCCAGCAATTGCTGAACCATTCTTAGTGGGGATTACACGTGCTGCAGTTACTGCAGATAGTATTATTTCTGCTGCTTCTTTCCAAGATACTACGAAGGTATTAACAGAAGCTGCAGTCTCAGCAAAAGTTGATCATTTAGAAAACTTGAAAGAAAATGTTATTATTGGTCGAACTATTCCAGTTGGAACAGGTATTTATAAAGATCAAGAAATTCTTCTAGAAGCGGAAGAGAACTAAAAGCGAACCGACCTAGTGTATGCTTATATGCGTGCACTAGATAAAAATATTCACAGCCTCTACCTTAAGTATTAACTATTCCTTAAAATAAGCAAACTTTAAATACAATTTCTGTATTATTTCGTGTCTATAACTCTCTATATAATAGAAAGTTAAATTCTACTGGAAAATTTAAGAAAAAAGGAATTGTATGCCTACAATCAACCAATTGATTCGTAAAGAGCGTAAACGTGTGATTAAAAAATCAAAATCACCTGCTCTAGACTCATGTCCACAACGTCGTGGTGTATGTACTCGTGTTTACACTACTACACCAAAAAAACCTAACTCGGCTTTAAGAAAAGTTGCAAAGGTTAGATTAACATCTGGTTTTGAAGTTATTTCATATATCGGTGGTGAAGGTCATAACCTTCAAGAACACTCTATAGTTCTAGTTCGTGGTGGTCGTATTAAAGATTTACCTGGTGTTAAATATCACATTGTACGTGGTGCTCTTGATACTGCTGGTGTTGCTAACCGTATGGTTGCTCGTTCTAAATACGGAACTAAACGTCCAAAAAAATAATCAGAGATTATTTTTTTAGAACCTAAATATTTATTAGTTACGAAAAACGAGCATAGCCCGTTTTACTATACTAACGCTTGGTTTTCTTCGGCAGAAAGCCCACGAAATGAGTTTCGTTGAAAAGTGAGAGAGCTGAAAAATACATTGAGTATTAATCTTAGGATTAAGAAGCGATGACAGAGAATATATACTCTCTGAGTAAATTTGAAAAATAATTGAAGGAAAAACAATGAGAAGAAGAAAAGCTCCCGTTCGTCCAGTTATGCAAGATCCAGTTTATGGAAGCAAAATATTGACGAAATTTATTAACAAAATAATGATGGATGGTAAAAAATCTACAGCAGAAAAAATCATCTATAGTGCACTAGATATCATTAGTTCACGTGGTGAAAAAAGTGGTATAGATACATTTAATGAAGCTATTGAAAATGTTAAGCCAATTATAGAAGTTAAAAGTCGTCGTGTTGGTGGTGCTACTTATCAAGTTCCAGTAGAAGTACGCCCAGTTCGTCAACAAGCTCTTGCTATTAGATGGATCGTAGATTTTGCTCGTAAAAGAAATGAAAGAACTATGGCTGAAAGATTAGCGAATGAGTTCATGGATGCTGCATCTGATAAAGGTGCTGCATTCAAGAAAAAAGAAGATACTTATAAAATGGCAGAAGCGAATAAAGCATTTGCTCATTACCGTTGGTAATCTTTAGGAAATAAACCTGAGCTATACTAACTCTTTAAAGAGTTAGTGCTCTTCATCAACCTCTTTTGTAAAAATATATCAGTATTGTTACAAAAGAGGTTTAACTCTATAACTACAAAAAAAGGCATTGAAAATATGGCTAGATCACATAAATTAGAAGATGTAAGAAATATCGGTATTGCTGCTCACATTGATGCAGGAAAAACTACAACAACGGAAAGAATTTTATTTTACACTGGTGTTGAACATAAAATTGGTGAGGTTCATGACGGTGCTGCTACTATGGACTGGATGGAACAAGAACAAGAGCGTGGTATTACTATTACTTCTGCTGCAACTACTTGTGAATGGCAAGGTAAACAGATAAATATTATCGATACTCCGGGCCACGTTGACTTTACTATTGAAGTTGAGCGTTCTATGCGTGTACTTGATGGTGCTGTTTCAGTATTCTGTGCTGTTGGTGGGGTGCAACCACAATCAGAAACAGTTTGGAGACAACGTAACCGTTATAAAGTTCCATCTATTGTTTTTGTTAACAAAATGGATAGAACTGGTGCAGACTTTTATGAAGTTGAGCGTCAAATTCGTGACCGTCTCAAAGGTAATCCTATGCCTTTTCAACTACCTATCGGTGCTGAAGACAAATTCGAAGGTGTTGTTGACTTAGTAAAGATGAAAGAAATCGTATGGGATGAAGATGCTGCAATGGGATCTAACTACCATGTACAGGATATTCGTCCAGAACTTCAAGAAATTTCTGATGAATATAGAGAAAAAATGCTAGAAACTTTAGCTGAAGTTGAAGGTAATGATGATTTTGCTGAAAAATTCTTAGAAGGTGAAGAAATCTCACAAGAAGAGATTAAAGCTGCAATCAAATCTGCAACTATTGGCATGGCTGTTGTTCCAATGACACCAGGTACTGCGTTTAAAAACAAAGGTGTACAAACTCTACTTGACGCTGTTGTAGATTACCTACCTTCACCAGTAGAAGCACCACCAATTACAGGTACTTTGATGGATGATGAAGAAGTTGAAGTTGCAGTTGAATCAACTGATGATGGTGCTTTTGCTTCATTGGCATTTAAAATTATGACCGATCCATTTGTTGGTGTACTTACATTTATTCGTGTATATCGTGGTTCTTTAGAATCAGGTTCTTATGTGCATAATACAACAAAAGATAAAAAAGAACGTGTTGGTCGTATCTTAAAAATGCATGCAATTAAACGTGAAGAGATTAAAGAGATATATGCTGGTGAAATTGGTGCAGTTGTTGGTCTTAAATCAACTACAACAGGAGATACATTATGTGATCCTGAAGAAAAAGTTGTTTTAGAGAGAATGGATTTCCCTGAACCAGTTATCTCTGTAGCAGTTGAGCCAAAAACAAAAGCTGACCAAGAAAAAATGGGTGTAGCTTTAGGAAAATTAGCTGCTGAAGATCCTTCATTTAGAGTTCATACTGATGATGAGACTGGTCAAACTATTATTTCTGGTATGGGTGAGTTACATCTTGAAATTCTTGTAGATCGTATGAAACGTGAGTTTAAAGTTGAAGCAGAAGTTGGTGCTCCACAAGTTTCTTACCGTGAAACAATTAAAAAAGAAGTACAACAAGAGTACAAATATGCAAAACAATCTGGTGGTCGTGGACAATTTGGTCATGTATTTTTAACTGTTAAACCAGGTGAAGCTGATACTGGTTTTGTTTTCCATAATGAAATCAAAGGTGGAACTGTTCCAAGAGAATACATTCCTGCTGTTGAAAAAGGTTGTGAAGAAGCTATGTCTAACGGTGTTTTAGCAGGCTATCCAATGGAAGATATTGATGTTACACTTTATGATGGTTCTTACCATGATGTAGATTCAAATGAGATGGCATTTAAACTTGCTGCTTCTATGGGATTTAAAGAGGCTTGTCGTAAAGCAGATGCTGCTATCCTTGAGCCAATGATGAAAGTTGAAGTTGAAGTTCCTGAAGATTACATGGGTGACGTTATCGGTGACCTTAACCGTCGTCGTGGACAAGTTAACAACATGGGTGACCGTGCTGGTAATAAAATCATTGATGCTTTTGTTCCACTTGCTGAAATGTTTGGTTACTCAACTGATCTTCGTTCAGCTACACAAGGTCGTGCTACATATGCAATGGAATTTGATCACTATGAAGAAGTTCCAAAAAATGTTGCTGAAGAAATTAAGAAAAAACGTAACGGTTAATCCGAACTAAGATAACTTCAAAACTAAAGTCACCCTGAACTTGATTCAGGGTCTAGTTTATATGAAATTATAAGTTGGATTCCCAGTCAAGCTGAGAATGACTTGAGTTTTGATTTACCGTAGTATCTTCCCTCTCTCTCACTAAAACTCACAATATTCTGATATAATAACAAATAAAATTTCAATTAGGTAGATAAATGTATAAACATATAATTATGTTACTTTTTTCATTTTACTGTTTGTATGGACAAAATCCTACTCCATATGCTGCATTGGGTGATAAAATTTATGATAATGTAAAAGATATAGAAAAACTAAAAAGTATAGGGGATTATTATCTTTTTAAAAATGATATTGATAGATATATACAAGAAGTTAATCAAACAAAACAGGAAGGATTCGCATTATCGCAAAATGCTTCCATAGAGAAAAGCAAGGCATATCTTGAAAAATTACGCAAGTTGTCTGAGGACAATGATTATTATATGCGTGCAGTTCAAAATAGTTTTAAAGATGCACTAAATGATGAAAATACAACACTATTTATACAAATAATTGAGAGTGATTTAATCAAGCCTGAAGATCATAAAAAAGAGATTTTAGATTATTATTTTGCACACTCAAAAGATATAAATGAAACTGGTATTATCAAACATTTTTTAGATGAAGATAAAAAACTAAAGGCTAAAGAACTAGCACTAAGAAAAAAAGCTATGAATAAAAAGCGCAGAGAAGAAGAAAAGATAAAAAGAATACGTGAAAAAGATAGACTAGAACAACAAAAACTAGAAAAACAATTAGATGAAGCAGTAAAGAAAAAGAAAATGCAAATACGAGAAGAACAAAAAGAAGAGTTAATTAAATCCATATAAACTTTTCGTACTCTGTGGGTCGTCCTTGTAGTGTAAGATAGGGTTTGTACTCAGATTTATAAGAGAGTGAAGGACATCCTTCTACATAATAGCCTAGATAAATCCATTTTTTCGATGACTTTTGTGCAAACTGTATTTGCTTATATAAAGAAAGTTTTCCTAAAGAGTAGGATGCAAATTCTGGATCATAATAAAAATAGATTGAAGAGAGACCTTCATCTAGAATGTCTATCAAATCTACAGCAATTAATTTATCTTCAAAATAGTAAAGTACTTCATAGCCAAAATCTTCATGACCATTTACAAAAGAATTATAATAGTGTTCTATGGATGTTTTAGAGTACTCCCATCCTTTACGCTGATGCATGTAAAGATGATACTTTTCAAATAAAGCTATATGCTCATGAGAGACGCTTGGATGGCGAATATATGTTTTTATATGAGAGGATTTTTTAAGAACTCGCTTAGCTGATTTTGAAAAAGTAAAGTTATTGACATCAATTTTGATACTTTGACATTCATTGCAGTCTGTGCAAATAGGACGAAAATACATTTTGCCAAATCTTCGATATCCACGTTCAATGAGTTCTTGACAAGATTCTTTTGAACAATTGTCTATTATTTTATAGTGAGTTGTTTGCTCTTTATTTTCAAGATATGAGCATGTATCATTGAGTGAAAATTCTTTGAGAAGGTTCATATTAAGATTTGTTCTGTGCTATGAGTACGCCTTCTATCATTTTGTCTATGTCACCATCAAGGATTGCAGAAACGTTTGAATAGGCTTCGTTTGAACGTGTATCTTTAACTTGCTGATAAGGTTGCATGACATAAGAACGTATCTGGTGCCCCCAACCAATCTCACTTTTGGCTACACCCGCTTCTTTTGCTTTTTGTTCTTCAAGTTCTAGTTCATAAAGACGAGATTTAAGCATTTTCATGGCTGTTGCTTTGTTTTTATGTTGACTTCTATCATTTTGACACTGCACTACAACACCAGTTTTGATATGGGTAATTCGGATGGCAGATTCAGTTTTATTTACATGTTGCCCACCAGCGCCACTTGATCGATATGTGTCTATTCGTATATCTTTATCTTCAACAACTATGTCAATATCATCATCAATTTCTGGAGAAACCATAACCGATGCGAAAGAAGTATGTCGTTTTGCATTGGAATCAAAAGGTGAAATGCGGACAAGTCTATGTATGCCATTTTCGACTTTGAGATAACCATAAGCATTTTCACCTTTTATTAAGATAGAGACATCTTTTATGCCAGCTTCCTCTCCCACCTGATAATCAAGCACTTCAACTTTAAAAGCACGTCTCTCTGCCCAGCGCTTATACATACGAAGGAGCATAGCAGCCCAGTCTTGACTCTCAGTTCCACCAGCACCAGGATGTATTGAAACTATTGCATTATTTGCATCACTTTCTCCACTTAAAAGGACTTCGATTTCCATATCTCTTATTTGATTTTCAAGATTATGCGCATCTTCATAGAGTGCTTCAAGGGATTCTGTATCATCTTCTTCTTTAGCCATATCATAGAGTTCAACTGAATCTTCAACTGCATTTTTTGCTATATTAAATTTATCAAGTTTTCTTTGAAGCTGTGTTTTTTCTTTTTGGATCTTTGCTGCGTTTGCAGCGTCATTCCAGAAATCTTGTAAGTTTTCTAAGCTTTCAATCTCTACTAATCTTTGCTTTATTTTCTCCGGTTCAACCACACCAGTAATATTTTGCATTTTTAGAGTAATATTTTTTAAAAGTTCTGTGTATTCGTAATTATCCATAGTTGTTTTTCCATTGCTTCAATCTTGTTTGCTATAATTGTGATTATAATATATTAGGACTTAAAATGAAGATTATTTCCAATCCATTAGAGTTAAAAGCAAGCTTGTCTTCACAAAAAAGTGTTGGTTTTGTTCCAACTATGGGTGCTTTACATGAAGGACACCTTGCTTTAATTAAAAAAGCAAAAGAAGAAAATGATATCGTTGTTGTTTCTATTTTTGTTAATCCTACACAGTTTTTGGCTGGAGAAGATTTGGATAAATATCCACGTAAAGATGATGCTGACAAAAAGATATGTTCACTTGCTGGTGTTGATATTTTATTTTTTCCTTCTGTTGAAGATATATATGGTGATGATGAAGTCCAAGTATACGCGCCTAATGTGCGAGGGTATGTTTTAGAAGGGGCAACGAGACCTGGACATTTTAGTGGTGTATTACGCGTTGTAATGAAGTTGTTAAATATAGTCACGCCAACTAAAGCATACTTTGGAAAAAAAGATGCCCAACAATTGCATCTTATTATGCTTATGGTAAAACAGTATTTTATGAATGTTGAGATTGTTCCTGTTGATACGGTGAGAGATAGTGATGGACTAGCACAAAGTAGTCGTAATGTTTACCTCTCTAAAAAAGAGAGAGAAGAGGCATTAAAAATTCCAGCTGCACTCTACGCGGCATCAAAGCTAGTATCTAAGGGGGTGCTAAATGTGGATGCTATTCAAAATAAAATGTTAGAAATTTTGAGTCCATTAGAGGTTGGTTATGTTGCTATTTTAGACCGTGATTTTAATGTTGTAAAGAGTGTAGAGATTGGAAATACTGTTATCCTTGTAGAAGCATTAGCAGGAAAAACACGTTTACTTGACAACCTTTGGCTTTAAGTATCCCTCTTCTATCATAATTTCAACTGCCTGTTTGAAGACAGGCACAGAAGTTTGTGCCGCAAACTGGCTTTTTTTAGGTTGAATAACAATTACGCCGATGGTATATTTATTTTTTTTATCGTTGGCAAATCCCATAAACGCAGTGTTGTATTTATTGACATATTTCCCTTTTTCAACGATATGGGCTGTTCCAGTTTTACCACCTATTTGTAAGCCTGCTGTTCTGGCCTTTTTCCCTGTTCCTTTATTGACAGTTTTGATGAGAATTTTTTTGACTCTTTGTGCTGTTGCACTTGAAATTACGAAATTTTCTTCCAGAGGATCAAGTACTTTTTCTTCCCCATATTCATTTATAAAACTCTTTACAATATGGGGATAAACCATGCGACCATTATTGTTAAAAACACTATATGCACGCATAAGCTGCATCAGGTTCGCTCGTATGCCGTAACCATAAGCACAGGTTGCTTTGTATATTTGGTTTTCAAGTCTTTGTGCACTTGGAATGGAGCCTGTCTTTTCATAAATGAGATCTGGAGTAGACTTTTTTGAAAATCCAAATTGTTTAAGACCTTCATGAAAATCATAGCCGGAGAGTTTTTGTGCTAACTGTGCGATACCAATATTTGAAGAGTAAACGATGACATTTTCAGCACTAAGCCAGTCAAATCTATGCTCATCGGTGATGACTTTTCTTCCCATTCTAAAACGTCCATTGTGCCCATTGACTAAATCATAAGGATTGATAAGCTTTTTTTCTAAAAGAAGAGAAAAAGTGATAGGTTTTAAAACACTTCCTGGTTCAAAACTGTATTCAATCATATCACTGTTCAAAGAGGGATAATCACTGCGTTTAATATTCTTTGGAAGAAATCTATTTGAGCTAGCCATGGCATATACAGTTCCATCTGTTGAATTCATGATGGATATCATGACCTCTTTTGCTCTAAGCTCTTTTTTCATAGCATCAAGCATACGTTCTATCTTTATTTCCAAAGAAATAGGTATAGTAAGTTTTATATCAAGACCATTTATTTTTGGTTTTGTAAAACTCTCTTTATTGAGAATAATATAGCTGTTAACATCACGTTTACCACGACTATAGCCATCTTGTCTCGCAGAGAGTTCATCATCCCAACGTTTTTCAAGACCTTTTACTCCTTTTACATAGGTAAAACCATTATCTTCAAGTTTGTGTGGATAACCGAGTATTGGTGTTAAAAGTTTTCCATATGGGTACTCACGACTCTCCCCACTTTCAATGATGCTTAGCCCATGAACTGATCGCAGTCCTGTTTTTGGGTTTTTTAGTGCTAAAAAGACTTTAAAGCGTCTTAGCTCACGTGCGAGTTTTTTCAGGTAATGCGCTTGGATTTCTGCAACGTTATAACTCAGTACAACAACACCTCTACGTTTGGAGAGTCGTTTATTTATCTCTTTTGGCTTCATTCCCGAGTAGATACTAAAAAGCTCTACAAACAGCTCTTTTTTGTTCGGGTCGATATATCGTGTATCAACTACTGCTTTATAGAGTTTTTTCGTCGTAGCAAGATGAAAACCATCTGCACTGATGATACTGCCTCTTCCAGCTTTAGAACTCTCTACTGCATAAAGAGAAGGCATATTTCGTGATTTAAGAACTGTGATAAGCATAACGCTTAAAAAGACGAGAAAAGCTATGACAATAAGTATATATAAGAGAAGAATTTTTTTGCTTTTACTTTTTTTGTGATTTACCATAGAGTTATTGTTAGCAGATGAGGAGGGCAGAAACTATATCTGTGTTCTACCAATCTCTTTGTATGCGTTGAGGGCTTTGTTTCTAATCTCTAGCATAAGTTTCATACTTGTTTCAGCTTTCCCAATAGCAAGAGCAGCTTGATGTAAGTCTTTTACTTGTCCAGTCGCTAAATCAGCGATAGCCTCTTCACTTGTTTTTTGTATATCATTGACTTCATTAAGAGCAGATTTAAGCTGCTGGGCAAAGCCTTCTGTAGGATTTTTTGTCTCTAGCGTACTCTTTTGTTTTAACAACTCAGCTGTTGATGTACCTGAGAGTTTATTAATATTAGTCATAATCTACAACTTCCTTTATTGTAAGAGTGAAATAGCACTATTTGCCATCTCTTTTGCGCTTTCAAACGCAGCTACATTTGCCTGATAAGCACGAGTAGCTTCAACTAAATCCGACATTTCTATAACCGGATTAATATTTGGATATGCCACATAACCATTAGTATCAGCATCAGGATGATGCGGCTCATATTTCATAAGTGGTTTTGAGTCGTCACGGACGACTTTATCAACTACTACGCTCATTATAGCAGGATTTACCTTTTGTCCTAATTGCCCTTCATTTAATGGGTCTTGATATTTTGCACTTTGAGAAGAGTTAGCTAGTGATTTATTGTAAACATCGTTAAAGTTAATAGCTTTAAAGACAACTTCCCTGCGTCGATAAGGACCACCTTCTTCTGTTCTTGTTGTTTGTGCATTGGCGATATTACTTGAAATAGTATTGACACGAACTCTCTGTGCTGAGAGACCATAACCACTGATGTCAAAACTGCTTAAAAAATTACTCATATTTATTCCTTATACTTTTGAGGAAGCGTCTATGACACTTCTAAAAATTGCACCATCTTTTTTGTCTGCCATAATGAGAGCATTAAACATGATAGAGTTTTTACTCATCTCAGTTGTCTCTACATCTATGTCAACGCTATTACCATCATTTCGAGCCATATGCCCATCTCTGTAAAAGAGTGTTGGTTTTATCTGACTTGTTTCCTTTTGTGGCGCTAAATGTTTGGTATTTGTTTGTGCCATTTTTAGTTTATGAGAGTCATTTTGATAAAGTGCATTTCTTTGAGCTATCAAAGCATCTTGAAAACTTATATCTCTTGGCTTATAGTAAGGAGTGTCAGCATTTGCAATATTTGAAGCTATCATATCTTGACGAGCAGCACGATAGTCCATTGCTTTTGCTAAAAGTGGACTGGTTTTAGATGATTCAATACTCATAAAATATTCCTTCTATATTTATTTTTTAATAAATAAGCAATTTTAGTACCAAAAAGTATAAATGTAAAAATATTTTATATTATTAAATAAAATACACATTTTATTGTCTAACTTAAGGTAAAAAGTTGTCATTTAAGCATAAATTAAAGATTTTAGGTTCATAATGCTTCTCAAGGTTACAAGTGTAATCCAAATTTTTTAATTTACAAGGAGTTCTTTATGAAAAGAGCTGGTTTTACTATGATCGAATTGATCTTTGTTATCGTTATCTTAGGTATTTTGGCAGCAGTTGCCATTCCAAAACTTGCAGCGACTCGTGATGATGCAAAATTATCTGCAGCGCGAAGTGATTTAGCTACATGTATCAGTGACTTGGGTGCAAAATATACAGCATCAGGGACTTTGGTAGCAGATGATTTAACAAACGATCGAGCATGTCTAAATGCAAATAAAGCAGAGACAGGGGTGACTGTGGCTTTAAATGGTACGAATGATGGTATAACTGTAACACTGCCAGCTGATGGATACAGTAGTTTTCAAACAGCATACCAATTTGGTGGTACAAGTGGTGTAACTTACTAAAAGTTATTCTTACATAGTTGAGATGGTGAATAATTCACTATCTCACTATTAATATTTTTCTGCTATTTTCTTCTACATTTATGTAATCTTTTTAATTTATCAAATGTTATTATTTTCTAAGTATTGATTATATATTTAAGAGAATAAAGTATTTAATCAATACTTAGAAAATGTATGGGCAGTTAAGGAATTGGATGTGAAAAATGCTTTTACAATGATTGAGTTAGTATTTGTAATTGTAATTCTTGGAATTTTGGCAGCTGTTGCGATACCTAAACTTGCGGCGACTCGTGATGATGCGAAGGTTTCTATGTTAGCACAAAACATCGGAACGGCTGTTGGTGAAATCTCTTCTTATACGATTTCTAAGGGTGCAGCAGATAAAAATTTTTTACTTATGTCAAATGCTATGCAAAAGATGAAAAACTCTGGAAACGCAGTACTGAGTGATAATAAGAGTGTTATTTCAATTGATGGTGTGGATTGTATAAGTATTGATGTAGTAAAAAATGCAACAAATGATGATTTGAAGGTTTCTTTTATCAGTAGTACAAATCAAAAATGCTTGAGCTTACAAAGTGCAATTGGCACACAAAATTATTTTATTAAATTAAGGGGATCAGGTGTCGTATATTAAAAATAAAAACGCATTTACAATGATAGAACTGGTTTTTGTTATTGTCATTTTAGGAATTTTAGCTGCAGTAGCAGTCCCAAAATTTTCTGCAACGCGTGATGATGCGACCATCGCAAAAGGGCGTGCTGATGTTGCTTCTATTCGTTCTGGAATCATTACAGAAAGACAGGCAAGACTCATTAAAGGTGAACATGATTATATCCCTCTTGGTACTGGTGCTGGTCAAATTGATTATGGTGGTCTTTTTGGTGGTGTTTTGATGTATCCTATCAGTGCTTCAACAGGTAATGATGGTTGGAGTAGTAGCACAAGTGGAACATATACATTTAAAGTTGCTGGTAATGCTAATACATTTAAGTATACTCCAGCAGATGGAAAATTTCTCTGTACATCAGGTAGTGAGTGTGATAAGTTAACGAAATAATTGAACTACTACATAAAATTAATGAAAACTTTAGTATAATAATTTATGGCTAAAATAGATGAGATAAAAGAAATACTAAACACACTAAGAATAGCAATGAGTATTGCATTTGGTATTTTAGTAGTTTTGGTAGGAAGTATTATTAAACGTTATGATTCTTCAAATATAGATGCGATTTTTTGGATAGGTGTTGCATTTACATTTGTTCTTCTTATCTTTATAACGATTATTGTTACAAAAATTTCAAACAAAACGAAAGAAATAAAGGATTTATAATGGATGCAGGAACGATAGCAATATTATTAATTGCGATAGCAACAACAGTAGTTCTTTTTTTTAGTTTAAATAAACTTTCTCAAGTCTAACATAAATACAGCTTGATAAAAATAGTAAAAAGAAAACTAATAGAATCTTTGAACTACTACACTCTCTCAATCATAGGCTCACCACTTGGCGAGTTCTCTTACCACTCTCAAAAAATCATCGCAATAGGCACAAGAGTCACTCTTGAGTTTAACAAAGGCATTAAAGATGCTGTGGTGCTTGGTCTTTGTGAAAAACCATCTTTTCAAACAAATGAGATACTAGAGGTAACTAATGGTGTTTACTCTACTAAGCAGATGCAATTAGCACAATTTATCTCTTCGTATTATATCTGTTCTTTAGGTGATGCTTTTTCACTGATGATGCCTTTTACCCCTATATCTATATCAGAATCTTTAAGCTCCTTGGAGCAAAATATTGTCCTTTCAGCAAAACAAGAAGAAGCTTTTGCATTTTTGCAGCAACATAAGGTCTCACTTCTTTTTGGTGATACAGGAAGTGGGAAGACTGAGATATATATGAAGTATTTTCAGCGGATGATAGCTGAGGGTAAACGCAGTATATTTCTCATGCCTGAGATCTCTCTTACTCCACAAATGGCAAAACGTCTCAAAGAGCATTTTGGTGAGTACTTTGTTATGTGGCACTCTAAACTTACCCCACTGCAAAAGAAAAAAGCACTAGAAAAAATTCACAGTGGTGAAGCAAAGATCATAGCGGGTGCACGTTCGGCTCTTTTTTTACCCATAAGAGATTTAGGTTTGATAGTTGTAGATGAAGAGCATGACGATAGTTACAAATCTTCTTCACGCCCGCGTTACAATGCGCGAGATATAGCAATATATATGGGAAAATTGTATGACATTACTGTTGTTTTAGGTTCAGCGACACCATCGCTTAGCTCGTATGTGAAGTTTCCACATGTCAGACTCAAAGGTGGTCATTTCAGTTCAAACAAAGAGTTTATATATGAACGTAGCGCAGAAACGCTTTCTCCTCTTATTTTAGCTAATCTGCATGAGGTTTTAGAAAAAAAAGAACAGTCCATAGTTTTTTTACCTACACGTGCGAATTTTAAGTATCTTATTTGCCAAGATTGTGGACACACGATAAAGTGTGAGTTTTGTAGTGTAGGCATGAGTGTACATCAGCATTCACGAGCATTGAAGTGCCACTATTGTAACTTTACAAGCGCTATTCCTCAAGTTTGTCCTGAGTGTCAAAGCCCACAGCTAACAAGCTCACGGCTTGGAACGGCTGAGGCGGTGAATAATCTAAGAGAAACATTTCCAAACGCAGTGATTGAGCAATTTGACAGAGATGTCATCACCACTGCAAATAAGCTCAAAAAAGCACTCAAACGCTTTAATGACAAAGAGAGTGATATCTTAGTTGGAACGCAAATGCTGAGTAAAGGGCATGACTATCATGGGGTTACTTTGGCGGTCGTTTTGGGGATGGATAACATGCTCAATATGAGTGATTATAGAGCCAGAGAAAAAGCACTTTCATCTTTGATACAGGTGTCAGGAAGAAGTGGACGTGCTAAAGATGCTAAAGTTATTGTGCAGACCTTTAATGAAGAGTTTTTTAAAACTTATATAGAAGAGTATGAGAACTTTTTAGAGACGGAAAAAGAGTTTAGAAAAGAGTTATACCCTCCATATAAAAAGCTTTGTCGTATTTTATTTTCTCATAAAAATGGAGCAAAGGCACAAGAAGCAATGCGTAAGATGCAAGATGCTCTAGCTGCGTTTAGCAGGGTTGAAATTGTTGGAGCAGGGAAGTGTGCTATAGAGCGTGTGGCAAATAAGTACCGTTTTGAGATATTGCTACGAAGCGATAAAAGCACTGATATCATTCGAGCAGTAAAATCTACTAAAAGTAGATTGGCTGAGGTAGATATGGACCCTATTGAATTTGGTTAAGTAAGCTTTTTGTTCTCAAAAAACCAGTAGATACTGAGCATAACCCCTGTTGTTTTTTGATAGCTCTCATCAAACATAAACTTTTTAGCTTGGGAGGTTGGAATGTAGATAACTTCTATATCTTCTTCTTGTAGCCCACCACCTTCATCTCTTTGCATACTCTCATCTATCTCCGCATAGTAGAGGGTTTGATGAGTACCTGAGATACCGACGCTTGTATAAAAGGTGCTGATCTTTTCTAAGTTTTGCACCGGAACATCATAGCCACACTCTTCTAAAACCTCTTCTTTAGCTATCTGTGCATTTGTAGTATTTTTATCAATGATACCAGCACAAAGTTCATACATATATCCATTTTTTTTATTTTTATTAAGGACTGTAGCTCGAAGTTGTTTGACAAAAACAAAGCAGTCTTTTTCTCTATGCCAAAGTAAAATAGCGACACTATCATGAGAGATAACGGCTTCCCATTTTCTTTTTATACCTTTGAGCGTGTAGTTGATTTGTATTGGTTTGATGAAGTGAGGGTCGCTGAGTTCTTGGATGGAGTCTATTTTAGCCATTTGTTTTCCTATCTAACATATGTATGTATGATATATTTTCAAAAGGAGGCAGTTTTTTAAATGGTGTTTGATTGTTTAAGTGTATCTCAACGCTTTTGTCATAATTTTTTTTGAGTCTAAGAAATGCTTTTTTTGCTTTGCCTTTGAGTTTTTTTGTAGTTACTTGGACAACTCTGAGTGGGTTGATGGCACGACCTCTTTTTCTAAGCTCAAAGTGTAAGTGTGGACCTGTTGAGCGACCAGTTGTTCCGACATAGCCAATAGTCTGACCTTTTTTTACATATTTACCACGATGGATGCCTCGGCGAAATGACTTTAAATGCGCATAGCGTGTTTCATAGCCATCATTGTGACGGATTTTTATAAGATTTCCATAGCTGCCCATTCTCGCAGCCCAGATAACTCTTCCACTTCCCGCTGCTACTACCGGCGTTCCACGGCGTGCGGCATAATCAACACCCAGATGTGCTTTCCATTTATGCAAAACAGGGTGCCATCTGCGTTTGGTAAAGTAGGATGAGATACGTGCGCCACGTACAGGACGGGCAAGTAAAAAGCCTTCGACTTCATGCGCTTTTTCATCATAATATCTTCCATCATCATTAAGATAGATATAGTGTTTTTTATGACGCATCTCAATCATAGCGACTTTTAAAGTTGGCATTGAAAAAGGACGTCCTAGGCGATATTTTTGATCATAAATCATCACGAGTTCATCACCTTTACGAATGTCATTTTTAAAGTTGAGTGAATGTTTAAAACTTGAGACAAAAATTTGTGCCAATTTTTTTGAACCTGTCTCTTTTAAAATATTGTACATTGGAGAGCTTGTGATTGTTGTGTGAAAAGCTTCTGTTTTTGTTGTACTTATAATGGGGATGGCTTCAAATTTATAACTGTTTTTATCTTTATAAATGTGAATTTGTAGTTCATCATTAAGAGGCAGTAAAACTTGCTCTATTTGATTGTGCTCATCACGCAATATTTGGTAGTGAATACCACTTCGCATCTCCTCAGTGAGACGCTGATCATCTTTGTCAAGGTTGTAATAGAGTTCTTTTCCAGGAAGGTCGTTTTGTTCTAAAAAGATGAGATATGTTTCACCGTTTTCCCATCTGTGTCTATCAACGCTCGAAGCAAATGTAGCTATCGAGAATAAAAATAATATGAAAAATCGTATCATAAAGCTAAACCTATTCTAAATTATTTGTGAACTTTATCAAATTTTGGCTTAGTCTGAGGTTTGTTTGTTATAATCGCATATATTAAATTGAAAAGAAGTCAAATGAAATACATTTTTACACTCTTATTTATAAGCTTTAAGTTGATGGCTGCCATGGTTGAGGCACCTATAATCTCAGTAGATAATGCAAACGAAACAGTAGAAATAAAAATCGATAAAATTGATGTTGGCGTGAGTGGCTTTGTTGTCCATAATATTACTCCTGAGCATAGTAGTATCTTAAAAAATGCCGTTGTAAAGAGCTTTAATGAAGCAAATAAAACAGCTATCATTCAAACATCAGATTTTCATATGTTAGATAATGATTCTGTGCCAAAAGGCAAATGGCATGTCAAAGTAGGTGATAGCGTAGAATTGGCATTTGGTTATAGTCGTTCACTACTCATCGCACCAAGTGAAGAGATTTATCATCAGATAAGTAAAAGTATCAATACGCAGTGGATACACCCTGACTTGTTCGCTACTGTGCTCTCTTTTCGCGGACATCCAACGCCTTTAGTCGAAGATTTTCAAGCAATGGCAGATGCAACAAGTACGGGACTACTTTTTATATTTTTAGATAAAAAAATATATACGGTGGATATGAAAAGTTTTCATATTTTAAGTATTAGTGATGCACCGCTTGAACAAAGAAGGGTACATTTACCATTTTATACACGTGTGGAGAACATAGATGCAAATTGGTTTGGCAAAGGAAGTAGCAGACTGACAAGTTACGCCCCGCACTACTATGCCTTACTCTTGCAAAATAACAAAGAGAACAAAGAGCTACAAGCTTTGTACGAAAAATCCAAAATAGGAAAAGAAAATGATAGATAAAAAACATATAGAACACTTTACATCACTTGTTGGTGCAGAAAATATCTACAGTGACAAAGCACATTTGATAGCTTACTCTTACGATGCAACTCGTGAACATTTTGAGCCTGATGCTGTTTTGTTTCCAAGAAATGAAGAGGATGTGAGTAAGATACTCAAATATTGTAACGAACATAAAATAGTTATCGTTCCTCGTGGTGCAGGATCAGGTTTTACTGGTGGGGCACTTCCAAGTAGTGGTGGTATTGTCCTTGCGATGGAAAAACATATGAACAAAATTTTAGAAATTGATATGAAAAATATGGTTGCGGTTGTTCAGCCTGGTGTTATTAACATGGACTTGCAACGTGCGGTAGAAGAAGTGGGTCTTTTTTATCCACCAGATCCAGCCTCACAAGATTACTCAACTATAGGTGGTAATGTGAGTGAAAATGCTGGTGGTATGCGTGCTGCAAAGTATGGTATCACTAAAGATTATGTCATGGCTACACGTGCTGTTTTACCAAATGGTGATGTTATACGAGCGGGAAAACGTACCATCAAAGATGTAGCGGGTTATAATATCAGTGGTATTTTGATAGCGAGTGAGGGAACATTAGCGGTGCTAACTGAAATAATCCTCAAACTTATTCCAAAACCAAAGATGACAAAAACTGCTATGGGAATTTTTCCTACAGTAAACGATGCTATGGAAGCTGTGTATAAAACCATGGCAAGTGGAATCACACCCGTAGCGATGGAATTTTTGGACAATCTTACTATCCGTGCAGTTGAGCAGACTTTTAACAAAGGCTTACCAGTTGATGCTGGTGCTTTACTCGTAACAGATGTGGATGGAAACCTTGAAGATGATTTAGATTTTCAACTTACACAAATAGAGAAAGTGTTTAAAGAGAACGGTTGTTCTGAATTTAGAATCGCAAAAGATGATAAAGAAGCAGCCGACTTATGGTTTGCACGTCGTAATGCATCCCCATCATTAAGCATCTACGGAAGTAAAAAACTCAATGAAGATGTAACAGTTCCTCGTGCAGTTTTACCAGAACTTTTAGAAAAATTTTACGCCATAGCTGAGAAATACGATGTCAAAATTCCATGTTTTGGTCATACAGGTGATGGAAATGTGCATACAAATGTTATGGTTGATGGTAGTGACCCCCAGCAGGTAAAAATCGCTTATAAAGCGATAGAAGAGGTATTCCAAGCGACTGTTGATTTGGGTGGAACACTCTCGGGTGAACACGGCATAGGACTGGCAAAAGCACCCTATATGAAGATGGCGTTTACGGACGAGGAGATGAATCTCTTCAAGTCGATAAAAGCTGCGTTTGATCCAAACAACATTTTAAATCCTGCAAAAATGGGACTCAACTAGAAGTATGCGAACAAGAGCCGCAAAAGCTATCGCTCAGATCAGATTTTTTGTCGGCTCTTTTGTCGATAAAGAGCTGACGCTCTTTGCAGCGAGTTTAAGCTTTTATACTATATTTACCATTATTCCTCTTTTGCTTATCATTATGGCTATTCTTACCTCTTTACCCTCTTTTGCAGACTATTATGAAAAGATTCAAGGTTTTATATTCTCTAACCTTATGCCGGTAAACTCAGATACTGTGATGATTCAAATCAATGGATTTTTACAAAATTCATCTAAAATGGGAGCGATTGGTTTTGGGGCTATTTTGGTCTCTTCAATGCTATTTTTTAAAAACTTTGAGTATATTGCCAACAAAATCTTTCATGCAAAACCCAGAACCATTTGGGAGAGTATTACAACATACTGGACACTGCTCACACTTACGCCTATTGCTTTAGGTATTTCGTTTTATATCACAGGCTACATCGCAACACTGATGGCTTCAAATACTTTAACAGATGGTTTAGATGTCCTCCCTCTTGTGCCTTACATAATAATCTGGGGACTTTTTTTCCTGATCTTCCAAATCGCTGCAAACACGAAAATAAATCCCAAAGCCTCTGCAATCAGCTCTCTTATCATTTCAGTTGTATTTAGTGTGAGTAAAAATGCTTTTATCTATTATGTATTTTTAAATAAATCCTACACAACGATGTATGGTTCATTTGCTATATTGATGTTTTTGTTTTTATGGATATATGTTTCTTGGATTATCTTTATCTATGGCTTAAAACTATGCTACATTATAGATAGAATATATAAAAATCAAGAAAGTGTACAAAAGCAAAACATAGAGAAACCTTCGACTGAAAATAGCGATAAAAGAGAGTAATACTTCAATAATTAGATAGCTAAACGCAGTAGTATGATTTACTGCGTTTAGATTTACCTCTACGAGCTTTTGAACCAATCCATCAAGTAAACTTCCATGAGAGATAAGGTGCAAGAACATTTCAAGCGGATAAAAGAGGGTAAAAAGCGTTGTCCAAAGTATGGAAAGCGGATGATAAAGGCTAAAGTTTCCAAATATACTCAAAGAGTAGGGCAACATCATCAAATAAACCCAAAAAGGTAGGAGTATAAACTGCTTGACTTTACTGTAATGTTTAAAATGTATCAAAAATAAGAAAATATAAAAAACACCGCTGACACTTAGCCAAAAACCTATACTGAAAATGAGTTTAGGAAAAAGAGCAAGGAGTAAAACCACTGTGATGAGAAGCGTCTGCATTGAGATGATTTTTATCCCTCTTGCATATAAAATATAGCCTATAACTAACATAGCATAAGCACGGAGTAATGAAGGCGGGAAATCTAAAAAAAGAAGATAGCTAAAAAGTATAAGAGCGATGATGATAAAGGTGTCTCTGGTGTAACTTCTGTATGGAAAATACCTATTTTGTAAAAACTTGTAGGGGTATTTGATAAGAAAAAAGAGTATGGCACTGAGTACACCGAGATGAAAACCACTGATGGCAATAAGATGAGATATGCCGAGATTTGAGAAAGTTTTTTGGAGCTGTGGGTTGAGAGGTTTTGCTAAAAAAAGTGCTTGGTAGAGGTTTGACATATTTGCATCTTGATGTTGACTGCTTATAAACGCAGTAGCATCACTCATAAGCGTAGGCTTGTCGTATATTTGTAAAATCTTACTAAAAGCGAAAAAATTTCGTAGATACTTATAAAAAGTAATCTTTCCTGCCCAAATTTCAAGCTGAATATTTTTGTTTTGTAGGTTTTGAAGTTTTTTCTTTGCAGTGGTATAAAATGTAAAACCATCATCACTTTTAAGCTTTAAAACTTGGTAGGTTTTGATTTTCCCTTTTTTTGTTAGCTTTGTTTTTGTGTATTGTTTGAGTACTACTGCGTTTACGAGTTGTGAATCAAATTTTGTAAGTTCAGTGTATTTGTAATATTGGTAAGAGATGGAAAATATGAAAATACTAAACGCAGTAAAAAGAAAAGAGAAGATGTCTTTTTTCGTTTGAAAAAGAGTCACTTCTTCTATAAGTTTCATATCTTAAATCTGCGGCATATTAACTTGTGGCGTACCCATGTCAATGTTTGCCGATGAGGTATCAACATTTTCATACACGGTTTCTACTCCTTGAGAAAAGCTAGGTGCATCAACAAAGCGTGTAAGCTTTTTCTGAAAGATAAGCTTCACATGACCTGTCGGTCCATTCCTCTGTTTTCCGATGATGATCTCAGCGTCTTCTTCTTCTTTTTCAACATAAGTCGAAGTAAACTCTTTTCCTTCGGCTTTAGCAGCTTTTTCACGCTCTTTTTCTTCTTTATAAAGGTAAACATCATCACGATAAACAAAAAGAATAATGTCGGCATCTTGCTCAATAGACCCAGACTCACGAATATCGCTTAGCATTGGGCGTTTATCATTGCGGGATTCGAGTCCACGGTTTAGCTGAGAGAGCGCGACTATAGGCATCTCAAGCTCACGTGCTAGCATTTTGAGTCCACGAGAGATCTCAGAGACTTGTAAGTGTCTATCTTGATTGCCGACTCCTGACATAATTTGTAGGTAGTCAATAACGGCTATCTCAATCTCAGGATGTTGGTTTTTCAACTTTCTGAGTTTACTTCTGAGCTGATTGATATTGACACTTCCTTGGTCATCAACAAAAAGTTTCGCAGAGTTCATTCTGTCAATGGCACCGTTGAGGTTTGACCACTGATCATCATTCATATCTCCAACGCGGAGCTTTTGAAGGGGTATGGAAGTTTGGATGGAAAGTAAACGCAGCATCAACTGCTCAGCCGGCATTTCAAGAGAAAAGAAGGCAACACCTTTACCTTGCATGATGAGAGAGTTTACTGTGTTGAGGATGAAAGAAGTATTGTGTGTGACAGTCATATCTTCAAGTAAAAAAAGATGGTTGCCATCTATTGTAAATCCATAATACTCATCAACTTTGTCATATTCTACTTGTATGCCGGTATGTAAATGCTCACGTTTTGAGAGAAGTTTTCGTGCCTTTTTGCGAGCAATTTTTGTAGGAATTTTATCTAAATGCCCAACTATGCGAACTCTATAAACATCACATTCATAGTTGATTTTTTTAATTCTTGCTTTTTTTGTTTTTATGGAGACGCGAAACCCTAAAGAGTCTGCCAAAAACTTTATCTGTTTTGCCAGTTTTTCATCTTTTTGTACTATTTCAAAAACATGAAACTTATCATCATAATATCCATCACTGTCAATAAGTCCTGCTAAAAGTTCCAATCTGTTCTTTTGAGAATTTTGCACATAGATATGAGGAATGTGTTTACAATTAAGTACGTGTAAGTCTCTTAACTTTTTTTGCAGAGAATGATCTTGAGACTTTGAAATCCCACGTTGTCCTGAAGTGATAGAATACATAGGACATTTTTCTTTATTGTTATGCTGTTTTGTGACTTGTAAGTTAAGTTTTTTTGCATAGTTTTTTAAATATTCTACAACTTCTTTATCCTCCGTTGCTATGGAAACATTACTGCTTGTGCCATCCCCAAGCCAAACTCCTAAGAAATAAGGATCAATTGGAAGTTTTTGTTTTTTAAAGTCAACCGCTACTTTATAGCCTTTGTAGTTAGAGTGAAATTTATTTGATTTTTCATTGTACTCTTTTACAGAGATGTTCAATACATCTCCATGTTTGTGTTTTCCTTCATTCCTACTGCGTTTAAGTGAGAGAATATGACTTTCATTCACGCGATAGTCAATACCCTTATTTTGACGAACCCAGTACATTTTTTCTCTACCACGAGCTAAAGAAAGTACATTTCTTGGGGTAGAGTCATCTCCCATAAGTTGATCACCAACTTGTATATCTTCTACATTTTTAAGTCTTCCATCAAACATAAGAACCTTCGTACCTTTACCTAGGCATTTTCCCATCGCAGGCCTTGCTGCAATGATGACAAGATCTCCTTTACCAAAACCTGTTGTCATTTTGTTGAGTTCTTTAAAGCCGGTATCTACTCCGACAAGTACAGAATTGCCACGTGCTTTCATCTCTTTGATGTATTCCATCGTGTCAAAAGTCATTGTTGGGGAGTCTTTAAAGTCGCTTGTTTGATTGTCTTGTGTTATCTCATAAAGTTTTTTCTCTACGATGTCCACAACTTCAGCAGATGGTAATTCTTCTTCAACTGTGACTCTTTTTATTTCTGTTGTAAGGGTTAAAAGATGGCGTTTAAGTGACTTGTCTTTTATCTCATCTATATAGGCTTTGGTGTTAGAGATAGGGTTGGCAGATAAAATCTCAAGTAGTACCTGTTCATCAAATTTTTTCGCTTTTATGAGTTCTTTTTTGATAAACTCTTCATCTATAGGTTGATCTTTTTGCAAAAGTGTAAGCATCGCAGCAAAAATATCTTGATGCGCAGGAAGATAAAAGTCATCTTTTTTGAGTGTAACACTCAGCTCATCGAACTGAGAAGGCTCAAAAACAATGGAACTAAGTACACTGCGTTCAAACGCGAGGTTGTATAAGTTATCTTGCATTATGATTTTGCTGCCATCTCTTCAACCTCACTCACAAATCTATCAACGAGAGCGTCTTCATCAAGGTTTGCAACAACTTCGCCTTTGACCATCACAAGACCTTTGCCTTTTCCGTAAGCTATCGCCACATCAGCGTGTTTTGCTTCGCCTATTGCGTTTACAACACAACCCATGACGCTAACATCAAGTGGCGTTTTAATGTGTGCTGTTCTTCTTTCTATCTCTGCTACTGCTGTCACAAGGTCAGCTTCGATGCGTCCACAAGTTGGACATGAGATGATATTAAGCCCTTCTTTTGCCACGCCGCTGTCTTTTAAGATAGCATGACCGACTTTTATCTCCTCTTCAAGTTCCCCTGTGATAGAGATACGCATAGTGTCTCCGATACCATCAAGTAGGAGTGCCCCAAGACCGATGGCACTTTTTATAGTTGCATGAAAAATAGTTCCTGCTTCTGTGACACCAAGGTGAAAAGGGTAGTTGTTTTTTGGACGTAACATTCTGTAGGCTTCTACCGTTCTTTGCACATCACTTGCTTTGAGTGAGATTTTGATGTCATCAAATCCTAAATCTTCTAAAAATTTGATATTATAATCTGCAGATGCCACCATAGCTTCAGCGGTAGGTCCATACTTGTCATCGAACTCTTTTTCTAAGCTTCCTGCATTTACTCCGATACGTATCGGTAAGTTTCTCTCTTGACAGGCTTTTACTATCTCTTTTATTTTGTTTTTATCGCTGATATTTCCAGGATTAAAACGGATACAGTCTACAGACTCAGCAGCAATAAGTGCAAGCTTATAGTTGAAATGAATGTCTGCTACCAGAGGCAAAGAGGTTTGCTCTTTGATGGCTTTGAGTGCTAAAGCATCTTCCATATCCGGCACTGCTACACGGACAATGTCTGCACCTGCAAAATGAAGTCTATTTATCTGCTCAACAGTTGCCGCAACATTATGCGTATCTGAGTAAGTCATAGACTGAACTGAAATAGGTGCATCACCACCAACTGCTACATCACCGACAAATATTTTTTTAGTAGGGTATCTTGTTATCATAAAGTGATTTTAGCTTCTTTTTTATGAAGAAGTGCTTTAAGTACGGTAAATCAAAACTCAAGTCATTCTCAGCTTGACTAGGAATCTAGCTTATAATTTCATATAAACTAGACCCTGAATCAAGTTTAGGGTGACTTTAGTTTTGAAGTTATCTTAGTTTTGATTTACCGTGTGCTTTAAGAAGAGTAGCTGCTAAACAGTTTTATAAAACAATCGTACTCAGTGTTAAGATGATTGTTATGCTAAAATAATAAAAAAAGAATATCCAATGGCAGAATTATTAAAAAATAAGTACACAAAATCTTACATAGAGAACTTGGCTTTAGAGATAAAAAAAGAGTATGCACTTTTTGATGATGCTGGTTTTGTTGCCTCTGTTTTTGATACTCTTTGGGGTGACTTAGAACTCAAGGGGCGTATGCGGCATATTGCACTGCGTTTAGGTGAGTGTCTTCCTTTGTCTTACGCTGAACAGTTGGCTATTTTAAAGCCTGTTTCAAAGCATTTTTACTCCTATGAAGCGATGTTTTTTGAAGATTTTGTTGCCTTGTTTGGGATGAATGATTTTGAAGAGTCAATGCAGGGTTTAGCCCTCTTTACCGTCGAATCTAGCAGTGAGTTTGCTATACGAGAGTTTATTTTACAAGATGAAAAACGAACAATGTCTCAGCTGCGGGCTTGGACAAAAAGTGAAGATGAACATTTGAGAAGACTTGCTTCAGAAGGCTGTCGTCCACGACTTCCTTGGGCTGTTGCCTTGCAATGTTTTAAAAAAGACCCTAGTGAAGTATTTAAAATTATAGAACTTTTGAAAAATGATACAAGTAAATATGTGCGCAAGTCAGTGGCAAATAATTTGAATGACATTTCAAAAGATCATCCTGATTTGGTGTTAGCATTTGTGCAAAAGAACCTTGGCATTTCTAAAGAACTAGACTGGATTTGTAAACATGGCTCTCGTACTTTACTCAAGCAAGGAGATATAAGGGCTTTAAAGCTTTTTGGCTTTGCTCATTCAGGTTATGTGTATGTTGGAAATTTTACCCATGAAAAGGTGCTTCAGATAAATGATACCATGACTTTTTCTTTTGAACTTAGAAGTAAAGAGATCATAGGAAATGTGCGAGTTGAATATGCGATTGACTATCTTAAGGCAAATAAAACACATAAGAGAAAAGTTTTTATGATAAGTCAAAATGAAGTGAAAGAATTTTCTAAAAGTTTTACAAAAAAACAGAGTTTTAAAAACTTGACTACACGAAAACATTATGCGGGCAAACATTACATCTCGATTTTGATAAATGGGGAAGAAAAAGTTAGAAGTGAGTTTTTACTGGGGCCCTAAAGAGTGCTTGAGCGCACTCTTTATATACTTATTTTTTACCTCTTTGTTGTCCGTTACCATTTCCACCATTTTCATTTTGTGGATATTCTGGGTGACAATACTCGTCTCCGAGAACACAACAACCATCACTTACTCCCATGTTTTTAAGTCCTTTGTCAAATGCCCAGTAGTGAGAGTAGCTTCCATCTCGTAAGAACTCAAACGCAGTAGTAACATCTGTCGCATTTGAATCTTTGGCAGATTGGATATCGGCAAGTAAGTCATTAATATCAGTCACTTCAACCATACAGCCTACCTCTAAGGCAGCTTGTTTTGACTCTTCACCCTTAGCTGTTAATGAATCATATAAGTCTTGAATAGCTTGAATGTCATAAGTACCAGCTTGCATATCACTGATGTTTGTATCTTTGTATCCAAGTTCTGGCATATCTACATTTGTAAACTCATCTGGGGAAGTGATGTATTTTTTTACAAGAAGTTGTACCGTTTGGATATGTGTATATTCAGATTTTGTGGCAATGTTTGTGAGTTGATTAATCGCCTCTCCATTTTGTGCGTGATAAGTATAAAGATAGTTGTAAACATCATAAGCAAATCGCTCTTCGTTACCCATAAAAGAAAGTGTATTTTTTACCTCTTGTGTGAGTGTTGATGCTGGAGTTAAAAGTGCTTCTCTTACATCTGTCGGAAGTTTTTCAATGCTATCTACACTCTCTACAAACGCAGTAGTTTGGCTTAAATGCTCTAGTGAGTCATTATAATCTATAAGTGTAATGTTTGCATCCTCAGCATAAGCATCCAAGTCATCAGCATTAAATGTTGCATTTGCATCTTCAAACGCAGCTCTTACTTGTTCGCGTATTTTTATCCCATTTTTTGTGTCATTGTCATCATCACATGATTGTAAAAAACGTGCCATTGCAAGAACTCTGCTGTTGTTTACATCGCCTCTATTAACACCGGCTAAATCTTGAGGAAATACTTGTCTGTCATCTGGAACTTGAGCGATTTCACCAAGTTTGAGTCCTCCAAGTCTAAAGCTAACTGGTAAAGTTTGGCAATTAAAAGAGCCATTAACATCTGTAACGCCTGTGCTTCCATCAGCACAAGTATAGTCAGCATTGGCAACATAATTGTCAACAAGTTGTCCAGAAGTTACAAGTGCTGTTGTGTCTGTTGTGCTACTAGAGCCACAACCGCTGAGTAAAATTCCTGCTACAGCAGTTGATAAAAGTATAGATAAAGTTTTCATTGTTTGTCCTTTTGTTTTGTTTAGATAATCGTATTGTATATTTAATGTGTTAGCGGAGTGTTAGTGCTTCCTCTCAAAAGAGAGAGAAGACTAAAATTTAAAGTCTAAGTTTGTGTAGATATATCTACCTGGTTCATTTAAAAGCATTGCTTGTGTTGTTCCAGCAGTGATGAGTGTTAAGTCTGCATAGGTATTACTTTGTGCGTAGGTAACATCAAAGAGGTTGTTTGCTCCTATAGTTAGGTTAAACTTTTTATTGACTGCGTGTTTTATTTTCATATTTAAGATAGCCCAGCCTGCGAGTGCTTGTTCTCCATTGTCAGCGTCATAGGCACTCCATGCATCACTTGCTTGTGTCTCTATGGTAGCTACAGAGTTGTTTGCGTATTCGTAGTTGATTGCTAGATTTGCACGCAGTGGTGCGATGTCTGCAAGGTCTTTATCTGTTTGTCCTGTGAGTGCTGTATCTTTTTTTCCAACTTTATAAGATGCACCCATATCAACAGTGATATCATCATTTACATAGTATGAGCCACTTATCTCTGCACCGTAAATAGTCGCATCTATATTTTCAAATAAATTTGCGGTTTTATTGGAGTTTATATATATGTAATCTTGTAGCATTGAGTAAAAACCTTTGATTTTCAATTTAAAATCATCATTGTTTGTTTCATAGCCAAAGTCGATTTCACGGTTTGTAGTTTGTTTTAAATCTGGTGTGCCAATAATTGCTGCACCTTTTTGAAAGTACAACTCACGTCCATCTGGAACACGAGACGCTTGACCAACTCCTACAAAGATCTTGTGTTCTGGTGCAAGTGCATAGGTTGTGAAAACATTTGCATTGAGTGCATTATAAGTGTTTTTATCATAGCCCACAAGGTCACTATCAACAGTTGAGTAGTCATATCTCGCACCAAATTTGACATCAAAGTCACCATAAGTTTTTTCAAGTGTTGTAAAGAGTGCACTGTTTTGTGTAGTCGCGTGGTCTATACTGTTACCAAGAACTGCGCCAGAGACATTGTTGACATATTCGCCCCTCCATGTTCTTTTGCTTGCATCAACTCCAAGAAGAATTTTGTAAGTATCAATGTCAAAACTATTTTTGAGTTTGATGCCTTGCATCGTTGTCCACATATGATTTGTTTTATTTTGAGCATCGATTAATGCTGCGTTTCGATACTCTGTACTCATAGGGTGATCGACATCTGAATAGTAATATTGGAGGTTGATATTTTTATAAATATCTGAAATATTGTCAATATTATATGCAATACTGTAGATGTTAGAATCATCTAAGATAGCATCCATAGGAGAGTTTGCATACATGATATTGTCACTTCTGTTTGCTGTTACACTCAAACGCAGTTCTTGGTCTTTTGCCGTTGTGACGAAGGCTTTTGCCATCATCGACTGCTTTGTATAGGCTTGCATATCTTCATATTTCGCTTGGTATTGGTTAGCAACTGGTGCACCATTTGCGATAACCTGCTGGGCTAGTGTGTGTCCATCGCCATCTTTGTACTGATCACTAGACTCTTTGGACGCTGTGACTAAGACGCGGATGAGGTCATTGCCCCCACTGACGGTTGCGCCAAATTTTTTGTAGTTCCATGCGCCAAAGCCTAAGTTTATTTGACCTTTTATCTCTTTTGTTGGTTGTTTGGTTGTAATTTTGAGACCACCGCTCATATTTCCATAAGTTGTAACATCATAAGGACCTTCTGTTACTTCTATAGACTCTATTTGACTTGCTAGGATATGAGAAACTGGAGGATCCATTCTGTTTGGACAAGCACCATACACTTTTGTTCCATCTGCTTCTACAGAGATATTGTCACGTTTCTGACCGCGAATGAGAACGTCATTGGCTATCCCGCTACGGCGTGACATATCAACACTAGGAATATTGCTAGAGAGTGTTTGTGCTACATCTGCTGAGGTTTGAGCATTTTGTGCTACATCACTGAGCGTTGTTGCTTGCACTTCAAGAGGTTCTAGAATAACATCTGCATTGAGTAGTGAGAGGGTAAGTAAAGATAAGGGAATGATTTTTTTCATGGATAACCTTCTTTTAAAAATTTATTAAAGAAATAGTATAAAAAAAGTGTTACATAAGTGTTAAGTTTCGCTAGAATTCTGTTTTTAATTTAAAAAGGTAGATTATGAGTACAATAGAAAAGATAAAACGCACTGTTTTAATAGCTTTAGGTTTTGCGCTGGCAACCTATCTTATCCTGAGTGGAACAGCTATCTTAAATAAAAAAGAGTTATTTGTGCAAAAAATACAAAATGTCCCTAGCATCAGTTACATAGAACTTGCAAAAAAGATACTTCCTCTTACGCAAGAAGATATGTATAAAGATGAGTTTCAATTTAGATATGACACAAATGAGACAGCAATTAACTTTGAAAAGACAACACAAGAACAGATTGTTGTACTAACGCAAAAGTATGGTGTGATTATGTATGATGTTGATACAGCTAAATTTGCACTTCTTTTTGACACCAATGCTAGACTAATGGGCGTAGCACTTCTTGAAATATCTAATGGAAACAATGAATGGAAGATGCAAAGAGAAACAAAAATCAAACCTAGTAAGAACATACTATTTTTAGTATCTGACAAGTATTATAATACTGAGTGGACTATTCCTTATGTAAAAGGGAAGAGTGTTCTTAGTGAAAAAAACGTATACGTCATCAATGTTACAAAAAATCTTCATTTTTCTGTAGAACCAAGAGAAGATAAAGAACTACAGGAACAGCTTAGTCGCAACTGACTCTTTATGAAATACTGTAGTTATTTTTGCCATGATGTTTAATGGCATACATCGCTTTGTCAGCACTTTGTAGTAGCGAGTCTATATCTTCCCCATCATTTGGATAAAAAGAGATACCAATGCTTACAGTGACTTGAAGATGTTTATACTTTGTATCTAAGTCTTGCGTAAAAGTTTCTAGTATTCCTTGTGCAAGTTTGGCTATGTCATTTTTATGTATGTTTGTGTAGACGATGACAAACTCATCACCACCGATACGTGCTAAAATGTCATTTTGTCTGATTTGTTTTTGTAAAAGAGTGGCTGTGTCTTTGAGAAAAGCATCTCCCGCATCATGTCCAAAAGTGTCATTAATGAGTTTGAAGTTATCCAAATCAAGATAAAAAAGGGCAAACTCTTTGCCGTTACGTTTAGCATCTTCAATCAGGTATTCAAGCTTATTGTAAAGATTATATCTGTTGGTTAGTCCAGTAAGAATATCATGCGTTGAGAGATAGTCCATCTTCTCTTGCGTGAGATATTGCTCAGTGATGTCTTTGGCAATACCCTCAATTTCGAGTAATTCTCCATCACTATTTACGATGGGATAGCGGTCAAGCTCGAGATAGCGAATGCTTCCATCTTTATGATACACAGAGGCAATATTTGATTGGGGTATCTTTTCTTGTTTAAACTTTTGTGGTTCAATAATTGTTTGTTCATTTATAGGATCATTTGTAAGAATATCTCTTAAATTATTTCCCACAAACTCTTCTTTTGTGTAGCCCAAAACATCTGTAACTGAATTGCTGACATAAGTACAAATGAAATTTTTATCAAAACTATACAGAATGTATTGGCTTCTTAGTTCATGCAGTAGTCGCTCAAATCTCTCTTGTGTTGCCTGTAGTTTTTTTTGGGATGTTTCTTTGAGTTTCTCATAAAGCTCACGCATTTCTTGAGAACTCACTTCTAAAGAATGTTCAAGTAGTTTTCTTGCGGCATCAGCATCTTTGTAAGTTTGATTGACCATAGATAAAAAATTTTCATCAATGCTTATGCCACTTGCTTGGAGTTGACGTTCAAGTAATTTATGCATTTCTATCCTACTCTTTGCTCTAACAAACATAACTTTCTAAAAGCATAATCTTTTCCTTAACTAATAAATTTATTTTACATTTGTTAGACTTTGTGAAAGCTTAATAAGTCAAAAATTCATACTTATACAGTGAATAGAGCCGTGTTGACGGATAAGAACAGAGGCATCAAGAGGGATGATTTCTCTCTCTGGGAAGGTTTGTTCAAAAAGTGTGATAGCTGTTTTGTCTTGAGGAACATTATATATAGGGAGCAAAATTGCGTCATTAACAAACAAAAAGTTTGCATAGGTTGCAGGGAGACGCTCCTCTTCGTAGTAGATAGCATCAGGCATAGGCAGCGCAATTAGCTTGAGATTTTTCTCTTTGGCTATCATCTGCAACTCTTCTTCCATGCTTTTGAGCTCATGATAATGCTCGTCAGTTGTGTCTTTGCATTGCACATACATGATAGTATCTTTAGAGATAAATCGTGCAAGTGTATCGATATGCGAGTCAGTATCGTCTCCTGCAAGGTAGCCATGGTTGAGGTAGAGGATATGTTTTGCGCCAAAAAAATCTTTGAGCTTTTGTGTGATTTGGCTTGCGTTTAAATGGGGATTTCGGTTTTCATTGAGCATACAAGACGATGTTGTTAAAAGCATATCTTCACCATTGCTCTCGACAGCGCCACCTTCAAGAACAAAGTCGATTTTTTTCAGAGGGTAGGGGTATTTTTGTGCTAGTGTGCAGCTCAGAAGATTGTCTTTTTGTGCGTCAAACTTTCCTCCCCAAGCATTAAAAGTAAAGTCTAAAAGAACTCTTTTATCATCTTCTTCTACTGTGAGTGCTGAGCAGTCTCTAGCCCAAGTGTCATTTGTCGTATAAGCAACAAAGATGAGGTTGTGTTTGTCTAAAAAATGTTCTTTTACTGCGTTTACATCATGGCAGATGATGAGGCATTTTTGATATTTTCGGATGGCATTAATGATGTTGACAAAAGTGCTTTGTGCCTCTTGGAGATACTCTGCCCAGTCCGTAGCTTCATGGGGAAAGATAATTTGTGTAAAAGTTTGCATTTGAAACTCTGCGATTAGTCTTTTTTGGCTTTTCATAGTGTATAATTCCTTTATGGCTTTCATAACTCTAAATAAAAATCATTTTTTTCATAACCTTGATATTATCACGAAAAGAACTTGTGGTAAAGATAAAATAGCGCTTGTTTTAAAAGATAATGCTTATGGTCACGGACTTATAGAAGTGGCACAAATGGCAAAAGAGTATGGCATTACAAAAGCGGTAGTACGTTCTTGTGATGAAGCAAAAAAAGTAGCAGATTTTTTTGAGTATATTTTGGTGTTGGCAGATACTCCACGTGAGAGTTCAAACGCAGTAGGGACAGCTTCTAAAATTCGCTACACGATAAATGATCTCAAACAGATAAAAAAGTTCCCAAAAGGGACAAAAGTAGAACTTAAAGTAAATACTGCGATGAACCGTAATGGTATTGAGATAGAGGAGCTTGAAGCTGCGTTTGAGCGTATTGATAAGCAAGGCTTAGAGCTTGAAGGTATTTTTACCCATCACAGTAGTGCAGATGAACAAAACAGTATCTATGATTTGCAAAACAGTAATTTTGAGAGACTCAAAGAGCGTGCCACTTCTTTGGCAAAAAGATACAACTTTGAACCTTTACGCTTTCATTCATCTAATTCAGCGGCACTCTTTCGCGGTGATGACTTTAGAGATGACATGGCGCGTGTAGGCATTGCAGCCTATGGTTGTTTAGAACTTGAGAACAATTCAAACGCAGCAAAGCTTAAACCTATCCTGAGTGTTTATGCAAAAAAACTCTCAACTCGTAATCTAAAAGCAGGAGAGTGCGTAGGGTACAGTGCGACATACAAAGCACAGAAAAACTGCACACTTTCAAACTATGACTTTGGTTATGGAGATGGTTTTTTACGCTCTTGCTCGAACAACTATATCACACCAGAGGGTGTAAATATAGCTGGAAGAATTTCAATGGATAACAGTTCATTTTTATCAGACAAAGAAGAGTTGCTTATCTTTGATGACGCAAGAGTTGCTGCAAAATTTGCAGGGACTATCAGCTATGAGATGCTTACAGCTTTAAAGCCAAATCTCAAACGCAGTGTTTTAGGGTAAAACTCGTCTTGCTTGGTAATAGGTGCTTTTAAAGTATGGATTGTGCAGATTTGAGATAATAACGCCCTTTTTATCTGAAGCATGAATGAAGTTTCCATTTTCAAGATATATTCCGGCATGTAAAATATTGTAACCGGTTTTAAAATAGAGTAAATCTCCTGCTCGTAGTTGGCTTTTTTTTATCCAGCGTCCTATCTTTATCTGTTTTTTAGTTGTACGGGGGATCTTAAGTGCAAAGGCATCTTTGTAAATGTTTTGTACAAGTGCAGAACAGTCGATGCCGCAACTGTTTGTGCCACCGTATCGATAAGGTGTGTTGTACCATTTTTTATACTCTTGCATCAGTGCTAAAGTGATGGGTGTTTTGTGTTTGAGTTTATAGTGTGAAGTTTTTTTCTTGGCAGGTTTTTTGTAGCTTGTAAACTTTACTGCGTTTGGATGCGTTTTTTTTGTGCTACATCCACTAAAAAGAAGTATAAACGCAGTAGATAGAGCAAAAAAGGTTCTCATCTTTATGAGCTTAGTCGTACAACTGCACTAGGGCATATTACCCCATCTATCCCTAAAAGAGTGAGCTCTTCAATCTCCTCTTCTTTGTCGATATGCGCTAAAATTTTTGCATCAAAAAGATAGTTCTCTGCGAGCTTTTGTGCTGTTTTTGCTAAATCTTGAGTAACAACAATATACGCCGCGTTGAGTGCAGAAGCATAGACTACTTCTGTGACATTGGAGACTTTGAGTGCAAAGGCGATGTGATTATCATTGAGATAGGTGATGATGTCAAGATTTGCTTCATCATATTCAAGATACATAGTGGAATTTGGTGGTGTTATGAGGATAGTATCAATGTCAAAAATATGGTAAAACTTCTCACTTGGGATAAATCTATGTCCAAAAAATAGCATTATTTACCCTTTTTTAAGCACTCACTAGAACAATAATATTTGCCATTGCTCAAAATTGCTTCATGAATTTCTGTGTAGACACCGCAGACTTCACACTCGACCATATCATTGACTTCAGGTTTTTTATCATTTTTTTTATTTGCACTGTTAAGCGATGGTTTTGCTTTAAAAAATACAAAATAAACGATAGCAATGACCGCCGCAATAAGTAAAAATTTTAGTATCATAAGTCTTCTCCTAGAAGTAAGTAGTGTCTGTTTTGTGTCTCAATAATTTTATAGTTCATAGTAACATCATCTTCAAGCTCTTCAAAAACTTTTTCACCTTTATAAAAAAGAAGTTTAGAGTGTTCATCTCGAAAGTTTTTGCTTAAATCCAAAAGTATTTTAGTATCAGTAACTGCCCGTGATGTGATAAGATCAAAGTTTTCATCTTCCATATCTTGAACTCTTTTTTTTACAACTCGAACATTGTCAAGACCTAAATCTGCTTTGATAAATTGTAAAAAACTGGCTCTTTTCATAAGGGGTTCAACAAGAGTCACCTGAGTATCCGGGAGTGCCAAAGCTAAAATCATCCCCGGAAAACCTGCGCCTGTTCCTATGTCCATCAAAGAGTTTACTTTTGGTAAAAAAGAGACAGGATAAACAGCATCATGGATGAACTCATCAACCATAGCTTCATTTTTTGCACCTGTGAGGTTATGGATTTTATTCCATTTAAAAAGATGTTCTTTGTATTTTTGTATGTTTTTGAAAAAATCGTCTGGTAAGTCTAACTCATCAGCAATGAGCGTCTCTTTTAAGTTCAATAAAATATCCTTTTAAAAAAGGTATTTTATCTAAATTTGACTTATTTTATGAAAAAAGCTTTTTCATAGCTGTAAAAAATATCTTAAAAAGCCCAGAATTACCCACAGTTTTATTGATAAACTCATCATATGTTGTGTTATTGTCTTCTAAAAAACCACGTAAATATTTTTCACTAGCTTCCATCCCGCCATGCTCTTCAATCGTTAACATTTTTTTATAAATTGGCTCAATAATATCTATGGCTTTTTGTGGTGCAGCTTTTCTAAACGCAGTATGCGAAATAATCTCGTTTGTGATGGGGTCAACTTTTGGTTCAAATTCTGTTACAACCCAGTAATAACTTCCATCTTTGGCAAGATTTTTCACCACAGCAATAAAGTTTTGTGCTTGATTGATTCTGTCCCACATCATTTTAAATGCAATTTTTGGCATATCGGGATGCCGAATAATACTGTGTGGTTCACCTATAAGTTCAGCTTCGCTGTAGCCTGAGATTTCAACAAAATAGTCATTACCGTATTCAATTATCCCTTAGGATTTGTTTTGGAGACTATATATCTTTTGGTGTTGAGCTTTATTTCATGCTCAGTTGGTTCTGGGTGCTGCATAGTTGACTCCTTATATGAGTATTAAATTAAATTATTAGTAAGGTGTTTTGTGCAATTATAGCTATATTTATATAATTTATGCAATAATTGTCCATAATTA
>NZ_JALSKT010000054.1 GCF_026988655.1 Sulfurimonas sp. | reverse complement strand
CAGTGTGATGTTGGTCAGTGGCTTTATGATGAAAAGTATCATCTTGAGTCTCTTTTAGGTTCACAGTTTTATAGTGAACTTGATGCAATTCACGAGACTTGGCATCTAGAATATGCAAGAATATACAAAATATTTTTTAGCGAAAAAAAAGAGAAGGGATTGTTTTCTAAATTATTTGCTTCTTCTAAAATAGATCCTCTTGAACTTGATAAAGCAAAGCTGTATTATGCGGAGCTAAACGAAACCACTCAAAAACTTCTCTGTATTCTAGAGAAATCACAAAGAAGACTCAGCGCTTTAAATGAATCTAAATTTTCTTGATAGAGTTTACCGTATAGCAACTTTTGTGATATATTTTGCCACTGTTTTTAATGTACTATTCAAGATATAGAGAGTATTATTCAGATGAAGGTGCTGTTGATTTGAGTGAAACATTTGGATAGTCGGTTTTTTTAGGAAGTGTCTTTTCTTTAGACCTTCTTATGAAAGCATGGTTGTAACATGCACAAGAGTGCAGTAGAAACCAATAAAAGGGAAAAAATATGAAAGTAGTGTATCCAACAGATGAAAATATGGGTTATCTTTCCAAAAGAGGTGCGCACTTTGGTAAAGCAAAGTTTTATACGGTTGTAACTTTGGAAGATAATAGTATTAAAGATGTTGAAGTTATTGAAAACCCAGGTCATTCTGGTGGTGCATGTGGTAATGCAGTTGCCAATATAATGGATTTACAACCCGACGCCTTAGTTGTTTCAGGCATAGGGACTTCTCCTGCTGCAAAGTTTGCTGAGGCTGGACTCGATGTCTACTTCGATGCTGAATCACCGACAGTTGAGCAGAGTATAGTAGAATTTTCTTCTAAGCAGCTCAAAAAAATTGCTGATGAAGGTACATGCTCGGCACATTAAAGAGGGTCTATAATGAAGAGTAAAAAACAGGTTCTTGTTCTTGGTGGTGGATATGGTGGCATTAAAGCTTTAGAGACTTTTGCTCATAATGATTTTTTGGATGTTACACTTATAGATAAAAATCGCTACCACTATTTACAAACTGAGAGTTACAACCTTGTTGCTTTACAGCTTTCACTTGAGGATATTATTATTCCTTTGGATAGACTTGTGCAAGGGATAGATAAAAGGTTTCAATTTATTCAAGATGAAATAATAAATATACAAGAGACAAAAGTAATCTGCAGAGGAGGAGAGTACTGTTTTGATTATCTTCTTGTAGCAGTAGGAGTGCAAACATTTTTGCCATCTCTTTTGAAGCATGAAAAGCTTTATGAAGTGAAAAATTTATCAAATGCCTTGTATTTGAAACAGCATTTTGAAAATACAATTGTCAAACATTTTCAAAAAGAGCAACAATTAAGTAACATTATTGTTATTGGTGGAGGTTCTAGTGGTGTAGAGATTGCAGCGGAGATGCAAAACTATATCAATGAGTCAAATTTAAAGGAAGAGGTGAAGATCTCTTTGATAGCCGATCTCTTTTTAACAGAACTCGATGAAACATCTCGAGAAAAAGCACTTGATACACTACAAGATATGGGGATACATATCATAAAAAAAATGGTTACAAAGGTGCAAAACAATAAAGTATATTTTGAAAATGAAACAATAGCATTTGATTTTGGAGTTGTAGCAGTTGGTTTGTCAGCACACGATTTCATAGAAAAGCTTTATTTTCCAAAAGAGAAAAACCTTCTTAAAGTAGATGCGTACTTACGCCTATACAAAAATATTTTTGCTGCTGGAGATTGTGCTTTGTTAGAAGATAGAGATGGAAAATCTTTACCACAAACAGCACAAACAGCAGAACAGAGTGGTGTTGTCGCAGCAGAAAATATCATGCGTTGTATTAATAACAAACCCTTAATAAAGGCCGATATAAAAATATATGGTTTGGCAATAGCTCTTGGTGGAAAGTTTGCCATTGCAACCGCATCTTTTATAAAAGTAGATGGACTTCTTGGTTATTTAGGAAAAAAAGCAATTGAGCAGTATTATAAGATTTCCTTAAAGTTGAAAATTTAATAAGTCTAAGTCTTTTTGATTGTTTCTAACAAGGTAGTCATTTCCTCTGGAGGAATTGGTTTAGAATACAAATACCCTTGTATGGCTTCACAACCATTTTGGAGCAAAAACTCTTTTTGTTCAAGTGTCTCAACGCCTTCTGCGATGAGTTTGAGATTAAAAGCTTTTCCCATAGCGATGATGGTTTTTGTAATGGTCATATCATCTTCATCATTTGGTATGTCACGCACAAATGATTGGTCTATCTTTAGTTTGTTCAGTGGTAATTTTTTAAGATAAGAGAGTGAAGAGTAGCCCGTTCCAAAATCATCCATAACAATGTCAATTCCCAAATCACTTATGAGTTGCAGTTTTTTTATAGAGAGTTCAGGGTTTTGCATTACTTGTGTTTCGGTGACTTCAAGTTCAAGTTTGTTTTTGTCAAATTTATATCTTTGGAGTATGAGCAATAGGTAGTTAATAAAGTCAGCTTCATTAAGTTGTTTCATTGAAAGATTGAGTGAAAGCTTCCCTGGATTGAAGCCTGCTTTATACCATCTCGCATATTGCTTGATGGCTTTTTTCATGACAATCCTATCAATCTCAACAATAAGATTTAAATCTTCTGCAAGTGGTATAAAATCATTTGGGGGGATGAGACCTAGTTCACTATGCTTCCATCTTACAAGTGCTTCAGTACCTATGAGAGTGTCTGTCTCTCCTAAGTATTGGGGTTGAAAATAGACAACAAACTGTTCCTCTTTTATGGCAATTCTTAGGCTGTTTTCTAGTATCACTCTTTTGTATACAGAGGCTGTCATATTTCTTTTGTAAAGCATGTAAGAGTTACGACCATTTTCTTTTGCTTTGTACATTGCAGCATCGGCATATTTGATGAGACTGTTCTCATCGGTGGCATCATCTGGATAGATGGCTATACCAATGCTTGCGGTGATATGTAAATGCAGGGTTGAAATAGAAAAAGGTTTATGCATTTTATTGATAATTTTTTTAGCAACTTTTTCAGCACTTTGTACTGTTTTTATATCGTTGAGAATGATGGTAAACTCATCACCACCCAAACGGGCAAGTGTGTCATTTTCACGAATAGATTTTTTGAGCCTGATACTTGCTTCTTTGAGAACTTCATCACCGATATGATGACCTAAAGAATCATTGATGTCTTTAAAATGATCAAGATCAATAAATAAAAGAGCAAACTTCCCCTGACTGCGTTTATGTGCAAGAATGGAACGCTCAAGCCTATCTTTAAAAAGTGCTCTGTTTGGAAGCTCCGTTAGAACATCATGATGTGCTTGATGCTTGAGCTCTAAAGAACTCTCATGTAAAAGTTTTTCATTTTTCACTCTTTGAGTGACGTCTTGGGTAGTTCCTATAAGCTTGGATGCTTCACCATTTTCATCATAAAGTATTTGTGCATTTACAACAATATCTAAAATTTTTCCTGAGTTAAGTTTCATTTTTCCTTCAAAAGTTCCAGGTTCTTTACTTTTGATAAGTTCTTGGAGTTTCATTTTTGCACGTTCAACATCTTCTGGAATAAGATGCATAAAAAATATATCCATTGTAGGTTCAAAAGAAAAAGGTTCATAGCCATACAGAAGGTAACTATTTTTAGACCAGATAGACTTATGTGTTTTTAGATCAACTTCCCAACTGCCTAAATTATTTAATTTTTCAAGAATTTGAAAATTGTTCTCTCTTACTTTTAATTTTTTAAGAGCAGTCTCTAAGTCATCATCTTTGATGTTTATAGGCATCTATCTGTCCTTTGGTAGCATATGACCCATTTCATCACGTTTGACATCAAGATAGTTTTCATTATGTATATTTGACTCCATTACTATTGGTACACGTTCGATAATCTCGATATCACTGATAGAATTAATCTTGTCTGGATTATTTGTTAAAAGTTTTATCTTTTTAATATTGTAGTGATTGAGTATAAAAGTAACAATTTCATAAGTTCTCTCATCTGCTGCGAATCCGAGTTGGTGATTTGCTTCGACTGTATTGAAACCTTTGTCTTGTAGGGCATACGCGTTTATTTTATTTAAAAGCCCGATATCACGCCCTTCTTGACGAAGGTAGATAACCATACCTCCGGTCTCATTTGCCATCTTTAGCCCATACTCTAACTGGTCACGACAGTCACACTTCAAGCTCCCAATGGCATCGCCTGTAAGACATTCAGAGTGTACACGTACTATGGGTACATCACTTAGCTCTTTTGCAGAGATAACAAGGTGTTCTTTTTGCCCTTCTTTAAAGGATTGTACATTAAAATTACCAAACCTTGATGGTAAATTTGCTACTTCAGAAATGTTTATATTCATTAATTTAATCTTTAAATGGTAAAATATTTGTCTAAAAAGTTTATTATACAAAAGATTAATAAAGTAAAGGTTTAAAAATGTTTCAAAGATTTCGTAGAACTCGTTTAAATAAGCATCTTCGTGCTTTAGTTCGTGAGACTCATGTAAGTACAGATGATTTCATATACCCATTGTTCGTGCGTAGTGGAGAGGGGATTAAAACAGAAGTAGCTTCTATGCCAGGTGTTTTTCAAATGAGTATAGATGAGGTTATCAAAGAGTGTGCTGATTTAAAAGAGCTTGGTATCTACTCTGTTATCCTTTTTGGGATTCCTGATGTGAAAGATTCTATTGGGAGTGATGCTTTGTGTGAACATGGGATTATTGCCTCTGCTATTAGAGCGATCAAACAAGCACATCCTGATATGTTTGTTGTAACAGATTTATGTTTTTGTGAGTATACGGACCATGGGCATTGCGGTATTATTGATGAAGAGCATGAAACAGTCGATAATGATGCGACCCTAGATATCTCAGGACAACAAGCGATTATTCATGCAAAAGCTGGTGCAGATATGATAGCACCTTCTGGAATGATGGATGGTATCATCCAAACACTCAGAACTGCACTTGATGGAGCAGGATATGAAAATCTTCCGATTATGGCGTACTCTACAAAATTTTCTAGTGGATATTATGGGCCATTTCGTGATGTGGCTGAATCAAGCCCTAGTTTTGGAGATCGTGCATCATATCAAATGGACCCTGCAAATCGTCGTGAAGCCATTGCTGAAAGTATTAGTGATGAAGCACAAGGCGCAGATATCTTGATGGTGAAACCTGCTCTTGCCTATCTTGATATTGTGCGGGAGATTAAAGATGCGACTACGCTTCCTATGGCTGTTTATAATGTAAGTGGCGAATATGCGATGTTGAAATTTGCTGGAATGAATGACTTAATAGATTATGATAGAGTTGTTATGGAGACTATGATAGGCTTTAAACGCGCAGGTGCAGACATAATCATCTCATACCATGCAAAAGAAGTTGCCAAAATGCTAAATAATAGCTAATTTAAAGAAAAGTATATTAAAATAGCTTATAAACAAAAACTAGGGATTTACAGTGAGACATTTTTTAACACTCAAAGATTTTACAAAAGAAGAGATTTTAGAAATTATTGATATTGGTTTAGAAATAAAAAAAGATTTAAAAGCAGGTGTTTTTAAGAAAGAGCTTGAGATGCAGACGCTTGCTATGATATTTGAAAAGAGTTCGACAAGAACGCGTGTTAGTTTTGAAACGGGTATGTTTCAGCTTGGAGGGCATGCACTTTTTCTCTCAAACCGTGATATTCATTTAGGTAGAGGTGAACCTGTAAAAGATACAGCAAGAGTTATCTCAAGTATGTGTGATATGGTGATGATACGTACCTATGAACACTCTATGATAGAAGAGTTTGCATCGTATTCAAAAGTTCCTGTGATTAATGGACTGACAGATACGTATCATCCTGTACAGCTTTTAGCTGACTATATGACAATGATAGAGTATGGTATAGCAGAGGATGCTATTGTCGCTTACATTGGTGATGGAAATAATATGACAAATTCTTGGTTGATGCTTGCTGCTAAACTTGGATTTGAACTTCGTATAGCAACACCAAAAGGTTATGAAGTTGATGAAGCTGTTTTACGTGATGCCCTAGATATTGCTAAAGAAAGCGGGGCTATCATTAAAGTGATGAATGATCCTAAAGAAGCAGTATGCAGTGCCACAGTTGTTACAACAGATACTTGGGCTTCTATGGGACAAGAAGAAGAAAAAGAACAACGTATAAAAGATTTTGATGGTTTTATGGTGGATGGACTTACGATGTGCTTAGCACGAAAAGATGCAAAATTTTTGCACTGTCTTCCAGCCTATCGTGGACAAGAAGTGAGTGAAGAGTTATTTGAAGACAATGCAGATATTGTTTTTAGTGAAGCAGAAAATAGACTCCATGCCCAAAAAGGTTTGATGGTTTGGCTTAATCAACACAAGGACTAAGTGATGAAACTCTTCTTACTTTTTATCATTGCGTTTAATATGCTCTTTGGAGCAGAAGTTGTAAAAGTAGGAGAGCGATTTGAGAGTTCTACTAAATGTAAGGTTTGTCATAAACGAATAGTAGAAGAGTGGGAAAACTCTTGGCACTCTAAAAGTCATTTTGCTAAAGATGAGTACTTTGCAAAGAGTCTTAAGTATGTTAGCCGTAAAAGTAGAAAAAGTCTAAACGCAGTAAAAGTACAGTGTGCAACTTGCCATAATCCGCGTATAAGTGTCACAACAACAGATGAAGATTATGACATTGCCGCGGTTATGGGACTTACAAAAGGCGATGAAGTTGAACAAGCGGTTAATTCTAAGGCCATTAGTGAGGGGATAAACTGTGTTGTTTGTCATAGTATCGCTAAGATTCATGATGAATATGATAAAACAAAACGTGGTATCAACAGAGTAGAATGGACAGCTTCAGGTGTAATGACAGGTCCTTACAGAGATGCAAAATCTCCTTATCACAAAGTAATCTCTCACGAGTTTATGAATGAAAATCCAAATAAACTTTGTTTTGTATGTCATGCAAATGATAGAGCTTTAGGTGGTCTAGTTTTTACAGATATGCAGAGTGAATTTGTTGGCAAAAAAAGTTGCGTAGATTGTCATATGGGTAAAAAAAGACGTGATGTTGCTGCAACGTATCAATTTAATGGCAAAGAAAAAATGCGTATGGTGCGTCATCATGGTTTTAAAGGTGGACATACTGCTCGTATGTGGAAAGATGCACTTGCACTAAAACTGAAAAAAGTACATAATAAGCTAGAGATAACTATTCTTAATCCTCAGCCTCATAATATACCAAGTGGATTTGGTTCAAGGGAGCTGGTTTTAGACGTGACTTATAAAAAAGGTTTTACTATTTTAAAAGAGGAATCAATTTCATTGACAAGACGCTATATGCGAAAAAGAAATAAACCGACGATTCCACATCTTGCTACAAGTCAAAGTAAAGATGAAAGTGTAAGAGCACACGGAAAAAAAGTGGTAAAAGTAGCCTTATTTAAGGATGCAAATAGTGTAGAGGTAAGTTTGTATTATCGTCTTGTAAATAAAGAAGTCCGTACACTTTTGGATCTTAAAGATGAAATATGGTCTAAAAAAAGTTTTATCACAACAAGTTCTATCAGTCTCAAGTAAGATATAAAATATCTTACTTAGTAGCTTATTCCAGTTGCACTTCTTATCTTTTCAATCATAGGGGAAGCTATCTCTTTAGTTTTTTGAGCACCTGCATTGAGAATTTCTCTAACCTCTTCTTGGTGAGATGCATAATACTCTCTTTTTTCTCTATATGGTTTGAAATATTCCCAAATTACATCATGTAAGTAGAGCTTAAAGTGTCCATGTCCTTCCCCTCCACGTTTGTAACGCTCTTGTAAATCTCTGCATTCATTTTCATTTAAAAAGAGTTTCGCCATATTGTAAACATTACAATTTTCATACTCTTTTGGCTCTTCAAGTGGAATAGCTTCTGTAACAATTTTTTTAATTGTTTTAAGTTGCTTCTTCTCTTCACCGAAGATATTTACAGTATTGTTGTAACTTTTAGACATTTTTTGTCCATTAGTTCCAGGAACAGTGGCAACATTTTCTTCAATTTTAAATTCAGGTAGTTTAAAAATATCTCCATATTCATTGTTGAATTTTATTGCAATATCTCTTGCAATTTCAACATGTTGAATTTGATCTTTTCCAACTGGAACAATATCAGGAGAATAGAGTAAAATATCTGCTGCCATTAAAACAGGATAGGAGAAGAGGGAATGGTTGGCTGCGATGCCTTTAGCCGTTTTATCTTTATAGCTATGGGCACGCTCAAGTAGTCCCATCGGAGTAAAGGCAGAGAGTACCCAGTAGAGTTCAAGTACATCTTTTACATCTGATTGTACCCAAAAAGTAGATTTGTCAGGATCAATGCCAAGTGCCAAAAAATCTGTTGCTGTTTGCATCGTAAGCTCTGCAAGTCTTGGTCCACCATTCCCACTACTCATTGCATGATAATTTGCAATAAATGCAAAAGTATCATTTGCTTTTTGTGCATCAACCATTTGTTTAATTGAGCCAAAGTAGTTTCCTATATGCAAGTCACCTGAAGGTTGAATCCCAGTTAATACTCTCATGAAATTATTTCCTATTTTTTTTGGCGTATTATACCCATCTCAGCTTTATTTTGTTATTATGTAACTTAAATATACGAAGCAAATTTTGCTTTAAAACAAAGGACTTGTTGTGAACTTACAAATTCGTTCAAAAGATATTACGTTAACTGATGCTACAAAAGCTCACATTGAAAATGCTGTTGAAGTGTTTAGAAAATATAGTTTAGATATTACAAGTGTAAAATGTATGATTACAGCAGAAAAAAAAGGTGTTTTGGTAGAGTTTGAGATTCATGTTGCGCATGCACAGCCTATCATTATCACTCAAGAAGATGATGTTCTTGATGCTGCTATTGATATAGCAGTTGATCGTGCTTCTAAAGCACTACGCCGTTTGCATGATAAAGTGACGGATCATCATAACACTTCTATTAAAAATTTAGAAACTTTAGACGCATAAATAGTAGGGATAGAGTTGAAAGTAATTTTACTACTGTTGATAGCATTTAACCTCCTAGCATCGAGTAAGTATTCACTGCGTTTAGCTCAAGGAAAAGCAAGCAATTATGATCTTGGTGAAATTCTTACGGGAAGTATTGGGAAGTTTAAGAACGAAGATAAGGTGTATTCTCTTGACGCTGGTTATCTTTTGGCTGAATCTTTCAAAGGTTCTTCTTTTGATATTTATTTACGCTCTGGTTTGTCTAATTTTACACAAGGAGCGGGCAAAGATAATATATATGAGATGACAATCTATCTTAAAGCTTTTTGGAATATAGACTTTTTAGACAATAGAGCAAGAATAGGTTTTGGAGAAGGTCTTTCATATACAAGTGGAGTCTTAGCTGTAGAACGTGAAGACGCAGTGTCGTATGGGGATAACAATTCTCATTTTTTAAACTATCTTGACATTAGCGCAGATTTTAATTTTGGACTTCTCAGTGGAGTTAAAACATTGGATCAAACTTATGTTGGTGTGTTGATTAAGCATCGTTCAGGCATCTTTGGACTCATCAACAATGTAAGGCATGGTGGATCAAACTATCTTAATGTCTATGTAGAAACAAATTTTTAGGAAATTAATATATGTATAATTGGCTTTTATGGTTTCATGTTATCTCGTTTATCTCTTGGTTTGCTGTACTCTTTTATCTTCCTCGTCTTTTTGTTTATCACGCAGAAAATATTCGAAATAGCGGTTTTGTAGAAGTTGCAAAGATTCAAGAGATGAAACTTTTTAAATATATTGGAGTTCCTGCAATGTGGGCGACGATACTCAGTGGTTCAGGGCTTATTTATGAAATAGGTTTTGATGGTGCTTGGTTACATGCGAAACTTTTGTTTGTATTTTTTTTAATTATTTATTTTTATTCATTAAATAAATTGAGAATAGAGTTCTTAGAAGATAGATCTACAAGAAGTGGAAAGTTTTTTAGAATCTATAATGAAGTACCAACAATACTTATGCTTTTCATTGTGGCTATGGTGGTTTTTAAACCATTTTAAGATGAGATTAGCTCATCTTATTTAGAATTATTTTTTTCTTCTTCTTCTTCTTCTTTTTTCATTTTCTTATAAAAATAAAGACTCAGAGCTGTAAGTCCAATCCCACCAAGTAAAAATGTTGTAGCAAGAGCATAGGTCATTTATTTGTCTCCACGTTTTTTAGCTTTAAAAAGTAAAGGTGTTCCTGCAAAGTTAAAGGCTTCACGAAGCTTGTTGGTGAGGTAACGTCTGTATGTAAAGTGAAGACCTTTTGGTTTGTTCATTACTATGGCTATCTTTGGAGGTCTTGTTTCATATTGTGTTGCATAATAGATACGGATAACTTGACCATGCATACTAGGAAGAGTATGACGGCGAAGTGCACGCTCAAGCACTTCATTGAGTTGTGAAGTTGTAATTCTTTGTGAGTAGTTTTCATTTATCTCTAAAATCATGTCATGGAGTTTATCAACTCTTTGATGTGTTTGTGCGGAGAGTGTAATGATGGGAGCATAGGCAAGAAACTTGAATCTATCACGTACTTCTTTAAGAATTTTATCGTGATCTTCTCTTTTTGCAATATCCCATTTATTTAAAACGATAATACAAGCAAGCCTATTTTGATCTACAAGCCCAGCAATTTTTTCATCAAGGTCTAAAAAAGGCTCACTTGCATCTAAAACAACTAAAGCCATATTTGCATTTTCAAGCATCTCTTTTGTTCGCATAAGTGCAAATTTTTCAATCCCCACTATCTTTCCGCGACGCCTGAGACCTGCTGTATCAACAAATGTTAGTTGTTTGTCTTTGTAGTCTATCGTCTCATCAATAGGGTCGATTGTTGTTCCTGCTACAGAACTTACAACGGAGCGTTCTTCTCCAAGAAGGGCATTGAGTAGTGAGCTTTTACCGACATTTGTACGACCAATAATTGCTATTTTAATATGATTAATATCATTTTCATCGAACTCTTTAATACGGTCATTTTGTGCAAAAATAGAATTGTCTTCTACCTCTTCTTCATCCCAATAGATGTAACCGTCATCCTCTTCTTCATCACTACTATATTGAGCAAAAAACTCTTCATCACCCAGTTCTTCTTCTGGTTCACTAATGATTTGGACATCTTCTTCTTCATCTTTAATGAGGTCAGCATCTGGGAGTTTATCATGTATCCAATCAAGTAGCTCAACGGTATTTCTATTATGAGATACTGAGATTCCAAAGATAGCATCAGTGCCAAATTCATAAAATTCCCAAAGTTTTTCTTTCATTTTGTCATTGTCAATTTTATTGACCACTAGGGCGATATCTTTACCCATTGCTTGAAGTTCATAAAAAAGTTTTTTATCTTCGTCTTCAGGAAGACCCTTTCCATCAACCATATAAAGTATGATATCTGCTTTGTAAGCGGCTTTGAGAGACATTTCTTTGATCTTGTCAAAAAGCTCACAGCCTTTGTCGAGACCACCAGTATCTAAAAGCTCTGCTTCTTTATCAATAATGACAGCTGTTTTACGTTTAACGTCACGCGTTGTTCCCGCTAAATCAGAAGTAATTGCGTCACGTCTTTTGATAAGACGATTAAAAAGAGAGCTTTTTCCAACATTTGGACGACCAATAATGGCGATTTTTTTCATTTATGAACCTTGTATAACTTATGAAAGAGTATTGAATTTATTTGAAATTATAGCTAAATAAACGGAGATAGTTAAATGACACTCACAAGGGACACGGTAAATCAGAACTAAGATAACTTCAAAACTAAAGTCACCCTGAACTTGATTCAGGGTCTAGTTTATATGAAATTATAAGCTAGATTCCCAGTCAAGCTGAGAATGACTTGAGTTTTGATTTACCGTGCTCGAGGGAGTTTAGAGTGCCATTACTTTAATAAAAGAAAGAGTTATTCTGTAGGGAACTCTTTATCTAAACTCTCTAGTGCTTGCTTGGACTTAAATTGTTGCCATAATGCATTATCATTATTGAAACTTGAATCAACTGCTTTATTGTAAGCATTTTTTACAGCTTCATTTACATTGGCCTCAGGAACTGTGACAAGCATGTAAATAGCACCAGATGGTGCATTCCACATATCCATAGCTTTTGAACCTTTTAAGTCAACTTTTGCAACCTGTTTTGTAACCGCTGTTGTTACTTTGTCAACTGTTTCAGCTGAGCCATTACCCGTTGCTCGGGTAAAACCTTCCATTTTATCTTTGACTTTTGTTTCTATCTGTTGTGCTAAATCAGAACGCCCGTTCATAAGGGCTACTTTTCTCATGTGAGCGATACCTGCAGCACTTTTTTCAGCAACACCAACGCCTGCATAATAGCCTTCAACTTCAGGAATACAGGTCCATCTTGGTGCATCTACACCTTCTTGTTGACAGCTAAATGTAGGATTGTATTTTTTACTCTCAGGCTCTTTATCACTACATGCCGTTATTGAGGCTGTCACAACAGCTATGAGTGCTAAGTTTTTTATGAGTTTTATCATTATTTTCACCTTGAATTGTTTTTGTTTATATTATAATAGCATAAAAAAACAGGGTTCCAATTGAAACAATATTATTCATACGAAAATTTTAAAAAAGATACGAATAAATTAATAGTTAATACAAAAGCATTCAAAGCAGATGCAATATTGGCAATTGCTAGAGGTGGGATGAGCCTTTCTCATGCGATGGCAGAAGGTTTAGATATTCGCGATGTGCAGAGTATAAGAACAGAGCTTTATGATGATGATTGTAAACGCAGTGAACTCTTTCTTTTTGGAGAGTGTGCATTTCACCACTCGGTAAAAAAAGTTTTAGTGGTAGATGATATCGCTGATAGTGGTGAGACTTTTGCGTATATAATGCGCTATTTAAAAGAGAATTTTCAAGAGATTGAGTTTCAGTCTTGCGCATTGTTTTATAAAAAAACTTCCATGTATGAACCTGATTATTGGATCAATGAGGCAAATGCATGGATAGAATTTTTTTGGGAGAAAGACTTTAGCCTCTCGCCTTCTTAATCATCTCATATGCTTGATTGATCTCTTGTGTTTTGGCTGTTGCCTCTTTCATATAGGCTTCTCCTTTGTTTTGTGACTTAATAATATCAGGGTGATACTCGCGAACAAGTTTACGATAAGCTTTTTTGATAGTATTCATATCATCATTTTTTGTTACACCCAGCACTTTGTATGCATCTTCAAGTGTTGCTTTAGGTTGGACATTTTTCATCATCTGTTCAAACTGGTCAAAAATAGCATGATATTTTTGTGGATCAAATGCAAATGCTTCAGCTATAATACCTAAAATCTCCTCTTCGCTTTGACTTACTTCCCCATCAGCAAAGGCTAGTTGGATTAAAAATCCCATAAATTGTTCTTGTTGTGCTTTATTGCGTTTGAGTGCATTGGCAAGTGCATGTGCGATTTGCTCCACATCATCACTTCTATCTTTTTCTTCATTAAATATTTGTTTTAAGATATCTTTTGTCTTTTGCGGTTGTGGAAAAACTTTTGATATATCATCAAACATGATGCCTACAAGTTGTGCTTCAAGTGCATCTACATGTCCATCAGCTTTGGCTACTTTTGCAACAAGTGCAACAAAAAGTCCCAAATCACTACTCTTGATTGACTCATAAGAGACGGAAAAGTTTTTAAATGCTTCTTGTGAATATTGTGTATATTTATTGTAGCTCTTAAATACATAATAAAAAACTGCGGCTAAGAGCCCGAGTATTATGAGATTGCCCATAAAATTCCTTTAAAATTGAATATTTTTGTATTATACAGACTTAAAGAAAATAAGGGTGAGTTAAAAATGATACAATTCGTTTATGAATAGACTTAAGAATTTAAACAAGGGTGTACAGTATATGCTTATTGCAAGCTTTACATTCGCTATTATGGGTGCTTTTGCTAAGTTAGCTTCAGAGAGTATGAGCTCACTAGAAGTTGTTTTTTTTAGAAATATCGCAGGTGTAATTTTAGTGGGGTTAGCAGTACTTAAAACGCCGATGAAACATAAGGGTGGCAAACCTTTTTTGCTCTTTTTTAGAGGTTTTATGGGCTTTGTGGCTCTGCTTGCTTTTTTTTACAATATCGCGCATATATCTTTAGGTGATGCTATGACTTACTCTAAAACCTCTCCAATTTTTACAGCTATTTTTGCTTGGTTGTTTTTAAGTGAAAAGCTCTCTTATAAAGCTTGGCTTGCAGTTTTTGTAGGTTTTGTGGGCATACTTTTTATCACTCAGCCGAGTGGTGTAGGCTTTTCTAAGTATGATTTATTGGGTATATTCAGTGGTGTCGGTGCAGCACTAGCATATACTTCTGTGCGAGAACTCAAGAGTTATTATGACACAAGAGCCATCGTGCTTTCTTTTATGGGCGTTGGAACGCTAGGACCGATTTTGCTCTTTTTAATTTCGCCATATTTAAACTATCCTGAACTTGATTTTATGCTTGGAAAGTTTATTATGCCTGAAGGGATTGTTTGGTTTTATGTCCTTGCTATGGGTCTTTTTGCAACGCTCTCTCAAGTGCTTATGACAAAAGCATACGGAGAAACAAAAGCAGGAATAGTAGGGGCTGTAAGTTATACAAATATTTTGTTTTCCATTATAGTTGGACTTTTTTTAGGAGATGCATTACCATCGTTACTCACGACTTTTGGCATTATACTCATTGTTTTTGCGGGTGTAATGGTTGCGCGCGATAAGTAGAGATTAAAAAGAAAAAGGTATAATTATATGCTCCCAACAAAAGTTGGGGGCAAAAATCTCAACAAAGGAGGAACTTTATGAAAAAGTTTCACCTCAAGTTGACTTTCATAGTTTGGCGACTTAAAGTCAGCTTGGAGCTAAAGAGGGTTTAACCCTCTTTGCCTTGTTGAGATTATACAACAAAACAGATAAAATATACAAATTAGGTAAAAATTATGAAACTTTTAGCAGGACCTTGTGTTATTGAAAGTGAAGAGAATATTTTTAAAATAGCAAAAGGCTTAGAAAAATATCAAAAAGATGAAACGATAGATTTTTATTTTAAAGCAAGTTTTGATAAAGCAAATAGAACTTCTTTAGAGAGTTTTCGTGGGCTTGGAATAGATGAAGGCTTAAGAATTTTACAAAAGGTCAAAGATGACTTTGGCTATAAAATTGTTACTGATGTGCATGAAAGTACTCAAGTTCCAGTTGTGGCAGAAGTTGTAGATATATTGCAAATTCCCGCATTTTTGTGTCGTCAAACAGATTTACTTGTCGCTTGTGCAAAAACTGACCGTGAAATAAACATCAAAAAAGGTCAGTTTTTGGATGCAAATGCGATGCAGTATCCGCTTTTAAAAGTTTTACAAACAAGAGGTTGCAGCGAAGCAAGTTATGAAAACTCTGTAAAACACGGAGTATATCTTTGCGAGCGGGGTAATACTTTTGGGTATGGAAACTTAGTCGTAGATATGAGAAATCTCGTGCTTATGCGAAAGTTTGCTCCTGTGATTTTTGATGCAACACACTCGGTACAAATGCCAACTGCTCAAAATGGAAAAACAGGTGGAGATAGTTCCATGGTACCTTATCTTGCAAGTGCAGCAGCAGCAATAGGTGTAGATGGATTTTTCTTTGAGACACATTTTGACCCAAGTTGTGCTTTGAGCGATGGTCCAAATATGCTAAGATTAGAACAACTAGAAAGTCTCATAGAAAAAATCAAAAAAATTCAAGCAATAAACTAAAAATAAGGAAAAGTAAAATGAATTTGATAGAAGGTAAGTTAAAAGTAGTAAACGGCAAAAAAATTGCAATAGTGAGTACAAGATGGAATCATTTTATCGTTGACAGATTAGTTGAAGGTGCAAAAGATGCATTTGATCGTCATGGTGGTGATGAAGCAGACTTGACTCATGTTTTAGTGCCTGGTGCATTTGAGCTTCCAATGATTGTAGATCAACTCTTAGCGAGTGGAAAATATGACGCTGTTTGTGCTTTAGGTGCAGTGATCCGTGGGGCTACACCTCATTTTGATTATGTATCAGCTGAAGCTACAAAAGGCATCGCTACGATGAGCTTAAAGTATCAAAAACCAGTATCTTTTGGTCTTTTAACAACAGATACTATCGAGCAATCAATTGAACGTGCTGGAACAAAAGCAGGAAACAAAGGCTTTGAAGCGATGACGGTTGTGATAGAGATGTTAGATCTATACGAGGCACTATAATGGCTACTCGTCAACAAGCACGTATGGCTGTTGTAAGCCTTTTATACGCATATGATTTAGGAAACGGAAACACATCGGAGCACTCAAACGAGATACTTGAAGAGAAAAAAATTCGTAATAAACAAAAGGATTTTGCTCTTGGTCTTTATGAGGGTGTTATGGAACATATTGAAGCTATTGATAAAGCCATCATTGAGCATTTGAAAGATTGGGATTTTGAACGTTTGGGTGCGATTGAGAGAGCGACACTGCGTTTAGCTGCGTTTGAGATTCTTTATGGTGAACTAGATTCTGCTGTTGTTATTAATGAGGCAGTGGAAATCACAAAAGCATTTGGAACAGAGCAGTCTCCAAAATTTATCAACGGTGTTTTAGACGCAATATCAAAAGACAAAAAGTAAAATGAAATGAAAAAGATACTTCTGCTTGCTCTTTTTGCTTCGACTTTTTTGTTTGGAGCATCTAGCTTTACAAAAACTAACAATTGTTTGAAATGTCATGGTGGAATTGAACATATTCGAGATGTGCAATCTGGCATGGCAAAAGCTATAGCAAAAAAAGCCAGTGAGGCAGGGTATCCAAAAAACAGCTGTATTGTTTGTCATGGGGGAAATCCGGCAACAAGACATAAATTTAAAGCACATAAAGGAACGATAAAATTCTTTTTAACCCATGAGGGTCCAAAAGAGTTTTATCCAGCACCTGGGAGTACTTGGATAAACCAAAATACTTGTGGTATGTGTCATAAAGAAGAAGTGGCAGCACAGATGAATTCTCTTATGATGACAGAGCAGGGAAAAATTCAAGGAGCACTTTGGAGCTTTGGTGCTAAAGAGGGATATAAGCACAACGTTGGGAACTATGTAACAAAAAATCCACAAGATATACATACGCGTTTGGGAACAAAAACATATAGAGAATATATGCAAAAACTCTCAAAAATGGAACCGCAGGCTTTTCCAAGCGAGATGAAAGAACTTCCAGCTGCACCAACAGCAGAAGAAGTTGAAAAAGATCCATCATTGGCTGTATATACCTATCTTCGTCAAGAGTGTTTACGTTGTCATACGGGAAGTAAAGGACGTCAAAAAAGAGGTGATTATCGCGGTATTGGTTGTGCAGCTTGTCATATTCCTTACTCTAATGAGGGCTATTATGAAGGTGGAGATAAAAGCATCTCCCATAAAGAAAAAGGGCACCTTTTAGTACATCAGATTCAATCTTCTCGAGGTACTAAAGTTACTGTACATGGACAAAGTTACTCAGGTATCCCTACAGAGACATGCTCGACTTGCCATAACCGTGGAAAGCGTATAGGGGTTTCATATCAAGGACTTATGGAGACTGCATACAATGCGACTTTTGATGAGCATGGTAATCCTCAGCCAAAACTTCACACAAAAAGATATATTCATATGCAAGGTGATGTGCATTTTAAAAAAGGGATGTTGTGTCAGGATTGTCATACCTCAAATGATATGCATGGCGATGGATTTTTAAGTGGTGCCAATGCAGGTGCTGTTGAGATAGAGTGTCAAGATTGTCATGGAACGACAAAAAAATACCCTTGGGAATTACCTTTAGGCTATTCGGATGAGTTTCAAACAAAACCAAAGAGAGGAAAAGCCAGAGGTGTGACCCAAACAATGGCAAAATATCTCAAGCAAGGATCTCTAAACGCAGCAGATGATGGGTATCTTCTCTCTGCACGTGGAAATCCACTTATTCATGCAACAAAAAAAGGCAATGAAGTTGTAATGCATCTTGCAAGTGGTAAAGATGTCATTTTAAAACCATTAAAACTACTAAAAAAACAAGAAAAATTATCCAAAGTTGGGCTCTTAGCAATGGATAAAATTACTGCACATAATGATAGACTTGAATGTTATACCTGTCATGCAACATGGGCGCCACAATGTTATGGCTGTCATGTAAAAATAGACTATAGCGGTGGGAAACAAAACCCCGATTTTTTACAATCTTCTCACGATCATGATTTACATGGAACGACGGGAGTGATGCGTAAATCATTACAAAATTATTTAGTAGATGGTAAAGTCATAGAGACGCGAAGTTTTTTACGTTGGGAAGATCCTGCACTCTCTCAAAATGGTGAGGGAAGAATCTCTCCTACCATTCCTGGATGTCAAACAACGATTACAGTTATAGGAAAAGATGGAAAAGCACTCCTGCAAAATCATATCTTTAAAATTCCAAATGTTGAAGGTGCTGGAGCAGAAGGACAAAATGCTATAGATATGGCACCAATTCAACCACATACTATACAAAAAGAGCCAAGAAGTTGTGAGAGTTGTCATGCAACGCCAAAAGCACTAGGCTATGGTATAACAGGGTCAAGAACAACTTTTGATCCTTCGGTTGATGCGATAGTGGACATTATGAGTGCGGATGGAAAAATAATGCCAACGATTATTGATAAGCAAATTCCAGCAATTCCTAATCTTCATTTTGATTACTCGAAATTTTTGGATAAAAATGGTACACAACTCCAAACTGTAGGGCATCACTGGAAACTCTCACAGCCTTTGTCAAAAGAGCAAATTGATAAAACAGATAGAGCAGGTGCTTGTATCGCTTGTCATGAGAGTATTCCTGATGGTAATCTAGCAGTTTCTGCAATGACACATATTGCAGAGATGGCTGATATTCAAATAGATAAAAAAGAGCATATGAATATATTAAGCAAGATACTAAATCTTGCGGCTTGGGTACAAGTTATAGTTGGTATATTTATTGGAATGTTTTTGATGTATATATTTTACAAAATATTTATCAAAAGGAAATCAATTAGATCAAGAAATAGAGGATGGAAATAGTGAAAAGACTAACAAAAGCAGAAGCTTTAGATCTGATAAAAAATGCTGATCTAAAAGAACTTGGGCGTATGGCGAGTGCTCGCAAAAAAGAGCTACACCCTGATGGGATTACAACCTTTGTGATTGATAGAAATATTAACTACACAAATATTTGTTGGGTTGATTGTAAGTTTTGTGCCTTTTATAGACATGAAAAAGATGCAGATGCCTATGTACTTACATTTGATGAAATAGATGCAAAGATAGATGAACTCTTAGAAATAGGTGGTACGCAGATACTCTTTCAAGGTGGTGTACATCCAAAACTAAAAATTGAGTGGTATGAGGATTTGGTAGAACATATCCACCAAAAATATCCTACTATTACTATTCATGGATTTAGCTCTATCGAACTTGATTTTATCGCTAAAGTTTCTCGTATCACTATTCAAGAAGTTCTAGCACGCCTAAAAGCTAAAGGTCTTGCTTCTATCCCAGGAGCGGGTGCTGAGATACTTTCAGATGAAGTCCGTGATATTATCGCTCCCAAAAAGATAGATAGTGAAGTTTGGGTGGATGTTCACCGTCAAGCACATAAACTTGGCATAATGAGTACAGCTACGATGATGTATGGAACAGTGGAGAGTGATGAAGATATCATAAATCATTTAGATATGGTACGTAATTTACAAGATGAAACAGCTGGTTTTAGAGCCTTCATCATGTGGAGTTTTCAGGGGAAAAATACAGAGTTACTGCGTTTGATTCCTGATATGGAAAAACCATCGTCAAATCGTTATTTGCGTCTGCTTGCCGTAGCTCGTTTATACCTTGATAATGTACCAAATATTCAAAGCTCATGGGTTACACAAGGACCTTACATCGGTCAAATGGCACTGCGTTTTGGTGCAAATGATTTAGGTTCGACTATGATGGAAGAAAATGTTGTGAGTTCTGCAGGTGCAGCGTATCACATGGCAAAAGATGAGATGGTACACCTTATAAAAGATATTGGTGAGACAGCTGCTGTGAGAAATACGGCATATGAGACTTTAGAGATATTTGCATAGATGAAATTTCTTTTAACACTTTTAATAATAGGACAGATTTTAATGGCAGCAAAAATAGATAGTATAGTAGTAAAAGGTATCAAGGTACCTTTGATTTTTGAAGAAGATAAGAGACTCCCTCTTGTGAACACACAGATAGTATTTACAAATAGTGGAAGCATCACTGACACAAAAATAGCAGGTTTGGCAAAATTTTCTGCAAAGATTTTAAATGAGGGGACAGCAAAACTGAGCTCGAACGGTTTTGCAGAGAAACTAGAGTCTCGTGCTATCCATATATCTGCAAGTACAGGGTCTGAGACTTTTGTACTTGAGAGTAGTTCACTAAAAGATGAATTTTCAAACGCAGTGAAATACACAGCAGAACTCTTAAAAGATCCCAATTACAGTGAAGCAGCTTTGAGCAAAGTCAAAACAATGACGCTTGGATCACTGAGTCGTAAAGAGAATGATTTTGATTATATTGCTTCAAATGAACTCAAAAGATTACTTTTCCCAGGTACACCTTTGGCACAACCAAGCGCAGGAACAGTTGCTAGTGTTAAGAGCATTACACTTGATGATGTCAAAGGGTTTGTAAAAGAACATTTAGTTATCTCTCGTGCGATTGTTGTTGTAGGTGGGGATGTTGATATCGAAGAGGTAAAGAAAAATATTAGTAAAATTTTAAAACTTCTTCCAAAAGGAAAAAGTGAACCTTTAGCGCATTATGAGGCTAGTAGAAATCCAAAAGAGAGCATACTCAAACGTGACACACAACAAGCCTATATCTATTTTGGTTCACCATATGATATGGCTGTAAATGATGAAGATTATTATAAAGCGAGAGTTGCTACTTTTATTTTAGGAACAGGTGGTTTTGGAAGTCGTTTGATGGAAGAGATACGTGTAAAAAGAGGACTAGCCTACTCAGCTTATGCAAGAGTGCATGTGAGTAAGTCAAGCTCGTATATGACAGGATATTTACAAACAAAACTCGATTCAATGGATGAAGCGAAAAAGACAGTAGTTAATGTGATTGCTAAGTTTGTCAAAAATGGTGTGACAGAAGATGAGCTTGAACAAACGAAGAAGTTTTTACTTGGAAGTGAGCCACTGAGAGTGGAGACAATGAGTCAAAGACTTAACCGTACTTTTATGGATTATTACAAAGGATTTGATTTAAATCATTCCGAAGTTGAATTGAAAAAGATTAAAAAACTAAAACTCAAAGACTTAAATGCATTTATTAAAAAACATAAAGAGATTTTAGAGCAGAGTTTCGCCATAGTTACAAAGTAGTCAAGTGACACTTATAGGTCAGATAGATAGGATTCTCTTTGAAGCCGAAGGTTTTTTTATTGCTGTATTAAAAAGTGGTGAAAAAATAAGCGGTACATATTTTGAGAGTGATGTAGAAAATATTAAAGGTTCTGCCATTACTCTTGAAGGGCATTGGGAAGAGCATAAAAAGTATGGAAAAACTTTTAAATTTGATTCTATAAAAGTTAATCAAAACGAGATTTTTTTCTTTTTAAACAAGATAATCAAAGGCTTCACTAAAAAACTCTCTGCTGAGTTGATAGAACATTTTGGTGCAGAAAAGTTAGTCGAAATTTTAGATAATGACATAGAAAAGCTTTTAGACTTTAAAGGGATAAAAGAGAAGCGTCTTAAAAAGATTCAGGCATCTTGGAAACAGTTTCGTTCCATGCGTAGACTTGGAGAATTTTTAACGCCTTATGAAGTTACACCTGCTTTGCTTACGACAATTGCGACGGCTATGAAAGATGTAGATGAACCTTGCACAAAGATAAAAAACAATCCTTATATCCTTACGAACATCAACTCCATAGGCTTTAAACGAGCAGATGAACTAGCTAAAAAAATGGGTGTCTTACCTGAAAATGAACAGCGAATCAGCTCTGCTATGGATTATGTATTGCTTAATTATTGTGAAGCACAAGGCAATAGCTGTATCTCCAAAGAAGTACTCTTTGGTGGGCTTGATGAACTTCTTGGTTTTGTGAATAGACAAAACCTTTATGAGGCTGCTCTTATTGAACGTGTGGCTGAACAAAGTATAGTGATCATGAAAAATGAACGTGTTTCTCCAGCAAGACTCTATGATGCTGAGAAGTTTTTGTATGATGATTTTACAAAACGTGCTAAAATTGACAATGGTGGTTTTGTAAAAGATTTAGCTGCCTTTTTAGAGGAGAGTTCCTTAAAACTAGGTGAGCAGCAAAAAAGAGCTGTTGAGATGATAAATAATGGAGCCTCATTACTCTTCTTGGTTGGATATGCAGGAACAGGAAAAAGCACAACTTCAAAAACGATTTTAGAACTGCTAAATACCCGTTATGATAAAAAAGAGATAATAACTTGTGCATTAAGTGGTATAGCCTCACAACGCATTAGCGATACTACAGGGTATGAAAGTGCGACAATTCAATCTCTTTTGGTTAAACACGAAGAGAGTGATAAATTTCCTTATTCCGTTGTGCTAATAGATGAAGCTTCTATGATAAACTCTTCTTTATTTGCGCGACTTATGAGTAAAATTTCTCAAAAAGCCATCGTTATCATAGTTGGAGATGATGCCCAACTTCCTCCCATCGGGGCTGGAAATGTCCTGAGTGATATCCTTACATTAGAGCTTGCGCCAACTGTAAAACTAACACAGATTTATCGTCAAAGTGAAGATCAGGCTATTACGCTTATTGCCAATCAAATACGTCAGGGAGAAGTTCCCGAATATAGACAGAAATATGAAGATTTTGAGTTTGTAGATGTAAGTATTAGTAACTATTATGCGCTTAAAAACCAACTCTCGCAAGATGAATTAAAAAATCTACGAGATGAAAATTCAAAGCAAATTATTACTGAAATTGTTCATCGTGTGGTTGAGTCGATTGAAAAAGCAAGGTATAGACTAAACAACAAGCAGATAAAAGAGTATCTGAATTATTTTCAAGTAATTACTCCTATGAAAGGTGGCATACTTGGTACAACAAATCTCAATAAAATATTGCAAGAGTATTTTAATCCAAATCCCAAAAAGTGCATCAAAAAAGGTGACTTAGAATTTCGTTTAATGGATAAAGTAGTACATACAAAAAATGAAAATATGACATCTTGGAGCTCTGAGGGTTTTAAAGAGGGTGAAGAAGCTTGTGAGCGAAGAATATTTAATGGTATGAGTGGACTACTTTTTAAGATAGATGATGAAGAAGACCAAGCCTATGTTTTTTACCCAAATGAAGATGTTGTAGTTCGCTATGAATATGATGAACTAAAATCTCATTTGATGCTTTCTTATGCTCTGACTATACATAAAGTACAAGGAATGGAGTACGACATCGTGGTAATACCTATGAGTTTTACACATTTTATCATGCATAATACAAAGCTAATATATACAGCGATAACACGGGCTAAACACAAATGTATACTCGTAGGTGAGGGAGGAGCATTTGAGAATGCTTGCAGGCGAGTGGATGTGACAAGAAGGGATACCGTACTTTTAGAGTTGGGAAACAGCCTGTAAAAAGAAATTTATAAGATAAAGTATCAAGAAAGTTCTTGATACTGAAAAGCTTATTTACTAACGCTATCCATTACAGTGTTAATGACTGGTGCGATGTAAGACATAGCTGAATCATCTTCTATGCTTTTCTTTAGTTCTTGTGTTGTGCTTATCGTTTGCACGTCAGTAATCTTTTTATTGAGTAGTGTAACAACAACTATCTTCGTAGTATCAAGCCCTTTTCTAAATGGTGCAGCTACAGTTTTATCATCTAAAAGTAAAACAGTATGTTTAAAGTCTTTTAAACCAGGTAATATAAACATACTGCGGATTAATGATGGCGCAGCACTTACATCAGCTATAAACTGTACATGATGGTCTTGTAGGTATGTCGGTTTTTGTGTGTTAAAAAAGTCATTACAAATATGAGCAGGCTCTTTATCAAAAGCAAAGATGAGCTTATAAGTATCTGCGTTAAGCGTATGTGGTTTTTCAAACTGATCTTTAAGGCTTAACTCTGTAAGACTTTTTCCAACTACGAGTTTTGGCTCAACATTTTTGTTTTCTTCTGAATTTGAACTACATCCTATAAATAATAAAGTAGCTAAAAAAGCAAGTATTATGTTTTTCATTTTATGATTTCTCCATGGTTTTTTGGCATTATAGACAAATGTAGTTAATAATAAAGTAGTAAAGTATAATTATAAGTAAAAATAGAGTAAAATTTTATAAACAAAATTAAGGAATAAAAAAAATGGCATGGGCAACAGCAAGACATATACTCGTAGATAACGAAGCAAAATGTAATGAATTAAAAACAGAGATAGAAAATGGAGCAGATTTCGCTGAGGTTGCAAAAGCAAACTCAACATGCCCATCTTCACAAAGTGGTGGAGATTTAGGGAAATTTGGACCAGGTCAAATGGTACCAGAATTTGATAAAGCAGTATTTAGTGGTGATGTAGGTGTGGTTTATGGACCAATCCAAACGCAGTTCGGATATCATTTACTTGAAGTGACTGGCAGAGGGTAATCTACGATGGTAAAAGTAGCAGCAATCCAAATGCATATGTGTGAAGATAAAAGCAAAAACGTAGAAAAAGCTGAAAAGTTTGTGCGCCAAAGTGCAAAAAATGGCGTACAAATCATACTTTTACCAGAACTTTTTGAGGGGCTTTACTTTTGTAAAGATATGGATGAAAAATATTTTTCATGGGCAGCTCCTCTGAAAAATAACAAACTAATACAACATTTTACTGCCTTAGCTAAAGAGCTAAATGTCGTTGTCTTAGTTAGTTATTTTGAAAAAGCAGAAGATGAGTATTTTAACTCTTTAGTTGTTATAGATGCCGATGGAGAGGTTTTAGATAATTATCGTAAGACGCATATTCCTGATGGTCCTGGCTATGAAGAGAAGTTTTATTTTACACCTGGAGATACAGGCTTTAAAGTTTATGATACTGCGTTTGGCAGGATAGGTGTGGGGATTTGTTGGGATCAATGGTTTTGTGAAACTGCACGTGCTTTGACTCTTATGGGTGCAGAGATTATTTTTTATCCTACAGCTATAGGAAGTGAGCCTGAAATTGGGCTTGATTCAAAAGAACATTGGCAAAGAGTACAGATGGGTCATGCTGCGACAAATACCGTGCCTGTAGTGGCGGCAAACAGACTAGGCAAAGAAGTTGGTGAGAGTTGTGAGATTACTTTTTATGGTTCTTCTTTTATTACAGACTATACTGGAGCTAAAATTGCAGAAGCTTCAAGAGACAAAGAAGAGATAATTTATGCTGATTTTGACTTGAGAGAAAATGCTAGACAAAGAGAATATTGGGGGCTTTTACGTGATAGACGAGCCGCTATGTATGCAAAACTTTGCGAAGAATAATATCTTCTAAATCTTCAAGTTTTGCACTAATAATATTCTGAAATTGTGTACGGTTAAAAGTTTGTTGTCTTTTGGCAAGCTGTGCTGTATGTATTGAGATATTTTCTAGCATTTCTTCTTTTTTCGCTTTTGCATCAAGATACTCCAAAACTTCAACGATACCGATAGAGTTCATAGCATGCGGGCTTCTTGTATATTTATGCTCTAACATAGAGACTTCATCTATCAATCCCATTGCATACATTTTTTGCGTGCGTTGGTGGATTCTTTGACGTAGTATATCGCGTGAGACATCAATGTTATAAATATCTAACTCTTTGATGATTGCTTGGGGAGGGTTTTGTTCAAACCATTGCGTTGGCGTGAGTTTGGAAGCTTCAAAAATGAGGAGTGCCTTTTCAATACGGTAAGAATCATTTTGAGAAATTTTACTCATATATACACTATCTAAATCTAAAAGGAAACGATAAGCTTTTTGTAAATTTTGGAGTTTTTTTTCTACCTTTTGCTGCGTTTGAATCTCTATGCTTGGGAGCTCTGAGAGACCTTCTGTAAGTGATTTGAGATAAAACGAGGTTCCCCCGACTATGATAAGGTTTTTATTTTCTTTTTTACATTCATGAAGAACTGTTTTATATAAATCTATGAAAATATCAACACTAAAGTATGCATCAGGATAGAGCAGATCTATACCGAAATGCTTTACTGCGTTTAGCTCCTCTTTTGAGGGTTTAGCAGAGACTATATCTATCTCTTTATAGATACTTAAAGAATCTATGGAGAGGATGTAAGCATCCATCCTTTGCGCTATTTTAATTGCCAAGTCACTTTTACCAGAAGCTGTTGGTCCTATGATAGCAAGCTGCTTGAAACTCATTTTTTCTCTTCTATAAGCTCTATATCTTCACTAATCTCACCCTCTAAAAGTTTTGGTTCTTGTGTAGGTGCGATATTTCCACTGAGCGCTTTGATGAGCTCAGTTTCTTGCGCTTTATCTAGTTTTCCACTAGCAACGGTGTCTATGATTTTTTCAGCAATACGCATCTTAGTCGCATTTTCTTGTTGATGAAAATATTTATCAAGATTGTCTTGATAGGCTCTAAGCTTGTCATCATGTCGTTTTTTAAAATAATAATAGGTAAAAAAACTTGCAATAATGAGGACTAAAAACAAAATTACAAGCAGATATTTTTTAAGTTCCATATCATTTGCCTGAGCGATCTCTTTCATCTTTTGTTCTAAAAGTGCTTCTTGTTTTTGTATCTCTAGTTGGGCTTTTTGTTTTTCGAGTTGGGCTTGGAGACGAATTTTTTCCATCATTTGCTCTTTTTGCATCTGCGCTAACTCTTTTTGTGCTTTGATTTTTTCAAGTTCTTGTGTTGTTTGTGCATCGATTTGTTTCATTTGCACATCTTTTGTTTCTTTGATCTTAAGCTCAAACGCAGCTTTTTGTTGGGCTAGTTTGGCTTGCTTGTCGGCTTGGGACTCTAAAAGATCACAGGCATTAAAGAGAAGTACGAGAAGAAGTAGGTAAATTAGTTTCATAGTTGTTTTATTCCTCATTTATTTGAGATATTTTACACTATTATTTCTTTAATATCATCCAGCTTTAAATCACTTTTGGATAAAATAACTTTTAATAACAAATTAGGGAACAATGTGCAAAGAATAATCCAAAAAGCAAAAGATTTTAATGAACTTGTAATGTTTGAACATTCTATATTTTCATTACCTTTTATATTTATTTCAATGGTTGTTGCAGCTGATGGTTGGTTTGGAGTTTGGCTCTTGATTATGGGAGTTTTAGCAGCCGTAAGTGCGAGAAATTTGGCTATGGGCGTGAACCGTTATGCGGATCGTGACATTGATGTATTAAACCCAAGAACAGCTTCTCGGCCAAATGTTGATGGTCGGCTCGATAGTGTTAGTATCTTGATATTTATCGCTGTAAACGCAGTAGTTTTTATTTTTGTTGCGTATATGATTAATTCTCTTGCATTTGCTTTAAGCATCCCTATTTTACTTGTTTTAGGCTCTTACTCCTACTTTAAAAGATTTTCTTCACTTGCGCATATCATTCTTGGTATATCTTTAGGACTTGCCCCTGTAGCTGGTGTTGTAGCCGTCAGTGCGACTATTCCTCTTTGGTCAGTTTTACTCTCTCTTGGCGTGATTTTTTGGGTGGCAGGTTTTGATTTGCTTTACTCTTTACAAGATATAGAGTTTGACAAAGAAAAAGGATTGCATTCTATTCCTTCTATGTATGGTGCAGAGGCTACGCTTTTTATCTCATCACTTTTTCATGGACTTGCTGTGCTTTTTTGGTTGCTTTTTGTTTGGGCTGCAGGGCTTGGCTTTTTTGCTTATATTGCAGCGATAGGCAGTGCTTTTGTTTTGTATTATGAACAAACTTTAGTTCGCAAAGATTTTACAAAAATTGATCGTGCATTTTTTACAGTGAATGGTTATTTGGGCATTGCATTTTTTGTTCTTATTGTGTTTGATAGGATTGTATCATGAATAAACCACGTTTAGTTCCAGCACCTATTAGCCTTCAGTTTAGTGAAGCCTCTTTAGATAGAGAGCTATTTGAGCGAGAGTACCAAAAACTGAGTGAAAGTGATGATGATCCTATCAGCCAGTGGCTCAAGCTTGCTAAGGCAAGAGGTGAAACAGCAGAGAGTGATCCTGTACTGCTAAATTTAGTGGTTGAACTGCATAGAAAAATAGACGCACTTGAAATGCTGATAAAAAATGAGACACCTAAAAGAGTTTCATTAACTTGTGAAGCGGAGATAAAAGCGATAGGCTTTGAATATTTTGAGCTTAAGGATGCTTTGCTTGAAGAGGGTAAAGAGTATTATGGACGTATTGAAATGCCTGTGCATCCAAAGAGAGATATTGGTGTGTTTTTTAAGGCACTCTCTGGGAGTTTAGCGCAAATTGTCAAAATGCATGAACGTGATGAAAAAGAGTGGGCAGCCTATATGACAGCACGTGAACGTGTCCTTATTCGTGAAGCAAGAGAGAAAAAATCGTGAATTTTGAAAATATGAATTTTGGTATTGAATATATTGTTATTGCAATGGCAGTATTAATTTTATATCTACTCTATTACGCCTTTACAAAAGATGCAAGTTACTCTAAAAACATTCGTTCTGTTGCTTCTGTTGTTGAAGATCTCAACCGTGAACTCTATTATCTCAAAAAAGAGCTTGCCCAAACGCAGTCAAGTATCAAAGCAAACTCACAACGTATGAATGATGAAGAGATTTATCAAGAGATTGAACGGAGTGTGTATGATATGGTACAACCACTCTCTTTAGCTTTAAAACAACTCCAAAACAATATAAATACGATAGAAGTGGAGTTAGAATCTCGTATGACGCAACTTGAAAGTGGTGTGAAACAGATATCTATTCCCTCATCTGTTCATGGAAATGATGATGAAAAAATTATCTCCCTGTTTAAGCAAGGTGTTGGGGTTGAAACTATCTCTAAAGAGTTACATATTTCAAAGCCTGAAGTTGAATTTGTTTTGAAAATAAATAAGATTAAGTAGTATTTTTTGACTGCAGATAGAAAACTTTTTACACTTGTTAGCATTTTAATTGGTATAAGTATTATACTGTCCTATACCCTTACTCCTTATACTACCCTTTTATTTGGCGTAAATGAATTTCATTTTGTTATAAGACAAATAATTTTTGGAATAGGAAGCATATTTCTTATATGGGGGCTTTCTTTACTTGATCCAGATAGATGGCTCAAGATTATTGGGTTTACGCTTTTTTTAGGTTCTTTGACCTTAATGATTGCAATGCCCTTTTTACCTGAGAGTATCGTAAGCGAAGTTGGTGGAGCAAAAAGATGGATAAAAATTGCTGGCTTTTCACTCGCACCTGTAGAGTTTTTTAAAGTAGGATTTATTTACTTTTTAGCATGGAGCTTTTCTCGTAAATTAGGGCATCATGATGGTATGGGAATCTCAAATGAGTTTAAAAGATTTTTACCCTATGGCGTTGTTTTTTTAGCCTCTATGTTTATCATTGCTTTTTTACAAAAAGACATTGGGCAGGTTGTCGTTCTTGGTGCTACGCTGTTGTTTATGCTTATGTTTGCAGGAAGTAGTTTTCGATTTTTCCTTACTATTTTGGGAGTTATTTTTAGTGCAGTTGTGATTTTTATTGTAACAGCAGAACATAGAATCTTGCGTATAAAATCATGGTGGGCCTTGGCTCAAAACTCTGTTCTTGAGCTTTTACCAACAGCTTTAGCTGATAAGCTTAGAGTCCCTGTTGAAGTAGAACCATATCAGATAGGAAATTCACTTAATGCCATTCACAATGGCGGGCTTTTTGGAACGGGTTTGGCGGATGGAACATTTAAGCTGGGATTTTTAAGTGAAGTGCATACTGACTTTGTTTTGGCAGGACTTGCAGAAGAGTTTGGTTTTGTTGGTGTTTTGTTTGTTGTCATTATTTTTTTATGGATGATACAAAGAATCTTTAAAGTTGCAAACCGTTCAAAGGATACAAGTATTTATCTTTTTAGTATTGGGATAGGATTGATTTTATCTTTTTCATTTTTGGTGAATGCTTACGGTATTAGCGGAATTACACCTATCAAGGGAATATCTGTGCCTTTCTTGAGTTATGGTGGTTCATCCATGCTTGGCGCTGCGTTTGGCGTAGGTATGGTTTTGATGGCTTCAAAAAAAGCTGATATGCGATAGGAGAGGGTCGATGAAATTATGTATAACAGGTGGTGGAACTGGTGGACACTTGATGATAGCAGAGGCTTTAGCTGAAGCTGCAGTCTGTGAAGGACATGAAGTTATTTTTATAGGTTCAACAAGTGGACAGGATAAAAAATATTTTCTTAAAAACAGTCCTTTTTCTCATGTTTATTTTTTACAAACAACAGGGGTAGTAAACCAAAAAGGAATAGGTAAACTTAAAGCTCTTTATAAAGTTTTTAGGGCTTTTGTGCGGGCAAGAAAAATTCTTAAAAAACATAAAATTCAAGCAACGTACAGTGTGGGTGGCTTTTCCGCTGCTCCTGCTGCGTTTGGAACTCTCTCTTTGTTTATTCCACTTTTTATTCATGAACAAAATGCAGTGCAGGGGAGATTGAACTCTTTACTGAAAAAATATGCAAAAAGATTTATCTCCGCTTATGATGAGAGATCGCCAATTCAAGGCTATCCTGTAAAAGAAATTTTTTATAAAAATGCACGTGTTAGAGAAAAACTTGAGACTGTTGTATTTCTTGGGGGTTCACAAGGTGCAAAAGCGATAAATGAATTGGCTTTAAGTGTCGCACATAAGTTACAAAAGATGAATATTAAGATTATTCATCAAGCAGGTGAGCGTAATTTTGAGGAAGTAGAGGCGGCATACAAAGAGATGGGTGTTGCAGTTGAGCTTTATGGTTTTACAAAAAATCTTCCTGAGCTGATAAGTAGAGCAGATTTAGCGGTTTCACGCGCTGGGGCATCAACGCTGTGGGAGCTTACAGCAAATGGCTGCCCAGCACTTTTTATCCCTTATCCCTATGCAGCAGGAGATCATCAGTACTACAATGCGCAGTTTATCGTGAAAAACAGTCTTGGCTGGTGTGCAAGAGAGGATGAAAATTTAAAATCAGTGCTCATAAAAATTCTAAAGCATCCAGATTTAAAACAAAAAAGTGAAAAACTTTTGGATTATGCTGTAAAAGATGTAGCACTGCAAATGATAAAAGATGTTGAGGAACAGATAAAATGATACATGAATTAGCACAAGAATTAGTTGATTTAATCTTTGACTGGGGATATTTAGGCATATTTATAATGATGGCAATAGAGTCAAGTTTTATTCCCTTCCCGAGTGAAATAGTACTCATCCCTGCTGGCTATTTAGCTTCTAAGGGAGATATGAATGTGGCATACATTATGTCGAGTGCTCTTGCTGGTTCTTTAGTCGGCTCTTTGGTAAATTATTATCTAGCTTTTACTTTAGGACGCAGGTTTCTTTTACGTTTTGGTAGATATTTTTTCATCTCACAAGAAACACTAGAGAAGATGGAGAGTTATTTTAAAAAGCATGGACATATTTCTACATTTACTGGAAGGCTTATCCCTGGAGTACGTCAACTCATCTCTATTCCTGCGGGTTTAGCAAAGATGAATATTATGGAGTTTACATTTTTTACTGCTTTAGGTGCAGGTATTTGGGCTTTTATTTTAGTTTTTTTGGGTTACTTTTTAGGCGAAAATGAAGCTTTGATAAATGAATACTTAAAAGAGATAACTATTGCGATTATAATTTTCTTATTTGTAATGGTTTGGCTATACTTCCGCTATCAAAAGAAAAAGGTTTAAAATTATGGAATACATGTTTACAGAAGGGTTTTTAGGAACAAGAGCTCCAATATTTATGGATTTTGTAACGTTGATAGTGGCGGTATTGCCACTTATTGTGTATAGTTCAATTTTACTTGCAAAGAAAAAGCTCTATAAAGCACATGGCTTGAGTCAAAATATTATTTTTGTAGTGTCCGTTATAGTTGTTGGTTATTTTGAATATGGTGTTCGTGTGGGTGGTGGTTTTGACGCTTTTATCCAAGGAAGTGAAGTGTCACATACTTATGTTTCAATTGTTTTGGGTGTACATATTTTTATAGCATTTCTTACACTTATATACTGGGCAACTACAATAATTAAAGCAAATATACAATTTGCAAAAGCAGAAATTCCAGGAATCAAATCAAGTGCGCATAAGCTTTTGGCTTTGAAAACTTTTTTGGGTATTGTTTTTACTTCGTTTAGTGGTATTTGGGTATATTTACTACTATTTGTATATTAAATTTATTAGTAGGAGAAAATATGTTAGAAATTGGACAAAAAGCACCTGATTTTTGCTTACCAAATCAAGATGATGTTGAGATGTGTTTACGAGACTTAAAAGGAAAGTGGATAGTTTTATACTTTTATCCACGAGATAATACTCCAGGATGCACAACAGAAGCATGTGAGTTTACAGAAGCCGCACCTGATTTTAGTTCACTTGATGCTATTATTTTGGGTGTAAGTGCAGATAGTACAAAAAAACATAGAAATTTTATACAAAAGCATGATTTAGGTATTACTCTACTTAGTGATGAAAGTACACAGATGATGCAAGAGTATGGCGTATGGCAGTTGAAGAAAAATTATGGAAAAGAGTATATGGGAATTGTTCGTTCAACTTTTATAATTGATCCCGAAGGTATTGTTGGAGCTAAATGGGAAAAAGTCCGTGTTAAAGGTCATGTAGAAGCAGTAAAAGAGAAACTTGCTGAGCTACAAGCTTCTTAATACTTTCTAGAGCGTTCCTCATAAGGAGGAACAGTAACTGCGTTTAGTATCTGTATCTTATATAAAAACGGATATCTTGCGCTGTATCAACTACAAAACTTCCTAAGCCAGATGCAACAGCTTGATCCATAGATAATGGTTCTCCCGTAGCATTTCCAAAAAATCCATTACTACCACTAAATTTGTAATCTATATAAGTATAACGAATTTGCATTGAAAGAACATCATCCAGTAATGGTTCTGTAAAGTAAGCTTCATAGGCATCACCACGAACTGCTAGTTTTGAACCTATATTTGTATCTTCACCATAAGTCATACTCCTCCAAAATTTACTTCCCCAATTATACTCTATGCCCCATCTTCCTTCTTCTGAAATCAATGAAGGAATTTGTAAACCAGCCCATGCAGAATATCCAGTTTTAGGATCAAGTCGTCCAAGCATACCACCACCATTTTTACTAGGGTCTGTAATACTTACTGCACCACTAACAAATAATGTTGTATCATCAAGAAAATCACTTATACCATCACCTATACCATTTGCAATAATATTGGCTGTGAAGGCATGTAAACCTCCAACAGCTTTAAATCCTAAGCTTGGATTTGTTGGATCAATTGCATCGATTAAGTTATTTGCATAATAGTATTGCGTATTGAAAGAGTACTGTCCGTCACTGTAAGGAGTGAAAATTAAGCCTGCTAAATCAATATCCGGAGTTGTTGTATCCTCTGTTGTATATGGTGCCGTACTAAGTCTTGGTTTAGCATTACTAAGCCCACGTCCAGCACAAACTTTTATGTACATTCCATCAACACCAGTAAGCTCTTCAAGAGCAAATTTAGAACTAAGACCATCAAATTCTACATTGATGTTATGTCCCATAGGTGAAGCAGCATGATCATCATCCCTTAGGTTTACTAGATGTCCATTTGTAGATGGACGACGACCTATGCTGAAAGTCCATGGTATATCAGTTCCTAAAAATGTGTCATTTTTGTAGTAGAAATACGCTGATCGAATACGAAGAGTATCATTATATGCATTTTCATTTGCAATCCAGTCAAAAGTTTCATATGGCCCTGTTTGTGCCCCACTTCTAGCACCAAAGGCTTTATTATATGCAAGTTGTCCAGAAAAACTAATATGTTTTGTTGTTGCCCAGTTCATGTTGAGCCAAAAGCGATTTGTCATAAATGCATCATTGTTTTGTTCGCTGCCATCTGCCATTTTATATTGTAAGTTTTCAACAGTGTATCTATAATCCACACCGAATTTCACATGGTTGCCATTTGTAGCACGATTAAGGTCTGAAACAGATTCTTGTAACTCTTCGAGCTGTTCTGTAACACTCTCTTCTTCATCCTCATCTTCAGAAGCATTTTGTGCTTCCTCTTTCGCAGCTTCTACGGCTTTTGCAACTGCCGCTTGTTCTTCTTTGAGTGTTTTTAACTCTTGTTTCATTTTTTTCATTTCAAGTTCCATAGTCTGGAACTTATCATACATTGTAGCTGCGTTTAGGTTTGAGCTAAGTAGAGCAATAGTAGCTAAAGATAGCAGGAGAGGTCTCTTCATAAATTTCCCTTTTTATATAATTATTGTTATACTATACTAAATATATCTTTAAAAAGCTCTATTTAAATGTTTTTTGAGTATAATTCACGGATTTTTCTTTCTTTATGTGAATGAAAATATTAACAGGTATGTGTCAAAAATCAGTGCAACCCATTTTTTAATGGATAATTGTTCGACATTACCAAAGCCAACTGATAAATCTCTGGTTTGAAAAACAACCTTTAAGGATACCCTATGGTAACTATGAAAGACCTCTTAGAATGTGGTGTACACTTTGGACATCAAACACGTCGTTGGAACCCGAAAATGAAAAAATACATCTTTGGTGTTCGTAAAAATATCTATATTATCGATTTACAAAAAACTTTACGTTATTTCCGTAATACGTATACTATCGTTATGGATGCAGCGGCAGAAGGGAAAACTGTTCTTTTTGTTGGTACAAAAAAACAAGCTCGTAACTCTGTAAGAGAAGCAGCAATTGCTTGTAATATGCCTTATGTAGATAACAGATGGTTAGGTGGTATGCTTACTAACTTCCCAACTATTCAAAAATCTATCCGCAAACTTGATGTTATTACTGAAATGCAAGAAAATGGTCAAATTGATCTTTTAACAAAAAAAGAAGCATTAATGCTTTCAAGAAAAAAAGATAAACTTGAGCAATATTTCGGTGGTATCCGTAATATGAAAAAACTTCCAGATATGCTTTTTGTTGTAGATGCAGTAAAAGAGCACATCGCTGTTTTAGAAGCTAGATGTCTTAATATTCCGGTTGTAGCTCCACTAGATACAAACTGTGATCCAGATTTAATCGACTACCCAATTCCAGGAAATGATGATGCGATTCGTTCAATTCAACTTTTTTGTCGTGAAATGACTGCTGCAATTAACGAAGGTAAAGCTCTAAGAGATGCACCTGCTCAAGAAGAACAAGCAGAAGAAACAGCAACACAAGAAGTAGAAACAAAAGCTGAGGCGACTGAAGCACCAGCAAAAACAGAGGAAGCATAATTATGGCAGCAATTACAGCAGCAATGGTTAAAGAGTTACGTAGTGAAACTGATGCACCGATGATGGATTGTAAAAAAGTTTTAGTTGAAGCTGATGGAGATATGGAAAAAGCGAAAGAACTACTTAAAGAACGCGGTATTGCTAAAGCAGCTAAAAAAGCTGATCGTGTTGCAGCTGAAGGTCTTTGTGGTATTAAAATCGCTGATGACTTTTCAAAAGCTACAGTTGTAGAAATTAATTCTGAAACTGACTTTGTTGCTCAAAATGAAGGTTTCCAAAACCTTGTAAAAGAGACTGCAGAAGCTATTTACAATGATCAACCAGCTGACGTTGCTGCCCTTATGGCAAGTGACTTTGGTGCAAAATTCACTGAAACAGTTATTAAGATTGGTGAAAAAATTGAAGTTAGACGTTTTAACACTTTAGAAGCTGATGAAACGACTGCTTTAAATGGTTACATTCACTCAAACAATAGAATTGCCGTGATTGTAAAAGCAAAATGTGACAGTAAAAAAACAGCTGAATGCATGAGAGATACACTCAAGCAAATTGCAATGCACGCATCTGCAATGAAACCATCAACTTTAAGTTACAAAGATTTTGATCCTGAGTATGTTGCAGGTGAAACTCAAGGTCGTATTGAAGCACTTAAAAAAGAGAACGAAGAGTTGAAAAGACTTAAAAAACCTCTTAAAAACGTACCGCAGTATGTTTCAATGATGCAACTGACTGATGAAGTGATGAAACAAGCTGAAGCTGACATCAAAGCAGAGTTAATTGCAGAAGGGAAACCTGAGAAAATTTTAGATAAAATCATTCCTGGTAAAATTGCTCGTTTTATTTTAGATAATACACTTCTTGATCAAGAGCAAGCATTACTAGACCAACAATATGTTTTAGATGATAAATTGACTGTGGCTAAAGCAGTTGAAAAAGCAGCAAAAGCATGTGGTGGAACTGCTGAGATTACTGAATTTGTTCGCCTTGAAGTAGGTGAAGGAATAGAGAAAAAAGAAGACGACTTCGCAGCAGAAGTTGCAGCACAAATGGGTTAAGCTTTGGCTTAACTTATTTAAACTATCTATTAAATAGAAGCTTATTTAAAAGCTTCTATCTTACCAAAACTATCTGTTTTTATCCCAATCACGAACAAGATTATGACATTTATAACATTGCGCTTGTATGTGTAACAGACTCTCTTGAGATTCCATTTGTACTTGAATATCAGACAACTTTTTATCTGCAAAAGTTTCGTTGATTTGATCAATGTAGTGATTAATCATTTTTCCACTATTGATTGCTATTCTTGATTTGTACTTTAATTCCTCAGGTAAAAGAGCTACTACCTTTTCTTTTGTACCTAAAGTGTGGTCAATATTTTTCTTTAAATCTGCTAATAGTCTTACAGCTTTTTCTCTATCGTTAAGTAAAAAAGCTCTTTGTGTTGATGCCAAACTTGTAGCTAAAACATTCATATCATGTTTTAAGGTCTCCGCTCCTAAGCTTGAAACTAGCCCTGCAGATACAACTAAACTTGCAAATGTTCTTTTTAACATATAAATCCTTTGAATTAAAATATACTTTTTCTTAAAGTAATTTATTAATATTTTATCTAAATAATTTATAATAATAAATATTTCAAATAAAGAACAATATTTTTGTCACATAATGTAACTTTTCTTTATACTATCTTTGCTATAATCATTTTATGAATCTATTATCTGCAAAAAACTTATCACATTCTTTTGATTATGACCTATTTGAGGGAGTTTGTCTCTCTTTGGATAAAAAAGAGAGTATAGCTATTATTGGTATCAGTGGGAGTGGAAAGTCGACTCTTTTACATGCTTTATCAACACTTTTAAAACCAAATTATGGAGAGATAGTTCTTTTTGGTAAAGAGATATCTAAGATGAAAAAGAAAGAATTAGCATTAATTAAACGTAACAAACTCGGAATGGTATTTCAGTCTCATTATCTTTTTAAAGGTTTTAGTGGATATGAAAACCTTGAAGTATCTGAAATCCTTTCTCAAGAACCAATTGATGAAGAGCTTCTTAGGCGTTTAGATATTGAGCATTGTATTGGACAAAAAGTGACAGAACTCTCAGGTGGTCAACAACAACGTGTATCGATAGCGCGAGTATTAACAAAAAAACCCTCTATAATTTTTGCAGATGAGCCTACGGGGAATCTTGATCATGAAACAGCGACACAGGTTATGAGCCTTTTTTTTGAATATTGTGAAACAAACGATGCAGGCATGATTTTGGTCACACATGATAATGATTTAGCGCATATGTGTAAAAAAGTCTATAAGCTTGAGGATAAAGAGCTAAAACGTATTAAGTAGAAAAAATGGAGTTTGCAAGTATATTTAATGAGGCGAATATGGTGGGGTTTTTGCTACTATTTTTTCGTTTTGCATCACTTTTTATTGCGGTACCAATTTTTGATCATAAAAACATCCCTATAAATATTAAAGCTGTGATGGCATTTTTCTTTGCGGTAATATTTTATCCTTCTATGCCTCCTTTGCATATTTCAATAGATGTTCCTACTATACTTATTGCAATCTTGGGTGAATTTATGCTAGGTCTCTGCGTTGGAATAGTATTGCAATTGGCGTATAATGTTATAACATTTGCTGGTGGACAAATCTCCTACATGATGGGATTTTCAATGGCGAGTGCCATTGATCCACAATCTGGTATATCTATGCCAATTATTTCTCAATTTTTGTCTTTAATGGCCTTGATGGTACTTTTTGCATTAAATCTGCATCATTGGATATTGATGTTTGTAGATAGTACCTTAAAAACTATACCCTTAGGCGGGTTTGTTATGAGTAAAGATTTATTTCATTATATTATGCATGCAGCTTCGAATATGTTTCTTATTGGATTTGTAATAGCTTTTCCAATAATTGCTCTTTCATGGCTTGCAGATGTGATTTTTGGGATGTTAATGAAAACAATGCCTCAATTTAATCTACTTGTAATAGGGTTTCCTATAAAAATAATGGTGGCATTTTCAGTTTTAATAGCAACACTGACAGCTATTATGTTAATTCTTAAGGGCCAAGTGCAAGAAGCATTTAATATGTTAGAGACATTATTTTAGTTTTTTTTTGATACAATATATAAAAATAATCAATACTTTCTCAAAGGGATAGATGTGAAAATTTTACTTGTAAATGATAATCCGGTTGTAACAAAACTAGTTACACTAAGTGCTCAAAAGACTGACGATGAAGTTGAAATAGTTCATGATCTTGCTGATATTGGGAGTGGTGAGTATGATTTGATTGCTGTGGATGATGTGCTTTATAGTGATGATTTTTTTGATAAATTAAAAGATAAAGTTAGCTATAAAAAGTCTCTTTATATATGTTCGAGAGATGCTGAGAGTGTACAAGAGTTTTCTTCAGTTATAAAAAAACCATTTTTGCCGACAGATTTGGTTGAGCTTTTTGCAAATATAGATAGAAATCTTGACGTGGATTCTGGAGTGCTTGAAGAAGAAGAGGAAATCACAGAACTTGAGGATTTGGAAGATCTTGATACATTAGAAGAGATAGAAGATTTAGATGATGATTTTTTACTTGATGATTTGGATGAAAATTTGGAAGAAGAGATGAATGAAAGTGTCTTAGATAATGATGAAGCACAAAAAGTAAAAGATTTACTTGATGAAGAGTATGATATGGCACTTGACCTTGAAGATGAAGCTGATGTGGATATTGGCATTGATGATGACGTTGAAGAGACTCAAGCCAAAGAAGAAATTGAAATAGAAGCAGAAGTAGCTTCTGAAGAAGATGTAGAGATGCTAGATCTTGAAGAATTGCAAGAGAGTAGTGAAGAAGAGATTAGCTTTGATGATGAAGTTGCACTTGATTCAGAAGCCTTGGAGCTTGATGAAATAGAAAGTCAGATAGAAACGGCAGTTGCTGATCTTGATGATTCTGAACTTGAAAGTGAAATGGATGATGAAGCACTCTTAGAAATTGCAAGCAATGAAATAAACTCTTTGGATGAACTTAGCAGTAAAGATTTGAAACTGGCTCTTGGTGAAGAACTTGATGAACTTGAAGAAGTTGATGAAGAGGTAGCAGAGCAAGAGGAGAAAGAAGTTGTAGAAAATGATGGTGTGGAAGCACTAAAAAATCTTTTAGTAGCACTGAGTGATAAGAATGTTGCAGCTTCACTCAAAGGTGCTAAAATAACTATAAGCATTTCTCTAGGAGACAATTAATGAGTCATATTAACGGTGCAGTTTTAGTTTTGTCTGGCCCAAGCGGAGCAGGGAAAAGTTCACTTATTAATAAAATCATCAATGATATTGGGGAGTGTTATTTTTCCATTTCAACTACCACTCGTCCTATTCGTGATGGAGAGGTAGATGGTGTACATTATTACTTTGTAGATGAGGAAGAATTTAAAAAAGAGATAGAAGAAGATCAATTTTTAGAATATGCACTTGTTCATGGAAATTATTATGGTACTTCACTCAAACCAGTCAAAAAAGCACTCTCAGAAGGTAAGTTGGTTATTTTTGATATAGATGTGCAAGGGAATCATTCTGTGATGAATCGTTTAGGAGATATTACAACTTCGGTATTTATCACCCCTCCAACACTCTCAGAACTCAAACGTCGACTTGAACATCGTTCTACAGATGCCCAAGAAGTGATAGATAGAAGAGTGGAGATGGCAAAACGAGAGATACAAAGAATCTCAGAGTATGAGTATGTCATAATCAATGATGATTTAGATAAAGCAGCAGATAAACTGCGTTTACTTGCACTAACTGCAAGATATAAAATATCAAATGATGAGATAAATGAATTTGTACAAAAATGGGAAGATTTGTAAGTAAGAGAATTTACAGCAAATGTGAGATATACTTCACAACTTAATTTTATAAAAGGAAACAAATATGGGAATGCCTAGTGGAACAGAACTACTGATAATCTTTGGAATTATCGTTTTATTATTCGGTGCAAAAAAGATACCTGATTTAGCAAAAGGTTTTGGTAAGGGGATTAAAAATTTCAAACAAGAAATGAAAGAAGTTGATGAAGAGATAGCTCAAGAGACTCCTAAAAAAGTTGAGACTACTGAAGAAACAGCATCTGCTGAAACTCCAAAATCCACTAAACAAGCGTAAGCATTGAAACAAAAAGTATCAGCGCTTTTACGCGAACAGTTAGGTCGTGAAGTTATTTTAGAAAAGCCTCGTAACCGTTCTTTTGGTCACTTTGCTACGCCTATAGCTTTTTCTTTAGCCAAAGAGTTAAGAAAATCTCCGATGATTATTGCAGATGAACTTGCATCCTCTTTTAATGAGAGTGAAGTTTTTTCAAGCGTTGAAGCAGTAAAAGGGTACTTGAACTTTCGTTTGAGTGAAAATTTCTTAGCAGAGTATGCCTCTTGGGCATTAGATAATCCTAAAGATTTTGCCAAACAAGAAAAAAATGAAAAAATACTTTTAGAGTTTGTGAGTGCAAATCCAACTGGACCACTGCATATAGGTCATGCTCGTGGAGCTGTTTATGGGGATACTCTTTATAGATTAGCAAAGCATTTAGGCTATGATATCACTGCTGAATATTATGTTAATGATGCAGGAAATCAGATTGATTTACTTGGGCTTTCTATTCAATTATATGCACAAGAACATCTTCTTCATGAAGATGTTGCGTATCCTGAGTCATATTATAGAGGTGAGTATCTTAAAGATTTAGCTCTTGGTGCGAAAGAGAAATTTGGTGTAGAAATATTTAGTGATGCATCTCGTCAAAAAGAGTTAGCACTTTGGGCCAAAGATAAAGTCATGGAAATTATTAAAAAAGATTTAGCTGATACAAATATCTTTTTTGATACCTTTGTAAATGAGTCATCTTTATACTCTGACTGGGATAGAGTCATGGCTAAAATGGGCGATGGTATTTATGAAAAAGAGGGTAAAATTTGGATTGCATCTGAAGCGAAGGGTGATGATCATGATAGGGTAGTCGTTCGTGAAGATGGACGACCAACGTATCTTGCAGGTGACATTGTTTATCACAACCAAAAATTTGAGCGTGGGTATGAGCACTATATCAATATTTGGGGAGCTGACCATCATGGGTATATTCCTCGTGTAAAGGCAGCGATTGAATATCTAGGGTATGATGCAAATAAGCTTGAAGTACTTCTTTCTCAAATGGTTTCATTGCTTAAAGATGGTGAGCCTTATAAAATGAGTAAACGTGCTGGAAACGTTATACTTATGAGTGACATTGTAGAAGAGATAGGTGCGGATGCACTGCGTTTCATTTTTGCTTCAAAGAAAAGTGATACTGCTTTAGAATTTGATCTTGCTGAGTTTAAAAAGCAAGATAGCTCAAATCCTATCTTTTACATTCAGTATGCGCATGCTCGCATTCAGACTTTGCTCTCTAAAGCAACTGTCTCTAAAGAAGAGATAAACGCAGCAACACTAAAAAATCTTGGTGAAAGTGCGGATAGTTTACTTTTTGATGCACTTTTGTTGCCTGAAGTCGTTGAAGATGCCTTTAGTTCTCGTCAAGTCCAAAAATTGCCAGACTACTTAAAAGCGCTTGCGGCATCACTACATAAGTTTTATTATGATGTTCGAATGATTGGAACAGAAGATGAAGCAAAACTGCTTAAACTTCTTTTAGTCGTTGCTTTAAGTCTTAAAACTGGGCTCTCTTTGATGGGAATTGAAGCAAAAAATAGAATGGTAAAAGAAGAAGATTAGTACAGTAACTTAGAGCTTTTTAGCTCTGGGTAAAGTTTGAGTACTTTTTTAGCTGTACTTTTTGGTATTTGGATAAGGATAGGTTTTTTATCTTTATCTAGCCATTGTGCTATTTTTTTAATATCACTCTCTTTCATAGAAGTACAACCAACTGTTGGAACATCCGTGCTATGCTCAATATGCATAAAAATACAAGAACCTCTTCCTCTTTTTGCCTCTTGATTGTGTCCAACTACAATGCCTATTTTGTATTGATTATCTTTTCTTCTCATATACTCAAAGCTTTTTTCTTTATGTTTAGGCGTGATTATTTGATTGTAAAAGCTAGAGTTGCCATCATCTACACAGATTAAATCTTGTGAAGCATAAAGATAGGGTAGATTATAGTTACTTTTTTGTGAGTAACCAAATATTGCAAGAAGTTCAAATATACCTGCAGGAGCTTTTTTATCACCTTCGTATTTTATGATATTTTTGTTACTAGCATCAACTAAAGGCACTTTGCCTATTCCCCAGCCTAAGCCATTTTTCCCTAGATTTACATTTATCGTGTCAAAGAGTTGTTGCCCATCTTCAAAACATTGTAATTTTGCATGAGAAGTGTTCATATCTTTAGCAACAACTAAAACAATTTGTTGAGAAGAAACCAATAAAATTGGAAAACTTATTATAATTAAGAAACTTTTTATCATAAAGTATGGTACTATTACTTCTGAATGAAGTCAATAGAGAGTTAAAAATAAAATTTGGATAAACTAATGAGTATAAAAATACAACAGGCGAAGGTGGAGGATGCTCCATTTTTAGCAAAAATGATTTTGCAAAGTTCTCGTGCAGGAAAAAAAGACAGCTTATTTGATTTAATCTTTGAAACAAATGATGATGCTGTGCTTTTGGAAAAGCTTGAAAAGCTTACACAAACACAAGCAAAAAGTCAATGCCATTATAAAAATTTTTTAATTGCAACACTAGATGGAAAACCTGTAGGAACGCTTTGTAGTTATGAGCCTAGGATTGCGACACAAGAGACATTTATTGAAGCTTTACACGAAGTAGGCTGTAAAGATGAAGTAGAAGCTACACTTGACATAGTATATGAATGTAATTTTGACACAAATAAAAGAACATTAATGTTTGATTATTTAGAAGAGCTTGAAGGTTTTGTGGATGTAGGTGTGCTCAAAGCCTTGATGCAAAAGAGTCTTTTAAATGCAAGACTCAAAGGGTATAGAATTGCGCAAACGATGATAGAGATAGGCTCTCTTGAATCTGAACTTTTTTACAAGAAGATGGGCTTTTCAAAAGTAGCAAGCCATGAATGTACAGAGTATAAAGAGGTCTTTGGACGTTCGGGGCTTATGTTGTTTTCTATGGAATTTTAGGCTTTTCCCATAGAACTTTCAGTTTTATCTTTATTTCCTTCTTTGCTAGCCATTGGGCTTGCACTGTACTCTAAAAATATTCTTCTTTCTCTTTTTGGAGGTATCTTTTTAGGGCTTTTACTCTTACATGATTTTTCTTTACTTACTGCGTTTGAAGCAACATGGTCACTATTTTTCTCACTTTTATCTGAGGGCTGGATACTCAAAAACTTAGCTTTTGCTATTCTTGTAGGGAGTGTTATAGAACTCTTACAAAAAAGTGGTGGGATTAACGGTTTTGTTACTTATATGAGTGAAAAAACCACTTTAGTAGATTCTCCACGTTCAGCGCTTCTTGTAAGTTATCTTATAGGTGTGATTATTTTTATTGAATCTTCCATTACTTCCTTGATAGCAGGAGCTGTTGGACGACCGTTGTGTGATAAGTATCAAGTGCCACATGCAAAACTAGCCTTTGTGTGTGACTCGACGTCAGCACCTATTAGTTCTTTAATTGTTTTAAACGGGTGGGGTGCGCTTCTTCTTGGGCTCATAGTGACACAAATAGAGGAGAAAAGCATCCAAGGTGACAGCGTAGCAATTTTGATTGATGCGGTGTTATATAATTTTTATGCAATGAGTGCTTTATTTGTGACTTTTATTGCTGTCTGGTTTGACATTAACATTGGAGCTATGAAAAAGGTGAAACCAAGTGTCAGTCAATTTGCAAGTACGAAGAGTTTAAACGCAGCTCCAAGTTATATGCTTCTTCCCATCTTTGTAATGATAGTCTCTGTATTTTTCTTTTTATACTTGAGTGGTAATGGTAACATCTTAAAAGGAAGTGGTTCGAGTGCCATCTTTTATACGATGCTCAGCACACTCAGCTTTATGTTTGTCTTTTATGTGTTTAGTAAAAATATGAGTCTTAGCACATATACAAAAGCAACAATAATTGGAGCAAAAAAACTTTTTCCTATAGCTCTTATCTTATTGTTTGCTTTTGCCATTGGCAAAGTCACTAATGAGCTTCATACGGGAGAATACCTTGCATCTTTAGCGAGTGAAAATCTTAAT
>NZ_JALSKT010000053.1 GCF_026988655.1 Sulfurimonas sp. | reverse complement strand
TCTGTTTTTTTCATACAAAAATTTAAGCAATTTTAGTTCCTTGGTGCGTAAGGTCAGTTACTAAAAGTTTAAAGCTAAAGATGGTCGATGATTATTTAGTAAGTTATAAGAAAAAATGATTATTCAGACCCCAGTATTTTTCATTAAGCCTACTTTTCTCTTGTTCATTTTTAAATGAGTGGATTTTATAAGGTTTTTCTTTTGTGTGTGTTTCAAAAAATTTCTCAAGAGTATCATCCCAAACTAAAGTTACTTCCTTACTGAGTTGATTTTCTTTATCATCTCCAGGAAGTGTGAAGTTGAAAACTATATTGTCTTCGTATGCGATTACTTCATATTTTTTTTCTGTTGTGGTTGTTTTATTTTTAGAGTTCATAAGTTTATTGTCCTTTTTTAAAAAATGACAGTTTAACTTTTATTTTTTTGATTTCACTTAAAATAAAAATCACTTATTTTATATCAGTTTATCTCATAAATTTTTATAGATTTAATGCTTAGGTCAAATGCCTAAACGTTAAATCTAAAGTGCATAATGTCACCATCTTGGACTATATATTCTTTCCCTTCGAGTCTCATTTTTCCAGCTTCTTTAGCTTTTGCTTCACCACCACAGCTTACAAAATCTTCATAAGATATAACTTCTGCACGAATGAAACCTTTTTCAAAGTCATTGTGAATGGCAGCCGCAGCCTTTGGTGCAGTGGAATTTTGTCTAATTGTCCAAGAACGAACCTCTTTTACACCCGCTGTAAAGTAGCTCATAAGACCAAGCTTGTTGAAGCCTTTATGGATAATTTGCTCAAGTCCTGACTCTTCAACACCAAGCTCTTCTAAAAATTCTTTTGCTTCATCGTCTTCTAGACCGATTAACTCTTCTTCAACTTTTGCGCATAGTTTGATAATTTCACAGTTATTCTTTTGGGCGTGCTCTTTGAGTGCAGTCACGTATTCATTATCTTGAAGGAGTCCATCTTCATCAGTGTTTGCACCATACATGATCTCTTTATCTGTAAGAAAACGTACTTCATTTACAAGTTGTTTATACTCATCACTATCTGCTTTGTCAAAGTTTCTAGCTAAGTTTCCTTCGCCTAGAAATTCTAACAACTCTTCAGCCATCTCAAGGACAACTTTAGCGGATTTATCTGCTTTTGCTTGTTTTCTCAGTCTATCAATTCTATTTGATAATACTTCAATGTCTGCTAAAATTAACTCACCTTCAATGATTTCAACATCACGCAAAGGGTCAATACTTCCCTCATTATGTACGATGTTCTCATCTTTAAAACATCTTACAATTTGTAGGATAACTTCTGTTTCACGGATATTTGAAAGAAATTTATTTCCAAGACCTTCACCTTGACTCGCTCCCTTGACTAAACCTGCAATATCAACAAAATCAAGTGTAGAGTATTGAATACGCTCAGGATTTACAATCTTAGCAAGTTCATGAAGCCTTTTATCTGGTACAGGAACAACTGCTTTGTTTGGTTCTATGGTACAAAATGGGTAGTTAGCCGCCTCCGCATTTTGTGCTTTTGTTAATGCATTAAAAGTTGTTGATTTGCCGACATTTGGAAGTCCTACTAGACCGATTGCTAATCCCATGATATACCTTTATAAATATTTTTTGAAATTATATCTAAGTAAAGTTAAACTTAAGACTGATACAATACTCAAAAAATAAGAAG
>NZ_JALSKT010000052.1 GCF_026988655.1 Sulfurimonas sp. | reverse complement strand
TATAATTCCCATCCACTTTACTGTTTTAACAAAGCAAAGAGTATTTCTACCTATGTAATTATATATAGATAAAAGTATTGGCAAGCGAAGTTACAACAAGTACTTCGTGCTTGCCTAGAGGCAGTAAAGATGTTACCACAGGAGACTTTCAATGAAAGTACGTGCTTCAGTAAAGAAGATGTGTGATGACTGTAAAGTTATCAAAAGAAGAGGTATTGTAAGAGTAATCTGCAAGAATCCAAAACATAAACAGAGACAAGGATAACCATGGCTCGTATTTCTGGTGTTGATTTACCAAAAAAGAAAAGAATAGAGTATGGTTTAACATACATCTATGGTATTGGCCTTCATACTGCTCGTCAAATATTAGACGCAACAGGTATTGATTATAACAAAAGAGTTTTTGAACTAAACGAAGCTGATGTAGCTGCAATAACTGCGGAAATCCGTGCAAACCATATGGTTGAAGGTGATTTACGTAAGAAAGTAGCTATGGATATTAAAGCACTTATGGATTTAGGTTCATATCGTGGTCTTCGTCACCGTCGTGGTCTTCCATGTCGTGGTCAAAAAACTAAGACAAATGCGCGTACTCGTAAGGGTAAACGTAAAACTGTCGGCGCAGCGTAAGGGATTATAGATGGCAAAAAGAAAAGCTGTTAGAAAAAAAGTAGTAAAAAAGAACATATCACGTGGTATCGTGCATATTGCAGCATCATTCAATAACACTCTTGTTACTATTACTGATGAAATGGGTAATATGATTGCTTGGAGTTCTGCAGGTAGCCTTGGTTTTAAAGGTTCTAAAAAATCTACTCCATTTGCGGCACAAGCAGCTGTTGAAGATGCAGTAGCTAAAGCACAAGTACATGGTATCAAAGAACTTGGTATTAAAGTTCAAGGTCCAGGTTCAGGTCGTGAAACTGCAGTTAAAGCTGTTGGTGCTATCGAAGGAATCCGTGTTACATTTATGAAAGATGTTACACCATTACCACACAACGGTTGTCGCGCACCTAAGCGCCGTAGAGTTTAAGGAGATTACTGATGGCAAGATATAGAGGTCCAGTAGAAAAAATCGAAAGAAGATTTGGAGTAAGCCTTAACTTAAAAGGTGAGCGTCGTTTAGCAGGAAAATCTGCTTTAGAAAAACGTCCATATGGTCCAGGTCAACATGGTCAACGTCGTAAAAAAGTTTCTGAGTATGGTTTACAACTCAATGAAAAACAAAAAGCAAAGTTCATGTATGGTATTTCTGAAAAGCAATTCCGTGCACTCTTTGTTGAAGCTAAACGTCGTGATGGGAATACAGGTACAAACCTTATTACATTAATCGAACAAAGATTAGATAACGTTGTTTACAGAATGGGATTTGCATCTACTCGTAGATTTGCTCGTCAACTTGTAACACATGGTCACATCTTAGTAGATGGCAAAAAACTTGATATCCCTTCTTACCGTGTTAAACCGGGTCAAAAGATAGAAGTTCGTGAAGCAAGTAAAAAAAATAACCAAATAGTTCGCGCTATTGAGTTAACAAACCAAACTGGTCTTGCTCCATGGGTTGACATTGATGCTGAAAAAGTGTTTGGTATCTTTACTCGTCTTCCAGAGCGTGAAGAAGTTGTTATTCCAGTTGAAGAACGTTTAATCGTTGAGCTTTACTCGAAGTAATAATTAATATAAAAGGCGTAAAAGATATGAAAAAAATTAAAACTACACCACTTGCTCCTCAGGAGTTTGAAGTAGAACAAATTAGTGAGAATGAAGCTAACATTATGGCATATCCTTTTGAAACAGGATATGCTATCTCATTAGCGCATCCACTTCGCCGTTTTCTATTAAGTAGTTCAGTTGGCTATGCTCCAATCGCTATTAAAATTGAGGGTGCTAAACACGAGTTTGACTCAGTGCGTGGTATGCTCGAAGATATTTCAGATTTTATCTTAAATCTTAAAGAGATTCGCTTTAAATTAAACGATGATGCAACTGAAGCAGAAATAAACTACTCATTTGCGGGTCCTTGTACTATTACTGGTGCAGACTTAAGCAATGATGAAGTTGAAGTCATGACTCCAGATGCAGCACTTGCAACTTTAAATGAAGATTCTACATTGAACTTTAGTATTAAAATCGCTCAAGGTATCGGTTATGTACCAAGTGAAGATATTATGGACGAAGTAGATGATGAATATATTGCATTGGATGCTTATTTTACACCAGTTAGAAGTGCTACATATAAAATTGAAAATGTACTTGTAGAAGACAACCCTAACTTTGAAAGAGTTGTTATGAATATTAAAACTGATGGTCAAATTTCTCCAATAAATGCATTTAGAAACTCTTTAGAAGTTATGTATGCACAATTGGCAGTATTTAATTCAGAAATTAGTATTAAAGCACCTGCAACAATTGAAAGAGTTGAAGAATCACCAGATTTGAAAAAACTTATTACAAATATTGATAGTTTAGGTTTAAGTGCTCGTAGTTTTAACTGTCTTGATCGCTCAAATATTAAACTAATTGGTGAAATTGTACTTATGAGTACAAATGATCTTAAAAATGTTAAAAATCTTGGAAAAAAATCTTATGATGAAATCGTAGATAAAGTACAAGAATTTGGTTTTGAAGTTGGTGCTGATTTAGCTGATGATGTAGTAACTGCATTAAAAAAGAAAATAGAAGCCGCTTAAAGCGCTAAATAAAGAGGAATAAGATATGAGACATCGTCATGGATATCGTAAACTAGGTCGTACAAGTGCTCACAGAGCTGCACTTTTAAAGAACCTTAGTATTTCGTTAATTGAACATGGTAAAATTGAAACAACTGCTGTAAAAGCAAAAGAACTTCGTTCTTACATTGAAAAACTTATCACAACTGCTGGTAAAAATGATTCAAATGCTCACAGATCAGTGTTTGCTGCGCTTCAAAGTAAAGAAGCAACTAAAACTTTAGTAAATGAATTAGCACCTAAATACGTTGATCGTGCTGGTGGATATACTAGAATTACTAGAACACGTATTCGCCGTGGTGATGCTACACCAATGGCATTTATTGAATTAGTATAATTTAATATTGAAACAATGAGTTTAACCTCATTGTTTCAAGACCTTCAAAATTTCCCAATTCCAAAATACTTAATATAGGATAATCATGAGTACTTTCGCATTTGGAACCTACAGAATTACAGATCAAAACCCTATTCACTTAGAAGCATTAAAAGAGGCTATTGAAGCAGGAATTGAACTTATTGATACTTCGACAAATTACACTGATGGCGGTGCTGAGAGAGCAATAGCGAAGGTTATGCGATTGTTTGATGATGAAGTACGCCAAAAGATAAAAATTGTAAGTAAATATGGCTATATTCAAGGTTCAAATATGCAAAAGCATAAAGAAGAGCCTTATGAAAACGTAGTTGAATATTCCCCTGCTTGTTATCACTCTATTGCAAAATCATTTATGAAAGCTCAGCTTGGTGAATCATTAGAACGTTTAGATCTTTCTTGTCTAGATTGTTATCTTATTCATAATCCTGAATATTATATTTATGAATCTTTAAAAAACAATATGAATCATGATCAAATTTTAGACAATATGTTTGAAAGAATTTATGACGCTTTTGTTGGATTAGAAGAAGAGGTTAAAGCTGGACGGATTAAATCGTATGGTATTAGCTCAAACAGCTTTTCAAAATCAAGAAATGAAGCTGATTTTCTTCCTTATGAAGATTTGCTTATATATGCAGCAAACGCAGCAGAAGAAGTGGGGAATGAGCAGCATGGTTTTACTACGATTGAATTGCCAATAAATATCCTTGAGACCGAGGGTTTAAAGTGTGCAAAATGGGCAAAAAATAATAATTTAAGAGTGCTTGCAAATAGACCACTCAATGCTCAAAAACACAATCTTATGTATAGACTTGCAGACTATGAAGAAAACAGAGAATATTATCACTATTTAAATGAATTACTTGATGTAAGTGATAATGAAGAACTGAAACCACTTTATAATCTAATAGAACAGCTAGATATTAATAGGCATAAATTTGGATGGATAGGCGAATATGATAGCTTTGCTAGCACACAAATTTTACCGCATATTAAAAAAGCACTAGAGAAATTTGAAACTAACCAGCTCGAGGATTTACTGAGATATATAGAACTGTTTTTAAACGCATATAGGGAAATGGTAGCTTATGAATGTTCTCAAAGGGTAGGAGTTGAATTGAAAGATGAACTTAAAAATTGTGAAAAAAATCTGCAAATATGTGCATTAGAATTTTTACTGAAACAAGAAGATATTGATTATATTCTTATTGGTATGAGAAAACCAACATATGTACAAGAAGTGATGGCTTTAAAAAGATAGCTAACTTTATATTTTATGATTTGTTAAGCAATAATGTCATATTTTATATATTATAAAAATATTTTAGGAAAGGAAAAAGATGATTCCGTTTACAGATGAAGAGTTATTAGAACCAGTAAAAGTAGTAATTGAAAAAGTGAGACCATCTTTGGCATTGGATGGCGGTGATATTGATTTTATTGCAGTTAAAAATGGAAATGTGTATGTACAACTTAAAGGTGCATGTATAGGTTGTGCAAGTAGTGGTACGACACTAAAGTATGGGGTTGAGAGACAATTAAGAATGGACATACATCCAGAATTATCAGTGGTAAATGTTCCAGTTGGAATGGAAAAAGATATAGAAAATTTATAATATTTATCTAGCATTTGAAGATATAAGAACGATGAAGTTATAAGCTCAAGTGCTAAAAGAGAAGAGGAATGGGAACAATAAGTAAGTATAAAATATTATCACAAGCAAAAGAAAGTTTTTCAAAAGCTGAATATAAAAGGGCCTTAGATAGGTTTGCTGAAGTATTACGTAATTTTCCAAATTCAAAGGAAGCTTATAACGGTGTGATATTGTCTGAGATGGCAATGAGTGGTGAAGAAGGTGCAGAAGCATTATTTGATTATTATGAAGTATTGATAAAAGAAAACAAAGAAGAAGCTGATGTCATAATGGCTGAAATTTTAGATAGTATTGATGGTACTTTGGAGAAGATTGGAAAAATTTTCTCAGATCCATTACGTGATAGACTTGAATATGAAGATGGTATTTTATATGCTGATTTTCAACAACTACTTGATGAAGGCGCTGACTTTAAGGAAACATTTGAAAACATTATGTTTTCGACACGTGTCATCATTACGAAGAAAGAAGATTTCTTAGATTTTTTAGACAAATTAATAGAAAATGGATTTGCTGAAATGGCACTCTCTTATCTTGAAAAAGCACTCAGTGTTTACCCAAGCGATAAATTATTAACAAAATTATTACAAAATTTACAAAAGGTCAAATGATTGAAAATTGAACTTCCTGAACAGCCTTACAAATACATAACAGAAAATTCTCAAGAATGTGGGGCAGATACGGCATTTGTCCTTACAGCTCAAAATCAAAAGTATTTAGAAAATGCTAAAGCCAATGGGGCGCATAGTATAATAAATATTAAAGATATAGCAGAGCTTTTTGGTGTGAATAAAATTAAAATTATTGGTATTACAGGAACAAACGGTAAAACTACTACAGCAAGTGCAATCTACTCTTTTTTACTTGACTTAGGTTATAAGGTGGCTATGCAAGGAACTCGTGGACTTTTTATGAATGATAAGATTTGTGAAGGTAAAACACTGACAACACCATCAGTTTTAAATACTTATCTACATATTTATCAAGCAGTACAAGCTGGTTGTGAGTACTTTGTTATGGAAGTCAGTTCTCATGCTTTGGTACAAAGACGTATAGAAGGTTTAAAGTTTGAACTTAAAATTTTGACAAATATTACGCAAGATCATCTTGATTATCATAAAACCATTGAAGAATATATCGCTGTAAAAAATGGATTTTTTCAAGATGAAGGCAAAAAGCTTATAAATAAAGATGAGCCAAAAGCTGCGTTTAACTTTAAAAATGCTTATACTTATGGCATAGAAAACCCTGCTACCTATAGGCTGATGGCTTATTCACTCAACGATGGCTCAAGTGGCATTATTCAACATTTTCAAGAAATTGTGCCATTTACCGCATCTTTACATGGTTTTTTTAATCTTTATAATTTGATGGCAGCAATTTCAGCGACTCATCTTGTAACTGATAAAACTCTCGAAGAGATTGCCGATGTAGTGGACAATTTTGCTGGTGTAAGTGGAAGAATGGAACAGGTCTGTGCTACTCCTAATGTCATTGTTGATTTTGCACATACACCTGATGGAATGCAACAGGTTCTTAATGCCTTAAAAGAGAAAGAGCTTATCGTAGTTTTTGGTGCTGGTGGTGACAGAGACACGCTTAAGCGACCTATCATGGGGCGTGTTGCTGCTAGTTTAGCGAAGAAAGTATTTATTACTAGTGATAATCCTAGAAATGAAGATCCCCAAGTTATTATAAATGATATACTGAGTGGTATAGCAGATAAAAACAATGTTGTTGTGGAACTTAACCGTAAAAAAGCTATCGAACTTGCTTTAGAGTCTCAAGAGGATGAAGAAGTAGTAGTTATACTAGGTAAAGGCGATGAATCTTATCAAATTATATATGATCAACAATTTCCCTTTGATGATAGAGAAATTGTGCGAGAGTTGTTAAACATTTAAAAACGGATATTAAATCCTATGTAGGCAAGGTTAAGATTTGAATTAGGATTATCTGATGTTGCAAGATTTATTTTTTCATATGAGACATATTTGTATTGATAAGCCATTTCAACATCAAACTGAGATGATAGAGGTATAAAAAATCCAACTGCAGTGTTAAATGTACCATATTTTAAAGAGTTATTATTAAGATCAGCAGTAGTTTGTAATGCCCCAGCACCAAATCCAAGTTTCAGATATGGATTGATAAAAATTCCAAAATCATAAGCTTTGATAAGATCAACACTAAAACCATATTTTCTTCCATCATCTGATGCAAAATATGTTTTGTTATTCGGTGTATAGTCTAAAGCAAATTCTACAGCGTAAGAATCTCTGATACCGTATCCTATTTTAATCGACTTTTGCGTATTGGTTATGCTTTTGTCTGTAGAATCGAGTTTTTCACTTACATGTGCAATACCAGTGCCAAAATAGACATGTGCATCCCCATAGAGTGAACTAGCAATAAGTAAAGGTAAAAAGAGTAAGTTTTTTTTCAAAAAATATCCTTAGAAATGTTTAGCAAATTATATTGCATACTAGCTTAAAAAATAAAACTTATTTATACACATTAGAATAATGCTTTATTATTTTGGTATAATTTCAAAAAAATTAAGGAATTATTTTATGGGAATCCCTCAACCGGCATTTTATATCTTCAAATGTGAGCAGTCTGCTCCTCCAAGTATGCCAAAACCATCATGTGTTACACCTGAAACTCAGGACTTGTTTCAATACACTGCTCAAAAGTTGATGAAAGAAGGAATAATGATGACAGCACCAATCGTGCGTACTTCATGCCTAAATCGTTGTTCTGCTGGTCCAGTAATGCTTGTTGAGCCAGGACATACAATGTATGCTGGTTTAAATAAAGAAAAAATTGACCGTATTATTGAAGAGCACATCATTGGCGGAAAAGTTGTTGAAGAGTTTGTTATAGACTCTGAAATGTGGGATGAGCCTATATCTCCAGCTGAAGCTAAAAAACAGATGGGAATGTAGGGCATAGTCATGTTAATAGAGATGTTATACAGTAAGATCCATCGTGCTACTGTAACAGATGCTAATCTTAACTATGTTGGCTCTATTACTATAGATGAAGAACTCCTTGAAGCTTCTAAGATGAGGGTTGGGCAAAAGGTAGAAATCTTAAACATTAATAATGGTGAAAGATTTTCTACTTATATTATTTTGGGTGAAAGAGGCAAGCGTGACATTTGTTTAAATGGTGCTGCTGCTCGTAAAGTTCATAAAGGTGATAAAATCATTGTAGTAGCCTATGCAACATATAATGATAAAGAGCTTGAGACATACAAACCTAGAGTTGTTCTTTTGAATGATGAGAATAATATAGACGCAATTCACGACGAGATATAGAGTTTAGTATGCTTGGTAATTTAGGTGATATGAGTAAAATGCTTGAAGGTATGCAAGAAAATGCAGCAAAACTTCAAGATGAGTTAGCATCAAAGTCATTTACTGTAAAAAGTGGTGGTGGTATGATAGAACTCAGCATGAATGGCAAAGGAGAAGTCATTGATTTAAATATTGATGATGCTCTTTTAGATGACAAAGATTCATTGCAAATTTTACTCATTGGGGCAATCAATGATGCTAATAAAATGGTGCAACAAAACCAGCAACAAAGTGCCATGGGGATGCTTGGTGGTCTAGGCGGAATGAATCCCTTTGGCGGGAATAAATAGGTGTTTCGCCTATTTATTGCACTTCATCTACTTTTTTTAAATCTTTATGCCTGTAAAGGTGGCTACACAACTTGTATTGATAAAGTTAAAGATTCAAATACAATCCAAAATAATTCTCTTTTTATTCCTGTTCATGCCAATAAACGCATTGTATACACGCAGGGAATTCCAAATTACAAAATGCTAAAATATGATCCTTTTTTATCCCTCTATTTAGTCGAAGATAAAAAATCATTTCCTTACCCTTTTGAATTTAATATGCATTTACAGCTTGGTAGTGCAGCGCTAAACGCAGTAGATGCAAATGAGGGTAAATTTATATCTCACCAAATTGGACTAAATCATTTTGCAAAATATAGTGAAGGTATAAAGACTCCGTTTATCATTACAAGTAGTTGCTGCTCTCTTGAAGGTTTGTATACTTCAAGAGGAGTGATAGAAAAAGAGTATTTACAACACTTTATTCATACAAAATCAAATGAATATGGGGATATTGGCGTGCGAGTGAGGGATGAGAAAAATCTTGTCATTGTAAACGCAGTAGATCCTTTTATGCAAAACAATCCTTTTTATCTCAATGACTGCATTATTGAATACGATGGAAAAAAAGTCTTAAACGCAGCACAACTAATGAGAAGCATTTTATTTAGTAAAATAAATACTCCACATCAAATTAAAGTCAAACGCAGTGATAAGTTTTTGACTTTTAAAGTATTTATCAAAAAAAGATATGGTGGTGGCTATCTCAGTGATACATTTTTTGAAAGTCAAGGTCTTTACTTTGATAAAGATTTACACATTGTGAAGCTTTCTAATAAATTCCTAAAAGTGGGTCTTAAAAATGGAGATAAACTGCTTCAGGTTAATGATGTGAATATTAAAAATCAAACACAGCTACGCAATTACTTACAAAATAAAAAAGATTACTCAAGAATGCTATTTGAGCGAAATAGTTTTCAATTTTTTGTAAAGATTAAGTAGAAAAACAATAGAATTTCAAATGCAAAACTTCGAGCAATTTTTATTAGATAATTTACCTATATCAGAGAGTATACATCCGAGCTATGAAAAAGCATTGCAAAATATGCTCAAAGCAGGTGGGAAAAGATTTCGTCCTGCACTTCTTTTGGGCGTAGTAAAAGCATATAATCCTTTGATGCTTGATTCAGCTAGATATGCTGCCTATGCTATTGAACTCTTACATACATATTCTTTAATTCATGATGATTTACCTGCGATGGATGACTCTCCGCTACGTCGCGGTAATCCTACTCTCCATGTTGTTTTTGATGAAGTGACTGCTATACTTGTAGGAGACGCTTTAAATACTTACTCCTTTGAAGTTTTATCTAAAGCTCCTTTCTCAGATGCCACACGAGTAAAACTTATCCGTGAACTTGCAAGTAATGGTGGCTTAAATGGTATGGTTTTAGGACAAGCGATAGATTGTTACTTTGAAAACCAACCTTTAGGTATAGAAGATATTAAGATACTTCATACAAATAAAACGGCAAAACTTATAGCTGCATCACTAAAGATGGGTGCAATCATAGTAGGACGTGAAGAGGTTGGAGATAAGCTATATGATTTTGGAATAAAATTAGGTTTGTTGTTTCAGATACAAGATGACATCTTAGATGTGACTCAGAGTTCACAAGAAGCAGGTAAACTGACAAATAATGATGAAGAAAAAAATAGTTTTGTAACAATTTTAGGATTAGAACGTGCGACAAATGAAGCCAATGCTTTGGTAACTGAGTTGCTTGAAGAAATGAGTAACTTTGATGAGAGCTTGTCATGCGAGTTGTCACCATTGTTAAGTAAATATATAAATAGACACAAATAAGGAAAATCAAGATGGATGTAAATGTAATGCGTAAGAAAATGGCCGATAGTATAAGATTTTTAGCTGCAGATATGGTGCAACGTGCAAACTCAGGTCATCCAGGTGCACCAATGGGGCTTGCAGATATTGCAGTAGTTTTAAGTGAACACTTAAATCATAATCCAAAAAATCCTTCATGGCTTAATCGTGATAGACTTGTCTTCTCAGGCGGACATGCGACAGGACTTATCTACTCTCTTTATTATCTTTGGGGTTATGGACTTGAGATGGAAGATTTAAAACAGTTTCGTCAACTTGACTCAAAAACTCCTGGACATCCAGAATATGGTCATACCCAAGGGATCGAGATTACTACAGGACCACTTGGACAAGGTGTAGCAAACGCAGTAGGTTTTTCTATGGCATCTAAATTTGTTGGAGCGCAAGTAAATAGTGAAACAGCTGATTTGATCGATCATAATGTTTATTGTCTTTGTGGTGATGGTGATTTAGAAGAGGGAATAAGCTATGAAGCATGTTCTTTAGCTGGTCATAATAAACTTGATAACCTAATTGTAATCTATGACTCAAACCGTATTACTATTGAGGGAAGTACTGACTTGAGTATTTCTGAAAATATAACACAAAGATTTGAAGCACAAGGTTGGGATGTCCTCTCTTGTGACGGTCACGATTATGATGATATTGATGCAACAATTACAACTGCAAAAGCAAATACGAAACCGACACTTATCATAGCTAATACTATCATAGCAAAAGGTGCAGGAAAACTTGAAGGTTCACATCATGCACATGGTGCGCCGCTTGGTGAAGAAGTAATTGCAGAGGCAAAAAAAGCAGCAGGATTTGATCCAGAGAAAAAATTCTTTGTTCCTGAAGATGTAATGGCAAGATTTAGATGTGCTATTGAAGAGGGTGATTTACTTGAACGTGAATGGATTCACAGACAAAAAACTTTGCCTCTTATGGAACAAAATGAAGCACTCTCTGCATTAGAAAATACGGACTTATCAAGAATTCAATGGCCTGAATTTGAAAAAGCAGATGCAACAAGAAATACAAATGGAAAAATTTTGAATGCAATTGCAAGAGCTGTTCCAAGCTTTTTAGGTGGTTCTGCAGATTTAAGCCCATCAAATAAAACACACCTTAATGATATGGGAACATATCCAAAAGGTAGAAATATTTATTTTGGTATTCGTGAACATGCTATGGCATCTATTGCAAACGCAATGGCAGTTTACGGTCCGCTAAAACCATTTACATCTACCTTTTTTGTTTTTTCAGATTACCTCAAACCTGCGGCAAGGATTGCAGCATTAGCAGGGATTCAACAATTTTTTGTATGGACACATGATAGTATCGGTGTTGGAGAAGATGGTCCAACACATGAGCCTATAGAACAGCTTTCACAGTTTCGCGCACTGCCAAACTTTTATGTATGGCGTCCAGCTGATGGTGCTGAAAATGTTGCGGCTTGGAAAACAGCACTTGCTATGAGTAAATCTCCATCTGCATTTGTATGTTCTCGTCAAAACCTTGCAGTTGTTCCAGCTCCAGTAAAGGGTGATATCAGCCGTGGTGGTTATTTATTGGCAAGTGATATAAACGCAGTAATAACACTGATAGCGTCGGGAAGTGAAGTTGAGTTAGCGCTTAAAACAAAAGAAGCACTAAATGAAAAAGGTGTTCCAGCTAATGTTGTTTCTGTTCCTTGTTATGATCTTTTTATAGAACAAGATGCGGCGTATATTAATGAAATGATTATCCCAGATACAAAAAAAGTAGCTATAGAAGCTGCACGTGGTTTAGAGTGGTATAAACTTGCTGATGAAGTGATTGGTATGGATACATTTGGTGCTTCTGCGCCAGCAAGTCAACTTTTTGAAAAATTTGGCTTTACAGTCGATGCTATTTTAGAAAAAATAAAATAGTTCAAAAAAAAGATTATTATAAAAAGAGTAATATCCAGAGGATACTACAACTCTTTTTGTATATTTTTTAAATAGACTTCTTGCATAACCTCAAACTGGTTCAAAAATTGCTATTGCTCAAGCATGAAGAATTATGAGAAATTAAAAGAGCTAAAACCAGAACTATTCAAACGATTAACAGGTGTAAAACCTGAT
>NZ_JALSKT010000051.1 GCF_026988655.1 Sulfurimonas sp. | reverse complement strand
TTGGATGGCTATAACATAAACAACTTCGGCATTTGCCTCTTTATTATGAACAAATACTAAATCATTTCCTGAAGCAGATGAGTGACAAGCGATACATCCTTGAGGCTGACCTTTTGCAACCTTTCCTGCTAGTGCCATCTTTTTTGGATTTTGCATGATTGTTCCATCTGGAGCATACTTGACCCAAAACCAGTCTGCATTGTCACTATCATACCCCTTTTCTCTCTTAGCCATAACTGTTATAGCTTTTAGATACATTCCTCTGTTTTTCATAACACTTGCAAGAGATACTCCCTTGCCACCATAGTTTCTCTTTACTATGACTCTTTTACCATCTATAGTACCTTCTATAACTTCTCTCACTTTACCATGAGGAGGACCGCCTACATAAAGATTGGCAGGTGTTGAATTTAAACCTTTTGCTTCCATCTTCTTCCATAAGTCTTTCGCATAAGCAATATCATCTGCACTACCAAATGGTGGCTTCATCATATCTGCTGCAACTGCACTACCTAACATAAAAACCGATGCGATAACAATCGCATAAATAAACTTGAACTTCATAATTTCTCCTTTAATTTTGTCAAATTATATAGATATAGTGTGTAGTATTGATTTACTTCATGTGTAGCTACTGTTTAGTTATGTTATACTTTCATGCCATGATTAGAAAAATATTTAAAAAAAGTAATAAAAAAACAAAACTAGATGCATTTATAAAAAAATATAAGATTCCAAGAGAGTTTCTTTCTGTAAACAGAAGATCCATCACTCGTGGACTTATGGTTGGTATATTTTGGGGTTTTATTCCTATGCCTATGCAGATGTTAGCAGTCGTTTTTACCACGCCTTTATTTAGATTCAATGTTCCTATTGCTCTAGCTATGGTCTGGTTTAGTAACCCTATAACTATGCCTTTTATGTATTATATAGAGTATCTAACTGGCAACTTTCTGCTTGGTATGGAGGCTCTACATGTAGAGCTTACAATGCACTGGTTTAAATCACATCTTGGAGATATATTTTTACCACTTTATGTTGGGACATTTTTTTATGCAATCATTGTTTCTATAGCTGTTTACTATGGAGTAAATTGGCTTTGGATAAAATCAGTTCGTCATGAAAAACGGCACCAAAAAAGAAAAGATAACCGAAACAAGAAAAAAAAGTAATAAAATTTATTCATTCCAACAAAAGTTATATTTGTGTAAAATATTATAGTGAGGATGAAAAAAGGCTACCTAAACAACCTGAAAAAAATAGTCGAAATTAACTCCTTTAAATACTATTAAATACAATATTTTAATTAAAAATAGGATATAATTACTCCTATATAAAAATAAAGTAGTAAATCATGAACAATATGGGTGAACCAAGAATCAAAATCTTAGCAATGCCAAAGGATACAAACCCTGCAGGCAATATATTTGGTGGTTGGATAATGTCTCAAATCGATATCGCAGGAGCCCTAGCGGCTCGTGATGCCAATGTAGATAGAGTAGTAACAGTTGCAGTCAATGGAATGGAGTTTCATGAACCTATTTTTGTAGGTGATACTGTAAGTTACTATGCAAAAATCATCAAAATAGGTAATACATCAATAAGAACTAAAGTAGAAGTAACAGCAGAAAGAATTAGTGATGGAATGCGAAGATGTATTCATGTAACGAGTGCTATTATTACATATGTAGCTATTGATAAAGATGGGAATAAGCATAAAATAGAGTGTAGTGAAAACCATAAACTAGCTCTAGG
>NZ_JALSKT010000050.1 GCF_026988655.1 Sulfurimonas sp. | reverse complement strand
CGGGTTTAAACTTCCCTTCGGGCAAAGAGCAAATAGCCCTATTGCGTCGTTAGATTCCTTTGGATTAACCAGTTAGTCCTGCAGAAATCTGCCTAGCACTAGAGCTATTTGCTCTTTGCTGAATTTGGGGTTATTTATGGAGATGTACTTAAAACATAAAAAAAGCATTAATAGACAATTATTATATTGTTTTAGAAGAAGAATTTCTAGGAATAAGTGTATATAATTTTGCAAATTAAATAAAATAGGTGAATGATTATGAAAAGTATTAGAAAAGTTTTAATTGCAAATAGAGGTGAAATCGCTTTACGGATTATTAGAGCATGTAAGGAACTTGGCATCAAGAGCGTATCAGTTTTCTCTGAAGCAGATTTAGCAGGTGTTTGGGTCAGAAAAGCTGATGAAGCATACCCTCTCATAGGAAATCATGTAGATGTTTATCTTAATTATGCAAAAATTATAGATGTAGCAAAAAGAGCAAACTGTGATGCTATTCATCCTGGGTATGGATTTTTATCAGAAAGTGCTGAATTCGCAGAGGCATGTGAAAAAAATGGGATAATTTTTATTGGACCACGAGCTGAACATATTGCCTTATTTGGAGATAAAATAGCATCGAAAGTTGCAATGAAAAAAGTCGGTGTTCCCGTACTTGAAGGAACTGATGAACCCATAGCTGATATTGGTGAAGGTGAAAAGATAGCACAGTCCATTGGGTTTCCAGTAATCATTAAAGCTGCGTTTGGTGGTGGAGGGCGAGGAATGCGTATCGTTCGTGAAGCTTCTGAATTTCGAGAACTTTATGAATCTGCAACAAATGAAGCTATAAAGTACTTTGGCAAAGGGGAGATGTTTATAGAAAAATTTGTTGAAAATCCAAGACATATTGAAGTGCAAGTCATAGCAGACAAATACGGAAATGTTGTCCATTTAGGAGAGAGAGATTGTTCCATTCAAAGACGACATCAAAAAGTTATTGAGATTGCACCTAGTCCTAGTTTAAATGAAAAAACACGTGAAAAAATTTCTAAGATTGCGGTAGATGCTGTAAAAAAAGTTGGTTATGAAAGTGTTGGAACTGTTGAATTTTTAGTCGATGCACAAGACAATATCTTTTTTATAGAGATGAATACTCGTGTACAAGTTGAACATCCAGTTACTGAAATAATTTCAGCTATTGATATCATCCAGAGAATGATAGAGATTGCAGGCGGTGATACACTAAAGTATAAACAAGAAGAGATACTCTTACGTGGATTTGCCATTGAATTTAGAATAAATGCAGAAGATCCAAAAAATAATTTTATGCCTGCTATTGGTACGATTACAAATTATATGGCACCGGGAGGTCCTGGTGTTCGTTTAGATACAAGTGTGTATAGTGGCTATACTATTCCTCCATATTATGATTCTATGGTTGGAAAACTTATTGTGTTTGCACTTGATTGGGATGGTGTTGTTAAAAAAGCAACACGAGCTTTAGATGAATTTGTCATTGATGGAATTAAAACAAATATTCCTTTGCATAGGGCTATTGTTCGTGATGAGGATTTCAAACAAGGGAATTTTAATACAAGCTATTTAGAGCAAAAACTTGACAAGTTTAATTTGGATGCAATTAACTTCATGGAAGATGAAGAGAAAAAATTAGAGACACTCACAAAACTAATGGATAAAATGAAATCGAATAAGCAATTTGTGATGCAGGGAAAAGAGCCTCTTTTTTAAAGAGATTCTTTTTTAGAATGTTTGTTTTGTGATAGTCCTTGAGCTGAAATATCGTAAAAGGTATTCAACACTAAAAGCAAGAGCAAACATAATGATGAGATAGTATGCAATCTCTGGCATAATTTTATATGTAGAATAGAGTGTTATTCCTGCCACTCCAAACATAGAAATAATAGCTAAAATTACGATGGACTTTTTTGCGCCTGTCTCTTTTATGAGATTAAGATGGGCTATGTGTGCTGAACCTTGGACAATTAACATGACAATAGCTGCAACGGTAGTGATTTGTGAGATATTAAAAAAAAGTATCATAGGAATGATTAGTAAGCTACTGATAATAAGCCCTTCGAAAGATTCTAACACGTTATATTCATAAATATCTGGTAAATTTCCCTCTTTTGCCATGGTGTAGCCAATATCTGAAACAGCATAGAGTGTCGCATTTATTGCAGAAGCAGTAGCTAACAGAGCAGTAACTGCCATAATTTTAAAGCCCCATTCCCCAAAAAGAGGTTTGGCAGCTTCAGCAAGTGCATAATCTTTTGTTTTTATAATTTCAGACAGAGGCAAGTTTCCTAAAACCGATATACTTGTAATAATATAGAGCAATGCTACAACAATGATAGCAACAAACATAGATTTTATCATAGTGGTCTGAGGGTTTTTCATATCTTCAACTGTATTGGTTATCACACTGAAGCCTTGATAGGCAAAAAAGGTTATCCCAATGGCAAAGAACATTCCGCTAATAGGTGGCATATCTGTGATACTTAATAGTTCAGGCTTGATTGTAAAAAGCGTAGCAATTGCAAAAAAGATTAATACACCTACTTTTAGTATTACAATAAAGTTTTCAGATTTCGAAACAAAAGATGCACCAATAAGATTGATGAGTGTAAAAAGAGCGACAATCCCTACTGCAAAACTATTGATCCAAAAAGTACTTGGATTGACTAAAAAAGTTGCACTATAAGTTCCAAAAGATTTTGCTACGGCAGCAATGGCAACAAGCTGAGAAAAGTAAAACATCACTCCCAAAGAACCTGAAAAAAGATTTTCACCAAAGCCTTGCACGAGGTACTCTACAATGCCACCACGGGATTGATAGCGTACAGCAAGTTTTGCTAATGAGTAGCCACTCAGTAGCGCAATGATGCCACCAAAGACAAAAGAGAGCCAGACGATATTTCCAGCCATTGATCCAGCTTGACCAATGACTATGAAAATACCAGCTCCTACCATGGAACCAATGCCTAAAAAAACAGCACTCCAAACTCCAAATGCTTTTTGTTTGTTCATTTTATTTATTCATTTTTTGAAATATCGAACCTGTAACTAAAAGAGCAATACCATCAAAAAAGAGACTAAAACCAACAAGTAAACCAATAAGGTATGCAGAGGTAAAGGGCCATCCAACAATAAATAAAATCCCTATTAACATGGAAAAGATTGCATTTATAAGCCACCAAATCCATCCATTAGCAGGACGCATACTTAAAGCAAGGGAAAAACTTGCAAAAGAATCCATAAAAAAGTAGATGGCTAAAAGTAAACCTACAGTTCCAACTCCTGTCATAGGATAAAAAATCATTAAAGCACCAATACCAAAGAGTATTAAACTTTTTAACCAACCTAAGTAATCACTTTTATCTGTGATATAGGTAAAGTAAGCCGCCATAAAACCAGAAAAGATCATAAGCCACGCAACAAAAGTCACTGTCGCTAAGGTCATAAATACAGGGTATATAATACCCACCAAACCAAGAATAATAAAAATCACACCCGTAATTTTTGAATATTTACTAAATGTATCAAACAAATTCTCATCTATAGGATATTTCCACATATCTTGCTCCTTTTAAAACATATACGTTAATTCTAGCACAGTAAAGTTATCTTGAATGCTATTTAGGTAACATTAATAGCATATGATTTTTATTTGGGAAGAAAGTGCTATATGATTGTTAAGTAATTGTTGCTATAATCGCATATTAAATTTTACAATTAAAGGATAAAAGATGAGTAATTATGCAGCATTATTTGAAGATGAAGATGATATTTTTGGAGGTTCTCCAAGATCAAAATTTATGGATGTAGTCTTTAATGCTAACAATGACGTTGTTAGAATGGAATTAGAAAAGTTTGTTGAAAAAGTTGCAGCTATGGAGTTGATGCTTGAAGAACAGATAGGTGAAGATATTGATACGGCAGTTTCAAGATATAAAAGTGCTCATTTAGATGAAGTTGATACAAAAACAAAAAGTATATTTGTAGAATTAATGGGTGCTGTGCTTTCACAAAGTGAATAATTATAAACGAATATTCCCTATATATATGATGCTGGTGTTACTAACCGGCATTGTATATGCAAATGATTATAGAGAAATACGGAAATTTTCTTTAAAAAAGGATGAGCAAAAGAAAATTCTTGTAAAATACGATTTAAAAGAAAGACTTTTTAAATTTAGGTGGACTTTATTTGTCAATGACGGGCTTGTTATGCATCGTTCTTATGATAAGATTGTTTCACAAAATATTCTTTATCTTAACGGAAGAAACCAAAGTGTTCATCAAGAGTTAATGACACGTGGGGCACACGGTTATGAAGTACCGTATCTTCTACTTAAATTTAAAAAGTTTGACATGAAAAAACATGAAGCTTTATTTGAACTCTTTTTATATGACAAGCAGAGTGAAATAAAGTTAGAAATTTTAAAAAATAAAGACGAGATGAATGCAAAAAGTTGAACAAGAGATATCACGACTGATAAATGAATGTAAATATGACGAAGTAACAAAACTTTTTAACACTTTAAGTGGTGGTAAACGATTACGAGCTAAACTGATTTTGAAAATTGCAAAAGAGTCTGAAGATGCTCCGCTTTTAGCAGCAATAGTTGAGCTCATTCATGCAGCTTCTCTTTTACACGATGATGTGATAGATGAAGCAGATACTCGCCGTGGAGTTGCTTCTGTGAATGCAACTGAGGGGAGTAAGATAGCTGTCATGCTTGGGGATGTTTTATATTCTAAGGCCTTTACAGAACTTGTTGCATTTGATAAAGATGTGGCAAAAACGATTGCTGCTTCTGTTACTGCACTTTCTAAGGGTGAGATGATGGATGTCAAAATGGCACAAATATTTAACAGCGATGAAAAACAATATCTCGAAATGCTTTATCTCAAAACAGCAACATTAATTGAAGCTGCTGCAAAAGCAAGTGCTTTACTTGTTGGAAAAGATGCACAAAAATATGCAATTTATGGAAAAAATCTTGGATTATCTTTTCAAATTATTGATGATATTTTAGATATTACTTCTAATGAAGCAACACTTGGAAAACCCGCTATGAACGATTTTGTTGAGGGAAAATGTACTTTACCATACATTTATTTGTATGAATCCCTTGGAAATGAAGATAAAGAAAAACTACTGCGTTTACATGGTAAAAAAATAAGCGCGCAGGAGTCTGCATGGATACTCACACAGATGAGAGAGCATAAAACGATAGAAAAATCCTTCAAACTTGCACAAAAACTCTCAGATGAAGCAAAAGAGCTTGTTGCTGATGATGAGGATTTGGTGAATATTTTAAATACTATGATAAAAAGAAGTTATTAATGCATTACTTAACTATAAGTTTCTCACATAAAAACAGCGACATAGCTTTTCGAGAAAAGCTTGCCTATAGCGATACTGAAAAAGAGAGTTGTTTGAAAAAGCTTCTACAATCACCACATATAAGTGAAGCTGTTCTTGTGTCAACTTGCAATAGAATGGAATTTTTTGTGACTTGTAGTGATATAAAAGAGGCGACAAATCATATTTCTACTCTTTTAGAATTAAAAAGTCAGCTCAGTAGAGATGAGTTGATAGAACATGCTGAAATTGTTGATGATAGCATGGCTATTCACCACCTTTTTGCTGTTGCAAGTTCTATTGACTCTATGGTTGTTGGTGAAACACAGATAGCAGGACAACTTAAAGATGCTTTTAGATTTTCTCAAGAACGTGGTTATTCTGATAAGAAAATTTCACGTGCAATGAGTCATGCTTTTAAATGTGCAGCCAAAGTGAGAAATTTTACAGATATATCTTCAAAACCGGTCTCAGTTGCTTCTGTGGCAATAGGGCAGATTAAAGCCAAAGTAGATAATTTATCCCAGAAAAAAGCCCTCGTTATTGGTGTTGGTGAAATGAGCGAGATTTGTGCAAAGCATTTAATCTCAGATGGGGTTGAAACATACATAACAAATCGTACGAAACACAATGCAGAAACTCTAGCCAAAGAGTGTGCTGCAAAAGTCTATGATTTTGGTGATCTGCATAAAGCTGTGAATGAGTTTGACATCATTTTTACGGCTACTAGTGCGTCATATCCTATTATTACAGAAGATTTAATTGAAAAAAAAGAATTTAAAAGATTTTGGTTTGATTTAGCAATTCCTAGAGATATTGACATTTCACAAAGAGATGATATTTATCTTTTTGTTGTAGATGATATTGAAGAAATCATCGATGAAAATAAGGCTGAGAGAGAGAAATATGTTAGACAGGCTCATGGGATAGTTGGAAAAGGTGTCGTAGAATTTTATGAGTGGCTTGATGCTTTGAATGTCGAACCAATAATAAAAGAAATATATATAAAAGCACATGAAGCTGCAGCCATTGAAACACAAAGGGTTCTCTCAAAAGGTTTTATCCCAAAAGAGTATGAAGCAGAAGTTAAAAAAATGGCAGAGCAGACTGTAAAAAGATTTTTGCATGAGATGACAAAAAAGATGCGTGATGCTTCTCATGAAGCTAAAAGTGATACGGTTACTGGGGCATTTCAGTATATTCTCAATGAAAAAAATGACAATATCCCAGATAAATATCAACATTATATAAAAAAATAAAAAGGATTAGATTTGAGAAGAAGCAAAGCTTTTATACCTACAACAAAAGAAGCACCATCTGATGCGCAGTTAGCAAGTCATATATTCTTATCACGAGCTGGATTTGTAACACAGGTTGCAAGTGGACTTTACAATTATCTTCCTTTAGCTAAAAGAGTTATCAGAAAAATTGAAAACATAATTAATGAAGAGATGGCTAAAGTTGGTGCTCAAGAAGTTGAGCTTAGCTTTGTGACACCTGCAGATCTTTGGGCAGAGAGTGGAAGAATTGAGAAGTTTGGAAAAGAGCTACTGCGTTTCAAAGATAGAAAGAACAATCTTTTTGTTTTAGGACCGACTCACGAAGAGATGATGGTGGACTTAGTGCGCAACCGTGTAACTTCATACAAAAATCTTCCTTTAAATTTATATCAAATTAAAACAAAGTTTCGTGATGAAGCACGTCCTCGTTTTGGATTGATGCGTGGTCGTGAGTTTATAATGAAAGATGCCTATTCTTTTCATGCTTCTAATGAAGACTTAGACAGAGAATTTGATGCTATGGAAGCAGCGTATAAAAAGATACTGACTCGTTTAGGACTTGATTTTAGAGTTGTTGAAGCAGATAGTGGTGCTATAGGTGGGAGTGGCTCAAAAGAGTTAATGGTCATAGCTGATAGTGGTGAAGATACGATTGCTGTCTGCTCAAAATGTGAATATGGTGCAAATATTGAAGCAGCTAAACGCAGTGCTAGAGGAAATATACCAGAAGCTCCAGAAGCTGAATTTAACAAATTTTTGACTCCGAATATAAAAACTATAGATGAACTTGCAGAGTTTTTTAAAGTAGATGCGTACTATACTGTAAAATGTGTAGCTAAAAGAGTTGTGTATGCGGATGAAAGTGAAATTGTTCTTTTCTTTGTAAGAGGCTGTGATAACCTTCAAGAAGCAAAAGCGCATAATGCAACTGACGCGCTTGATATCGTTGATGTAACAGAAGAAGAACTTGCTGAATTAGGACTTGTTCCAGGTTTTATTGGACCTCTTGATCAAGATAAAGCAAAGCATGTGATAGACAGTGATCTTAAAAATGCAGCACATATGATTTGTGGTGCAAATGAAGTGGACAATCACTTTGTGGGTGTTGATATGAGTGTGTTAAGTGAGACTGCATACTTTGCTGATATTGCAGAAGTCAATGAAGGTGATATCTGCCCTGATTGTGATGGAGTGCTTACATTTACAAAAGGGATTGAAGTTGGTCATATTTTTAAACTTGGCACAACATACAGCGAAGCATTAAACGCAAAATTTTTAGATGAAAATGGAAAAGCTCAGCCTTTTATCATGGGAACATATGGTATGGGTGTATCACGTTTAGTTGCAGCGGTAGTAGAACAACATCATGATGATAATGGATGTATTTGGACAAAAGAGACTGCACCATATATAGTGAATATTATGATTTCAAATATTAAAGATGAGGCCCAAGTGGCACTCGGTGAATCACTGTATGCACAATTACAAGATGCGAATGTAGATGTGATGATAGATGATAGAAAAGAGCGTTTTGGTTTTAAAATGAAAGATGCTGAACTTATAGGCTTTCCATATACTGTTATTATTGGGAAGGAACTTGTTAACGGTGAAGTTCAAATATTTGACAGAAAAAGCACAGAAAAAACAGCTGTAAAAAGTGATATGATTTTTACTAAAGTGATGGAACTTCTTTAATGCCTTATTTTATAATTTATCTTTTTCTAGAAGTTTTAGTATCTGTACAAATTTCATCGGCAATCGGTGGATTGGCAACATTTTTTGAGATACTCTTTACTGCGTTTGTAGGTATATCTATCTTGGTAAACTTTAGAAAAACATTAGTGGAAAATATGAGTGCAGTTTCTTACAACTGCATAGACTTAGCGGAGTTTCAAAGATTAAATCTTTTTACCCTTATTGGAGCGATATTACTCATCATTCCTGGTTTTTTAACAGATATTTTAGGTGTTTTATTACAATTTAGCGCATTAACGAGTATGATTGTTAACCGTTATAATGTAAAATCTGGTAAATGTAATACTTCTTTTAAAGAAGAACAAATTGATAAACAAAAGGATTCAGATGTCATTGACGTGGAAATTATTAGCGATAGCTCTACTACTAAGTAGTTCTATACATGCACAAGCTACTGGAGATAAGGTAGAGGAATTTTTAGAAGACCAGTTTGGTGAGAACCCAAGACTAGAATCAGTTGACGTAAAAGTAGACGATACGGTTCCTTTGAAAAATCAAAAAGGTTGGAGTGCCTATATTGTAGATGTACATGCTAGATTAAAAGATAAGAAAAAAAGTCTTATAAAACAAAAAATGATTTGGTTCTCAAATGGATCAATGATTACGAAAGATTTATTGGATATTAATACAGGTGAAAACTTATCTGAAAGTGTGAAGCCAAAATTTAAACCAGCATATTATACAAAAGAAAACCTTATTTATGGAAATGAAAATGCAAAGCATAAGGTGGTAATCTTTTCAGATCCTTTATGCCCTTTTTGTAAAGGTTTTGTCCCTGGTGCTATAAAAGATATGAAAAAAGATCCAGAAAAATTTGCAGTATATTATTATCATTTTCCATTGACTCGTTTACACCCTGCATCAGTTACATTGGTAAAAGCTGCTGCTGCGGCAGAACTACAAGGAGTAAAGGATGTGGTTTTAAAACTTTATACAGTGAAAATCAATCCAAGAGAAAAAGATGAGAAAAAGATCTTAGCTGCGTTTAATAAAGTGGAAGGAACAAAATTAAGTGTTGAAGATATTAATACTCCTGAAGTAAAAAAGATTGTTTCCTTTGATGTTACAGTCGCAAATGATTTGATGGTTGCTGGAACACCTACTGTCTACCTTGATGGTAAGATTGATAAAACCAAGAAAAAATATTTGAAAGTTCAATAATGAAAAAATTAACAATTGCAACACGTGTATCAGATCTTGCTTTGTGGCAGGCATATCATATAAAAGATAGAATAGAAAAAAGTTATCCTGAAATAGAAGTAGTACTTAATAAAATTGTTAGCAATGGTGATAAAGTTTTGGATAAGCCTCTTGCACTTATAGGTGGAAAAGGTCATTTTACCAAAGAACTTGAAGATGAAATGCTTGCTGGTAATGCTGAAATCGCAGTACATAGTCTTAAAGATGTTCCTACATATATTCCTGAAGGTTTAGAACTCATTGCTGTAACACAAAGGCAAGACCAAAGTGATGTTTTTTTATCACATAAGTATGCCACTCTTGAAGAGTTACCTCAGGGCGCAGTAGTAGGAACAACAAGTCTAAGACGTAGAATGCAACTACTGCAAAAAAGACCAGACTTACAAGTAAAAGATTTACGAGGAAATGTAAATACAAGACTTCGTAAACTGAGTGAAGGGCAATATGATGCAATTATTTTGGCGTGGATAGGTCTGAATAGACTTGATTTGTTAAAAGATATTCCATTTACAGATAAGCTCTCTCTTGATATGATGATACCACCTATGGGACAAGCTGCTCTTGGTATAGAGATAGTCAGTGCAAATGAGACTGTAAGAAAAATAGCTCTGAGTTTAAATGATGAAAATACTTATCTTTGTACGCGAATAGAGAGAGATTTTATCTCCAACATTGGGGCTGGATGTTCTGCTCCAGTTGCATGTAACGCAGTTGTTGATGGTGAAAATGTTGTATTTAGAACGATGATAGGTTTTGCTGATGGCACACATATTATGCAAGAACATGTTGTCAAAAAGATACAAGAGAGTAAAAATTTAGGCGCAGAACTTGCAAAAAAAATGATAGACAATGGCGCATTAGAGCTCTTAAAAGCCGCAGAAGAAACAGCATTTAAAGAAGAAATGCCGCAACGACTCTAAAAAGCTTAATAGAGAGACTGTATGAGTTTCTCTTTATCTACACTCTCTTTAGCTTTTTTTGTATCTACACTCTCTTTCACATCTTTCATTGATACATCACTTCCTTTTGATACAGCTTGCATAGCTTTTTCTTTATCTATAGAACTTGATGCTTTTTCTTTATCGACAGAATTAACAACACCTGTCATATCAAATGCTAAAAGCATTGAAGAAGTTAGTGAAGCTATTAGTAAAAGTTTTTTCATGAAATTATCCTTATTTTTTTTGGCATTATAGCAAAAATAATATTGTAAATAATGTGATATAATTCATTTAGAAAATTAGTTAATAAAAAGATTTAAAATATGAAAAGAACGATAGCACTTTTAAAAAAAAATGATGAACTCAAAGTTATAGAAACAGAAGTTGACATATATCTTGAAATACCTCACTTGGCCTATGCTGAAGTCAAAAAAGAAGATGGTGGGAAAGCTCTACTTTTTACAAATGTAGTAGATAAAAAAAATGATAAAAAGTTTGATGAACCAGTAATGATGAATGTGTTTGGTTCATATAAACGTTGTGAACTTCTTTTTGGACGAACGATAGAGTCGGTTGCAGATGAAATAACAAAACTTTTACATATGAAACCGCCTGCTGGATTTATGCAAAAACTATCCATGGCAAGTGAATTGTTTTCACTAAAAAATATTTTCCCCAAACGTCTTAAAGGTGAGGGTGAATGTCAAGAGATAAAATATCTTGATGATGCAGTTGATTTATATAAATTACCAGTTTTAACAACATGGGAACAAGATGGTGGCCCTTTTATTACTATGGGGCAGGTTTACACACAAAGTCTTGATGGTTCGATGGTGAACCTTGGGATGTATCGATTACAAGTTTATGATAAAAATCGTCTTGGAATGCACTGGCAAATTCATAAGGACTCTTCACATTTTTTTGATCAGTATCAAAAAGCAGGAAAAAAGATGCCGGTTTCTATTGCTATAGGTGGAAATCCTCTTTATACGTGGTGTGCAACCGCTCCCCTTCCTTATGGGGTGAATGAGCTGCTTATGTATGGACTTATTACTAAAAATCCAGCACAACTTGTAAAATCAATCACTACACCTTTGTATATTCCAAAAGATGTTGATTATGTCATTGAAGGTTGGGTAAACCCTGATGAGATGAAAATTGAAGGACCATTTGGAGATCATACAGGCTACTATACGCTCGAAGAACCATATCCAGTTCTTGATGTTACGGCTATCACAATGAAAAAAGAGAGAACATTTCTTGCCACTGTAGTGGGTAAGCCACCTTTAGAAGATAAATATATGGGCTGGGCAACAGGGAAAATATTTTTCCCTCTTTTAAAAACAACTGTTCCTGATCTTATTGACTATCATATGCCTGAAAATGCAGGTTTTCACAACCTTATACTTGCAAAAATGCAACCACTCTATAAAGGACATGCAAAACAGTTTATGCACGCTTTTTGGGGTGCAGGTCAGATGAGTTTTGTAAAACATGCCATCTTTGTTGATGAAAAAGCTCCTACTTTAGAAAATTACGAAGCCTTTTCAACTTATGTTTTAAACAGATTTACACCTAAATCTATGTTTATCACTGAAGGTATACTCGATGCACTCGATCATTCTTCTCCTGAGACTTTAGTCGGTGGAAAACTTGGAATAGATGCCACACTAGCAAATAAAGTAGAACCACCACAGCTTTTAGCTGAAGATGAACTGCTAAAACGTGTACAAGAAATTTTACCAGATGTTCTAGACTTACATCAGTTTATGCGTCGTACGAATAATCCTATCACAGTCATAAGTGTCAAGAAAACGAAAAATGTAAAAGAGTACTTTGATGCACTAGTACAGCTTAGTCCTCATTTGAGAGTTGTTGTATTTGTAGATGCTAAGAAAAATGATATTAGAGATTCTTATATGATTATTTGGCGTGTTACTAATAATATGGATGCACAGCGTGATATTCACATCTCTGGATTAATGGTTGGTATTGATGGAACAAATAAAAATGCCTTAGATGGGTTTACGCGTCGATGGCCTGATGATGTTGAGTGTACCCAGAGTGTTGTTAAAGAGTTAAAAGAAAAATCTCTTTGGGATTTAGAAGAAAAATTG
>NZ_JALSKT010000049.1 GCF_026988655.1 Sulfurimonas sp. | reverse complement strand
TTTAAACTTGAATGTTTAAAAATAAAACACAATTTAAATCATTTTGCACTTAGGATGAAGTTGCTTATTCGGGCTAATCAAATTTCGTATCTGGAGTTGCAGAAATTGAAAAGTGCGTAAGGTCAGTAAATAATATAAAGATTTTTCTTTTGTGTAGCCACTAAAGATAACACCAAACTCTTCTCCGCCTAAACGAAAAAAGTACTCATTTGCCCTTGCTGTATACTTTTCTACTTTTTCAGCTAATTTTTGTAGTGCCACATCTCCCATATCATGCCCATAATTATCATTATAAAGTTTGAAGTTATCTACATCTAGTATGGCAAAACAAAAACTCTCACCTACTCTTTTTGCACGATTAAGCTCATGAGGAAATATCTCATTAAAAAAACGTCTATTATAAATACCGGTCAAAGCATCCCGAATGGATAATTCTTCATACATATGTCTAATCTTATACATCTCAGTAATATCATTAAATGTCACAAGCACATGCATCTCATTCTCTTCATAAATTTTCTTTGCATAGACTGAGAAATAGTATTCATCTCCTAAATGAACTATCTTGACCATAGGATCTTTCGCAGCGAAAACTTCATCTATCCATTTTCCTGTCTCACATGCAATGGTATCTTTATACTTAGACTCTTGAAAAAAGTTACATATACAAATATTTTCTTTTAAAAATGCTTCTAAAGAAGTATACTCTTTAAAAAAATGTAAAAAAGCTTCATTTGCTTTTATAATTTTATGCCCTGTTGTAATCAAAATCATATTTGGATTTTTTTCATACAGTGTCTGAAGGTAAAGCTCATTTTTTTTATGCTCAAGCTCTAAGGCTTTACGCTTACCTATCTCTTTATGTGTTCCTGAGAGTTCAAGTGCTTCACCATTTTCATCCAGCTTTGTCACATCTCCTGAACCTTCTATCCAAATGTATTCTCCATTTGCATGAAGCATACGAAACTCTACTGTATATGGCTCTTTAGTTGCTATTGCCTTTTCTATAATCGGTAAAATTTTTGCTTTATCATCAGGATGTATTCTTGCACTCCAATCCGTGTCTATATTGTCAATCGCAGATGGATATAAACCTAGCATCGCCAACCATCTCTCATCCACATCATGCTTATGTGTTTTAATATTCCAATGCCAGTACCCAAGTCTAGCACCTTTAAGTGCCAAATCAAGTTTTTTTGTAGCTTCAGCTATCTTCTCTTGCAGAGAGTTAGTTAGAAGCTCATACCTCACACTTTTTTTAGATAAACTACCAATCGCATACAAAAGCAAGAAAGTAAAAACAGTAAAAAGCGCGCTCACAAGATAAAACTTTTTCCAAAGCTCATCTATTTTATCCATATAAAAACTAGCATCCAAATCAAGTGCTATACCACCACGTAAATCATGTACAGTATAATCTTCTTCTTGATGACACCCCATACATGCTTTTTTCATATATATAGGATGTAAATATTCTAATCTTTTTGTATCTTTATCTAACTGATAATGCGGATTTGCTTTTTGTGATGCTTCATTATGAAGCTTTTGTAGAGATTCTGCATAAAAACCTTTTGCTTTATTGAGAGGATTAACAGGAGAGCTACTTACAAGAGCAAAAGAGAAATCCCCATCTTGAAATTTTTCTGACAACATCCGCATCATCCAAGCTGGGTTAATCTTTACAAACCTATTTTCCTCTCCAAAATCTACAAGATTAGCGTCTAGGTATTTGTTTGGTTTCAGCGTTTTACTTTTTACGTAAACCCCACCGAGTTCCGCGTTCCACTCTCTTATTTTTTCTATCTCGATAGAACGCTCTTTTGCATCCTTAAGAAGTGCTGCCATGTAGTTTTTTTCTGCATTCTCAGCTATGTTATACATATAAGCTTCGATAAAAACCCACACAACGAAAACAATAAACCCAAATCCTAGAAATTTACTTTTTGTTCTGTTCATAAGAATATTTTATACCTTATAGACTAAATATTTTATTAATGAATGCTACTAAAGTTCTTGTAAGGTCAATAACAATACTCTTACTACACTGTCTCTATGTCCATAAGTTCAATTCTTTCACAATCTTTTTTAATCAGCTTGTTCAGCGTCGCATGTTCTTCTGCAAGCACAAGGATATCAGCAAAGTCATTTTTATCTACTTCAAAAGTATGTAAATCTTTAAGTGTTTCGAGTTTTATTTTCGCCTCTTTGTTATCGCTTAAAAGGACGATATTTCTAAAACCTTTTGCATATTCGCTTTTGATAATTTTGGCAATTTTTTCGTTTGCCAAAAGTTCTTCTACTTTTATCTCTTTATTTAAGTCTGCTTTACAGAGTATTTTATACGTTACCATTATTTTCCCATTCAATGCCAAATCCTTTTTGGAAATTCTTAGTTTGCATTATACTATTTATATATATGAAACATAATTTTATTTCATTTTGTCATATTTTAAATACTTTACCTCTTTTAATATACTTTACATTACGCAGTAGCTATAATCTATCTATAACCTAAAAAAAGGAAGCAAAAATGAACTATCCAACATTTCCAGCAGACTGCAAATCACTACTATGCAAATACTTAACACCTGAGGTTTTTGAAGCACTCAAAGATAAAAAAACAGCTAATGGTTTCACACTAGAACAAGCCATAAATTCTGGTGTAAAAAATATAGATAGTGGCATCGGTGTTTACGCGGGTGACAAAGAATCATATGATGTTTTTGCACCTCTTTTTGACCCCATCATCAAAGAGTACCACGGTTTTGATAAAAATGATATGCACAAAAGTAATCTCAATCCTGATGATTTGGATGCTAACAATCCTGACCCTGAAGGTGAGTTTATCGTCTCCACACGCATTCGCGTAGGAAGAAATATGGACAATATGCCTCTTGGACCTGCGATATCAAAAGAACAACGCAATGAAGTAGAATCAAAAGTAGTCGAGGGTTTAAGCACACTTGAGGGTGAACTCTCAGGTGATTACTATCCTCTCCTTGGGATGAGTAAAGAAGTGCAAGATGAACTCATCAAGGATCATTTTCTCTTTAAAGAGGGTGACCGCTTTTTAGATGCTGCTGGACTCAACCGTGACTGGCCCGCAGGACGTGGAATCTATCACAACAAAAACAAAACATTTTTAGTCTGGGTCAACGAAGAAGATGAGCTTCGTATCATTTCTATGCAACAAGGTGGTGACATCAAAGAGGTTTTCACTCGTTTAGTCAATGCTATCGACTCCATACAAACAAAAGTACCTTTTTCATACAGTGACCACTTAGGCTATATCACTTCATGCCCGACCAACCTTGGAACTGCCATGCGAGCAAGTGTGCATATCGCGCTACCAAATTTAGCAAAAGATATGGATGCCTTTAAAGCTATCACCGATAAACATCACTTACAAATTCGTGGTATCCACGGTGAACACTCAGAGAGTGAAGGTGGGATTTATGACATTAGTAACCGTCGTCGCTTGGGTATCACAGAAGTAGAAGCGGTTCAAGATATGTATGACGGTGTTGTTGCACTCATAGCTGCAGAAAAAGCGCTTCAGTAGTTTTTCATAAAAAGAGCCACACAAACACTACACAAAAAATAGCTATACTTTTTTCATTCAAATATAAAAAAGGTTAGCTGTGAAAATATTACTTCTTTTTACTCTTCTTCTCTCTAGCAGTGTTTGGGCACTAACGTTAGAAGAAGTTATCTCCACTTCTTTAGCTAAAAATCCTTCACTAGAGTCTATAAACGCGAGGATTGAAGCTAATAAACAAAGCATAAAAATAGCAAATAAGTTTGCAAACCCAGAACTCCTTTTAACAAAAAATACACTTGATTCCTCCCAGTCCATGAGTCAAACAGTTCTCACACTCAAGCAAAAGGTATTTTACTGGGGGAAACGTGACGCAGATGAAGATGTTGCTTTAGAAAATGAAAAACTCTTAGAAGAAAAGCTAAACGCAGCAAAGGTCTCACTTGTACAAAAAATCAAAGATGAAGCCTACACTATTTGGGAACTCAAAGAACTCTACGATATCACAGAGCAATATATAACACTGACAAAACAAAACATCAAACTCTATGAAGCGTATACAACTACGAATTCAAATCAACATATGGGTGTTATGAAAGCAGAACTTTCACTCTCAGACTTATATATCCAAAAAAGTCTACTCAGCTCTAAAATAACCTCTGCCTATGCTCGACTCTCTTATCTTACTGCGTTTAGCGTAAAGAATTTGGATATTGCACTCAGTATAGGAGAAAAACCACAACTTAAAAACTTACAAAACTCTCTACAAAACAATCCGCAGTTAAAAGTTCAAAGCCAAACAGTGCAAAAACAAAATGCCAATGTTCAAAAAGTAGCCTTAAGTAATTATCCAGATATTAATCTCCTCGCAGGCTATGCTTATAGAGAAAACTTTGACAATTATTTTAATGTCGGCATAGGACTCTCTTTACCTATATATGGAACAGAAGATGCCAAAGAAGTAAAAGAACGCGCCCTTTTACTTTCTGCATCTGCACAAAAATCAGACACACAAAATTCTGTAAATTCATCCTTAGAGACTTACTATGCTCAGATGCTGGTCTCTTATGATATTTATCACATTATCCAAGATGATGCACTGCCACAAGTTGCTCATATGTTTGAACTCTCTAGTGCTTCTATCTCCATAGGGAGTGATTTGTTTAAGTATATTGATGTTCTCTTTAGTAAGCTTGATCTTGAGAAAAAAAGTATACAAGCTGTAGCAAATTACAAACGTGCTCAAGCACATATCTCAGAACTTCAAGGAAAACTCAAATGAAAAAATATCTACTTCTCATCCTGCCTCTGTGGCTTTTTGCCGAGGCTGCAGCGCCAAAACCGACCGTAACGCAACTTTTTTCTGTTCAAACAGTCATAGTAAAAAACATTACAACAAGTCATAGTAAAAAGAACTATGGTTTTGTTGTAGCAGATGAGACAAAGATAAGTGATGTCACACCCCGTTTTGGTGGCTATGTAGTAAAACTTTATGCTGATAAGATTTACAAGTTCGTTAAAAAAGGCGAACCTTTAGCACTTGTCTATTCACCTGAGGTCTACAAAGCCAAAGAGGACTATCTCAACTCTTACTACTACACAAAAAATAAAACGAGTAAAAGTATGCTACGCAGTGCAAGACTCAACCTCTCTTTACTTGATGTAAACGCAGCAGAGATAGATGCCACACTTAAAAACAAAAAAGTCTCAGAGTTTACAACACTCTACGCGCCAAGCTCTGGGTATATCTTTGAGAAAAACATTGTTAATGGCACTGCGTTTAATGCAAAAAGTAAACTCTTTGAGATTGTAGACATTAGCACCGTATGGATAGAAACACAAGTCTTTGAAGATGATTTGAAGTGGTTAAAAAATGCAAATAATTTTGAAGTACACTTCAAAACAACTGACAAAGTTTATAAAACAAAAAACAAACTCTTTTATCCTCAACTGAACCCAAAAGAAGCAACCCTCACCATGCGACTGCGTTTACAAAACAAAAGCAACACTCTTTTTCCAGGAATGTATGCAAATGTCATCTCAAAAGACAAAATACGCAAGTACCTGACCCTTCCACAAAGTGCCGTTATCCGAAAAGATGGAAAATATTATGTTTTTGTTGTAGGAGAATTTGAGGGAGAATACGAACCAAAAGAGGTACAAGCAAAACCACTGAACAACACGACATACATCATCAGTGGATTAAATGCAGGCGATGAAGTAGTAAACAATGCTCTGTTTATGATGGATAGTGATGCGCAGATCAATGGACTCTTTTAGTCCAGCGCCTCGCGTACCTCTTTGGAAGTTTTTCTCTCATCCACAAAAAAGAGTAAAACACCTCCAATAACAAAGAGAATAGCAACCGAAGCAATAGATAAACGTGAACTCTGCGTCAGTAGTGCAACCCCTCCAATGAGTAAGGGACCTAAGATAACAGCAAACTTTCCAAGTAAATCATAAAAACCAAAAAATTCTGCTGCATATTGTTGTGGTATCATCTTTGCATAGTAGGAACGACTAAGCGCTTGAATACCACCTTGAACAAGTGAAATCATCACAGCCAAGATATAAAATTCTGACTCCTCTTTCATCATAGATGCAAAAATAATAATAGCAATATAAATAGCAATACTAAGATAAATGACTTTTTTCGTCTCCCAAATATCTGCTAATTTCACAATGATAAGCGTTGCTGGAAAACCAACAAACTGTACTATAAGCAAAGCCATTATCAGACTGCTACTATCAAATCCCAAGGCCATACCATAGTCAACTGCCATACGGATGATAGTATCTACCCCATCTATATAAAACCAATAAGCAACTAAAAAGAAAAAAAGCCCTTTAAGGCTTGTTACTCTCTCAAAAGTCTTTTTCAGTCGAAAATATCCTGCAACAATCAAGCTTTGCTTTTCTTTTTTGTGCTTTTTCTTTTCTGCAACAAAAAATAAAAGTGGAAGTGAAAAAAGTGCCCACCAAAGTGCCACACTAATAAAAGATGCCTTTATAGCTTCAACTTTATCTTCAAACCCAAAAAAAGAGGGCTCTTGTACCATAAAGACATTGAGTGCAAATAAAATACCACCGCCAAGATAGCCAAGAGAAAACCCAAGCCCTGAAATAAAATCCACACTCTTATCCTCACTTACAAAAGGGAGAAGTCCGTCATAAAAGATATTTGAGCTCATAAAACCAATATTTCCAAGTGCATAGATAAACGCAGCAAGTTCCCAGTTTCCCTCTCCTACAAGAGAAAGTGAAGCACTCATCAAAATTCCCAAAAATGCAAAAAGAGATAAAAAACGCTTTTTTAAAGACCCTGCATCGGCAATCGCCCCAAGCAGAGGAGCCATAAGAACAACCACAAAACTCGAAAGAGAGTTAGCAAGTCCAAGCTGTGCTGTACTTACTGTCACATCTGCACCCACACTATAATAAGATTTAAAAAATATAGGAAAAAATCCAGCCATTACAGTAGTAGCATAAGCAGAATTTGCCCAGTCATAGAATGCCCAAGCATAGATACTTTTTTTTGTGTTGTTTTGCATAAAACTATTTTATAAGAACTTCAATTAAACCAAAGTTATATAAAAGTGCCAGAGCATCTTCAGTGCTAGCAAATACAAAATCACTGCCATAAGTTTTTTGATATGGGATTGTTCTAACTTAAAGTGCATCATATAGTTTCCGATGTACCCTCCAGCAATGGCACAAAGAGCTACTACGGCTAAAAGATTCCAATCAAGGGCTACATAAGAGGCATAGGTAGCAAAAGAGCCAAGTGCAGAGAATGGAACAACAAAACTCACAGCAACAGCTACTTTTTTAGGGGCATATCCAAGAAGTGCTAAAAGAGGAATGAGAATGTTTCCTCCACCAACGCCTAAAAGTCCTGCAAGAAAACCAACAAAAGCGCCAACAACTAAAAGAGTAATGTTTGACTCAGCATGAAAAAGTGCTTTTTTCTTTGAAAACATCATCATCGTTGCACTGTAAAAAAGTAAAAGCATAAAGAAAAATTTGACGATATTTTCATCAATAAAACTACTACTATAAGCGCCAAGTGGAGCGAAAATAAGCATCATTGCGGCGATTGGAAATACAAATTTATACTCAACACTTTTACGAACAATGTTCATAACACTTGAGGTAATGGTAGTTGAAGCCCCTGCAAAAAGTCCTATCGCCTTAGCTACAGTAAAATCAACCCCTAAAAAATGTAAAATGGGGATAAGTGCTACACCACTACCAGCTCCTCCCATAGAGAAAAGAATAGAGAGTACAAAAGTGATAGCACCAAAAAGCATATACTCATAGCTCATGATATTTTACAGACCTACCACATATTTGAGATAAAAACAATAACTTTTTTTGAATAACCACACCAAACTCCTATCTAGTATTATAGAATATTTAGAATTATAGTTAGTTATAATTAAAATTATCTTTGTTTATAAGCTTTACTATCATATAAAGGAGTAGAGTTTTTAAAAATCTCTACTCCTAATGAATAATATTGTGTCACTATTTTACTTCATATATAGCTGTTGAACCACTAAACTCATAAGAGACTAAAAGAAGATTTTTACCGTTTGGTGAGTCTGTTGCAGGGATAAACTTCATCCCTTCAGGAGAGATGTCGCCCTCTATTTCAGCTCTATAGTAAGTAAGAAACTTCACATCATTAATATCACTAATATCGTAAACTAAAATGGCACTTTGACGCTCCAAACCTACAAATGCATATGTTTTTCCATCAACTACACCAGTAGTTAACGCTTCAGGTTCTCCCCCTTTATTACCACTTCTTCCATCCATTTCACCTTCGTCTTGGTTAAAAAGTTGTGGCTCATAAAGAGCAATACTTTTACCTATACTATCAGCAGAGTCATATACAATATCACCATTATCATCCCAGATAGAGAAACTTCTAGCACCATAAGCATAGAGTTTATCGTAATCACCATCACCATCAGTATCACCCATATCTACAACAACTTTGATGTCATTTTCATCCTCATAAGCATTTGCTATACTTGAATCTAAATCAAGCTTACTTACTTTTGATTCATCTGTAAAGTCACCGTATTCTCTCCCATCTCCCTCATTTGCTGTTAAAAGATAGGTTGCATTATTATATGTAAGTGATGCAATTGTATCTGGCATATATAGTCCATAAAGACCTGTATACGATTGCATCTTAATTTTACCCTCTTCTTCGATATCTATCGTATTATTTGAATCCACATCCCAGCTTTTTGCTCCAAGGGATTTAACATACTCTATTTTGTTCGTTGTAAGATCAATTTTTGCTATTGCATTATTCTCTTGAAGTGTCACGTAGGCAAAATTACCACTCACTGTAACATATTCAGGTTCAATATCTTTTGCCTGATCATTACTTGGTGTACCACCTAATCTTACAGGAGTACCATCTTCTGCAGATGTTAATGTAGCAGCAGAGAAGTTTATATCTACATATGTTCCATCTGAGACAGTAATAACCCCAACAGAGCCAATAGGATCATAGTAATCAGTGCTACCATTTACACTACTTGGCTCACCCTCATTAGCAACAATAACCTTTGAACCATCTTCATTAAATGTTACCATATCTGGAAGGTAACCTACTGTTACATTTTTGTCATAAATGCCATCTGTATTAAAAAATACTATACGCCCTTGAAGCTGTTTTGTGCCCACTGTATCATTTCCATCTTGCATTGCTACTGCTACTTTGCCATTATGAACACTCACAGAGTTTACGCCTGTACCAAAACTAGATAGATCTACTTGTTTTACAAGTATAGGATTGTTCACATCAGATAAAGAGATAATATCAAGTTTATTTTCTGCTCCATTTGTAGTAAACATTCTTTTTGAATCTGTATCGTAAGCAACTATTTCACTACCACCTTCTAAAGAAGTATCAAAAGAAGATATTTTACTGAGTACAGCATTGAAGTTTTTAATACAGTGCTCAGTAAGAGGTAGTTTCTCAACTTTTTTTCCTTCTGCTTGTAGTTTCTCCACATAGCGAACAAAACTCATTGCATAGTCAAGATAAGTATCAACACCCGCACCCCTCTCTTCTTGTACTGTAGCAAATGTTGTATAGCCATCTTTTCCAGCAGCGATATAACTGTTTGTCACCACGACATACATAGTTGTATCTTCTATAGCTGACCACCTTCCTGTTTCCCTATTTTTTATTTCAAGATTACTAATTCTGCTGTTTGCAGGATTTCCTTCATTTATGTCATATCTAAGTGCATAAGCATAAGGAAATGAGCCAGTTGAGCCACCATTATCTAGATAGTTTGTAAGAGCATCTTCAAGCACTTGTTTAATTTCGCTTCCTTTCATCTCAATTTCGAAAAGCGTATTTGCAAACGGTAAAAGCTCATATGCTGTTCCCATAGTGATATTACCCTCAGGTACAGTTATGCGCACTCCACCAGCATTTTGTATACAAACATCAGCACGATTGCTAAGCTCATAAAAAGACTTGGCAACAATTGGAGCTATTTCACTCCCAAGCGGAAGCGTAGAACCATTTACATCGCCATAATCACTGCCTGGAATTCTAATATGTGCTAACTCCTCTGCTGAGACACCTATTGTCTCTGCCTTTTTAGCATCAACCTGATCTTTGTACTTTTGTATGACTGATAATGCCGTTGTATCTTCTGCAACAATTGCAATGTTTTTACTATTAACAATATCTAAAATTTTTTCTTTTTCTGTCGCATTAACCTCTACTTTATTCCCATCGACATCTTGTTGTAAAAAAGTATCGCCAACAAGTAACAGAGGCTCTCCTCCGCATGATTGAACAATACCTTTTACATCAAATTCTAGCTCAAGGTCACCTAAAATCTTTGCATACTGCCCTGCTTGCGCAATACAGACAGTATCCCCATCAGCATTTTTTACCTCAGTTGGGTATTCTCCACTGCTAGTTGCAAATTCTCCAAAATCACCTAAATAGGTGTGAGAATCCCCACCAATAATCGCATCAACCCCTGAAAGCTGTTGTGCCATCGCGATATCATTTTGATAGCCTTGGTGTGTTAAAAGAATGATTTTATTAACATTTTGATTTATCAACATATCAATATTGCTTTGCGCAGTTATGAGTTCATCAGCAAAATCTAGTGTATCACTAGGATTTGAAGAGTCTTGTGTTTTTTGAGACGTTGTAATTCCGATTATCCCAATTTTTTCACCATCAATCTCTTTGATAACATAGGGTTTCCACATATCTTCTAAAATATTTCCAGCTTGAGGAATTACATTTGCACTTAGCATTGATATATTGCTGTCAAGTTTATTTATAAAAGTTTTAAGCGCTGCATCACCATCATCAAACTCATGGTTTCCAAGTACATATGCATCTACACCCAAAAGATTGATTGCATCTGCATCTGCATCTCCTTTAAAAAGAGAATAATAAAGTGTTCCCTGAAAAGTATCTCCTGCTTCAAGCATTAAAGAATTTGGTTTTTGTGTTCGTAACTCTTTAAGTTTTGTAACAATTCTTGGATACCCTCCGGCATCATAATAGGTTTTTACCCCATCTGTCGTATAAAAACTTAACTGCTCACTATCTATATGAGAATGAGTATCATTAAGATGAAATACAGAAAGTTTAAAATTTTCTGCCTCTTGTGTCGTATCTGAAGTATTATCTCCGCCACCACACCCTATAAGCATTAAACTTGTACTCGCAACAAGACTTATTTTTATCAAATTTTTCAAAACCATAACTTTTCCTTCATTCTATTTTAAGTACATTATAAAATAAACAGATTTCTTAATAGACTCAAAATAGCAACATTTAAACTACAAAGACTACAAGCAAAGATTTTATTTTACTCCTGCCACAAACCCTACACACAAGCTTGCTATAATTTTTCCAAACTACAAAAACGGAAAAATTATGATAGAAAAACTCATTGCTTTTAGTATTAAAAACAGATTTATCGTTCTCATAGCTGCGTTTACTTTGGCTATTGCTTCTATTTGGAGTATGAAAAACACTCCTCTTGATGCACTCCCTGATCTCTCTCCTCCTCAGGTTATTGTACAGATTAACTGGGCAGGACAATCTCCTGAGATTGTAGAATCTCAAGGCACATATCCACTTGTTGCGCAGTTTTTGGCTATCGCCAATATTGACACGGTACGTGGCTATTCTACGTATGAGAATGGTCTTATTTACATCATTTTTAAAGAAGGGACTGACCTTTATTGGGCTCGTAGTCGTGTACTTGAACAACTAGCAAGCATACAGTCACAACTCCCTGCAAATATGAACGTAGCCCTTGGTCCTGATGCCAGTGGTGTGGGCTGGGTTTATGAGTATGCACTCAAATCAAAAACAAAAAACCTTGCCGAGCTTCGTACATTGCAGGATTATTATTACAAATATGCACTTATGGGCGTTGACGGAGTAAGTGAAGTGGCCAGTATTGGAGGGTTTGTTCCTACCTTTCAAGTCACTGTAAATAATAACAACCTTGTAAGGTACAACCTCAGCATCGGGGACATTAAAAGAGTATTGGCAAAAAACAACAACGATACCGGTGGTCGTATTGTCATTAAAAATGGCTACGAGTGGATGGTGCAGGCAAAGGCTTATATCACAAACCTTGATGATATCAGAGGACTCGTAGTCACAACAAAAGCAGGTACACCTGTAAAACTTGGAGATATTGCAAGAGTAGAACTCACCCCTGCACCGCGTCGTGGTCTGGCAGACTTAAACGGTGAAGGCGAAGTAGTTGGCGGTATTGTTATGGCACGTTATGGTGAAGATGTTTATAGCATGATTAAACGTGTGCAAAAGAAGATGAAAGAACTTAAAGTTGATGATGTGGATGTTGTCACTGTCTATGACCGTTCAGGTCTCATCGACAAAGCCGTAGATACTTTAAAAGATACGCTTATTGAAGAGAGTGTTATCGTGGTTATCATCATCGGGCTTTTTCTGATGCACTTTCGCTCTTCACTCATTGTTATCATTGTACTACCGCTCACAGTTGGCTTTACCTTTTTACTGATGAAACTCTTTGGTATCGGCTCAAACATCATGAGTCTTGGTGGTATTGCTATTGCTATCGGTGCGATGGTTGATGCCTCTATCGTTATGATAGAAAATGCCCATAAAATGCTACATAAATTTGAGCATAAAGAAGCAAGAGTGCCTACAGACAAAGAACGCATTGCCATCATACTCAAGTCATCCCAACTTGTAGGACGTCCAATCTTTTTTGCACTCGCACTCATTGTCGTCTCGTTTTTACCTATCTTTGCACTCAGTGGACAGGAGGGTCTTCTTTTTACGCCCCTTGCATTTACAAAAACATTTGCAATGGCTGCAGGGGCACTTTTAAGTATTACACTCGTACCTACTCTTATGGTATTTTTTGTTAAAGGAAGGATTCTACCTGAAAATAAAAATCCTCTCAACAGGTTTTTTATCTGGCTTTATCGTCCCATTATTGTATACGGACTCAAACTTAAATATCTGGTTATTGTACTTGTTTTACTCTCGCTTGGTTACATGTATCCGCTGTATAAAAGCCTCAAATGGGAATTTATGCCTATGCTTAATGAGCAGACATTTATGTATATGCCGGTAACTCCTTACGGTATAAGTATAGACCAGACAAAACAGCTTTTGCAAAAAACAGACAAAATCATCAAATCATTTCCAGAAGTTGAAAATGTTTTCGGAAAAGCAGGACGAGCAGGCAGTGCAACTGACCCTGCTCCTCTTGGTATGCTTGAGACTATCATCACACTCAAACCAAAATCAGAGTGGCCGAAGGGCATGACCTATGACAAACTGCGTGAAGAGATGGAAGCTGCTCTGCAGGTTCCGGGTCTGACAAATTCCTGGACCTATCCTATCCGTGGTCGTATCGACATGCTTTTAAGCGGTATACGAACACCTATTGGAATAAAACTCTACGGAATGGATGCGGCAGGTTTGCAAAAATTCGGAAAACTCATAGAAGAAAAACTGCGCCAATACGACAAAACACTCTCCGTTTTTGCCGACCAGGCAAGTGCAGGATACTACATCGACATTATTCCTGATGAAGAAAAGCTTGCACGATATAACATGACAAAAGATACTCTCTTAGAGTACACCTCTTTTGCCATAGGTGGTATGAAAGTCTCTACCATGTATAAAGGACTAGAGCGATACCCTATCTCACTGCGTTTAGAAGGAGATGAAAGAAGAGGTCTGGAGTCTATTAGAGATATACAAGTCAAAACAAAACTCGGGTTTGTCCCTCTTGGCTCACTAGCAAAAGTAGCCTACAGACAAAGTGCTTCTGTGATAAAAAGCGAAATGGCAGCTCCTGTTACTTTTATCTATATTACCCCAAAAGAGGGAATGAGCGCGACAGAGTACAAACTCGGCGCTCAGAAATTTATCGATGAGATTACATTTGATTCGGGTTATTATATAGAGTGGGCTGGACAGTCTGAGTATCTTGATTCTGCTATGAAACGTATCATCTGGATAGTTCCGGCTGTACTTGTTGCGATATTTTTACTCATCTTTATGGCACTGAAAAAACCAGCACCAACACTTATCGTCTTTTTCACCCTACCCTTTGCTCTTTTAGGCGGTCTTATCTACATAGATATGCTTAACTTTGCGATGAGTATTGCTGTCATTGTCGGATTTTTGGCACTGCTTGGCGTTGCTGCTGAGACTGCTATAGTTATGATAATCTACTTACAAGAGAGTGTGGATGAACTCAAACAAACAAGAGGAGATGCTTTTAATCTACAAGATCTTAATGCTGCTATATATGAGGGAGCTGTACAAAGGGTTCGTCCAAAACTCATGACCGTATTTGCCATCCTTGCAGGTCTAGCACCTATTATGTACACGCATGGAGTAGGAAGTGAAGTGATGCAACGTATTGCGGCACCTATGCTTGGTGGTGTAGTGAGTTCCGCTGTTTTATCTTTAGTAATCATTCCTATACTCTATGAAATTTATATGAAATGGGATATAGGAAAGAAGTAAAAGGAAGTAAAAAGAGAAGAGTTTTATCTCTCCTCAATTTTTATATCAGTAGCAACAATATACAAAGGAGCATTATGAACATGCAACATTGTATCGCCTTTGCCTAATGCAAAACCATATAAGTTTTTTTCTTTGATGAGTGTTATACCGCTAGACATATCTAAGTAAGAGAGTACACCATCTTCTAAAATTCTTGAAGCACTTATACCTGTAAATGTCAGGTCAATACTATTTACATCTTCTCCCTCATCATCTTGTACAACGATTGTAACAGTTTTTGAGTTTGGAAGTTGTTTGACTGAACGGAGTTGTTCATATTTAAAGTGATTATATTTTTCTAATAAATCATTTATCTCTTTCATTATTGTCCTTTTTGTTATTATTTTGATATAGTAGCGACAAAAGACTTTCTCAAGGCTTCGTTTCTTGAGTTAAGATTTAGAAATAATTTTCGAGTACAATAAGCCTACTAAAACAGGAGAAATACCATGCCAAAAAAAAACTTTCAAGTTCAAAATGTAAAATGTGGAGGTTGCGCCAATACGCTAACAAGCAAACTCCAAGATAAATTTGGAGACATTCAAGTAAATCTTGAAGTGATGCCACGTGAGATAACTTTAGATATTCAAGACCAAGATATTACTGAGCTTCGTCAAGCACTAAAAACCTTAGGCTATCCTATGGCTGATGAAAACCTTGGTTTTATGCAAAATACCACCGCACAAGCAAAAAGCTTTGTATCCTGCGCAGTAGGTAAATTTGAACTTGCAAAAGACGAAAAAGAGTAAGAAGTATTTCTAAAAGAGTAAACTAAATTTCGTTCCTTTGCCCAACTCAGATGTGACTGTAATATCTATAGCATATTCATCACATATCTGTTTAACGATGCTCAGACCTACACCAAACCCACCTGCTATATCTGACTCACGTTTATACATCTTAAAAATTTCATCAAGTTTTTTCTCTTCTATACCTACACCTTCATCTCCTATGATAAAAACGTGTTTATCTAGTTTTATCCTTATTGTTGTTTGTGGCATAGAGTATTTTATGGCATTTGAGAGTAGATTTGAAAAGAGAAGTTCAGCTCGTGATGGAACAATGTAAAAAGAAACATCTTCAAGCTCTGTTTGTATTTTTATATCTTTTGCTTGTGTAAGCTCACTGTAATAACTGACACTCCTTTCCAAAATATCTTTAAGATTCACATCCTCTGCTTCTTGCTGTTTTTGCTTAAAGTTCAAAAATGTCAGCGATTTATAAATGCTCTCAAGTTGTTTTGTACTTATAGAAATATTTGTAAGAATTTTTTTGTCATAAACTTCTTTCTTTATTGCTCGGCTTGCACTCATTTTTAAAGCCGTTATAGGCGTATTAAGTTCATGTGAGACATCCTGAATAAAGCTCTCAATCTGCTCCATCCTTTGATGTACTGGTTTCATGAAAAGTTTAGCGAGTATAAAAGAGATAATGCCAATAAAAACAAAACTTATACCCATAACCAAAAGTACTTCTTGTTGAAGTTCATCAAGCTTTTGAAAATATTCCTTTGTTTTAACCACAACATATTTTATATTTAGATGTTCTTGTGCTGCATCTGAGACAAGTACTTTATAGCCATCTTGTTCATAATATCCTTTTTCAATATTTACTGCTTCATTGACAGGAACCAAGCTATACTCAAAGCCTTCTTCATCCGGAAGATTTAGTGTTGTGCCTTTCATTTGCGCATTAATAATGAGTCCTGAGAGTTTATCGGCTATGTGGTTTAACTTGTAGTATGTTGTACTCTCCAAAGAGTTTTTTTGCGCATTGTAATACCAATATCCTGATAATAAAACAAACAAAAAAGAAGAAACAAGATAAAGCGCTACAAAAGAGTAAAAAGACTTTTTTTCCAACTCATTCAAACTTATACCCTTCCCCGCGAATATTGACAATACATTCCTTACCAATATGCTTTCGCAAATTTTTCACAATAGTACGAATAGCATCATCACTCGGCATATCTTCATACTCCCAAAAGTTTTGTAAAAGTTCATCAGAGCTTACCACACGATGACGGTTCTTATAAAAATAGTGCAGACAGTCACTCTCTTTATGTGTCAGTTTAATAGTTTTTTCTGCTGTTTTTAGCGTATGTGTTTTAGTATCAAATACCATTGCATCAGCTAATTTCACCAAACTCTCCAGCCCAAAATGCCTTTTAATATTTTCTATACGCTGCGCTAACTCTTCTAAGTCAAAAGGCTTTCTTATAAAATCATTTGCACCTGATTCAAAGGCAGATTTGAGGTACTTTGTATCATGAAACGCAGTGATGAAAATAGCCGGTGTCTCATCATGAAAATCTCGTAATTCTTTCAATAAAGAGATACCGTCCCCATCAGGTACATTAATGTCAAAAATATACAAATCAAACTTCTCTTCTTCTGCAAGTTGCAAGGCTTTTTTCATACTGTAAGTCTGCACAACCTCATAGTCATCTTCCAAAAAATCAACTAAAATGTTTGCCAGTGCCGTATCATCTTCAAGTAATAATATTTTCATTTTTCCCTTCACTTTGAATAAAAAATTCTTGTTCTAGCCCTTTTTGATATTTATGTATCATCTTTATCAGGTTTTCAACTTCTGGTAGTTTGCTTGTAAGATTTTTAAATTGATTGAATTGTTGCATATAGAGCTTGCTTGAGCCATATTTTTCTAAGAGAGTTTCAATACCTTGAGGAATAAACAGTTTTGTTTCTTTATTTCGTTTTCGTATCTCATTCTCATATATACTTATACCCGCCAAATCAAAATCTCCAAAATAAAGAACAGAGTTTGTTGTACTCTCGAGAAAGTCCAACATTTTTTTATTTCTATAGACAAAGAGTAACTCCTTGTCATCCTCAAAAAAATAACGTTGCTCTCTCCAGTAAACTAAATTATCAAAATTCTCTACACCAATAATAAGTGTATTTTCTTCTACTGTTGGAATGTTTTTTAAAAATAGTGTACTTTCATAAAATTCCGGTAAAGGCCTATTGTTTATATACGCATTACCTGCAATATAAAGACCATTCTGAGGAGCTATGCGTTTTCTTTTCGTATCACTTTTTGCATGAACTAACTCTGTACGTGTTTGTGCCTGCTCTATATTGTCTATTTTTTTGAAGTATGCTTTAAAAGCATCCTTGGCCACAATTTTTCTTCTACTCGCAGAGAGGAATCTAATGTTTATTAATCCTTCATCTTCTAGCTCTTTGCGTAGTTGTGAGGCAAGCTGTGAATAATTCACCTCCCCGTCTTCGTATAATTTTTTGAGTATTGAATAGTGCCTCATTTGGAAATAATCTCCCGTACGACGGCTTTTGCATTTTTATTTGAGATAAGAAAAACTCTTTTATATGTACCAATGAGTTTTTCATCAGGTGCACCATTTATAAAGTAAATATTATAACGATTGGCAAATTCTATCAGTTCTTTTAAATAACGCTGAGAAAGTATACCTATCTCATCAAGTATTACATGTATTGCCAACTCTTTTTTTGTTGTTTTTGTTTTAAAAATATAGAGCATTGCAATATAAATCATAGTTTTGACCAAAACATCAGTACCGTTTGAGCCAATATTATCAAGAGATGTTTGAAACTTACTGTCATTTCCATTTTCTATAACACGAAATTCCAACACAAAACTGTCTTCAAGTGTTAGTGTTTGAATATTTTCATACTCTATAGTATCACGCAGATTTTTTAAAAGTCGAAGCATCTCTTTAGAGTTGTCTGTATCATTAAATAATGAGACACCATAACCATGAGGGTTGTCATCATTCACAGCTTTTATCTGTTTCAATTTTTCTATGACACGATTGTTGCTTTGTAAATAACGCAAAGAGAGTTCATCAACAACACCGATTTGAATTTCACCAAAGAGTTTGCTTATCTTTTTTACTAGCGATTCTATTTTTTGAGAGTTATTCATCAGTGTATTATACTCATCAACAACACTTTTAACAATAAGCCCTAACTCACGTGTTTGCCACTCTTTAACAGACTTTATCTTCTCTTTAGTGTGATACTCTTCTAAAGCGTAAGCACTTTGCAGAGCATCCTCATAACGCTTGATCTGTAATGAAGTACCAAACAGATCTTGGAGTTTATTAAGTAGTTTTGCTATTCCTTTCTCTATTTCTCTATAATTAGCCAAAAGATTATAAATGGCGTCCAAAAGCGTATCAAGTATCTCATAATGATTATTTGGCTCATAACTCAACCCTATATTCTTGCACTCTTGCATCGCACTACTTGCTTCAAATTCTGCTACTCTTGCAAGGCTTGTTTCATATGCTTTTATCTTCTCTGCGTTTGCATCTATCTCTCTTTTGTATTTGTCAAGTTCCTCTGTTTTGAGATTTTTGTCAATTGTGTACTGCACTTGTAATTTTTTTTGTTCTTCTTGTAAAGATTTGAGTTTTTTTTCATTACTTTTTTGCTTATCAATATACTCTTCTTTATCCCCTTTATATCTGGCAATTATCTCAGCATAAGAATGCACTTTTCTCAGTTTCTCTTCTAAAGCATTTTTTTGCTTTTTAAGCTTCTCAAGAGCTGTAACATCTATATTTTTCTCTTGCAGGCGTTTTTTATAAAGTTCTTCCTGTTCAATTATTTGCTGTTGTTTTTGTTGTTCTAATTGTCTTAATTGCTCTTGTAGCTTTTGTTGTTCACTATCAAAATCTCTTTGAATATTATTATATTTTTTAGTATAAAAACTCTTTGTTACTGCATATTGTTTCTTTTTTTCTAGCTCAAATTGTTGCAAAAGTGTTTGATGCTCTTTTTTTTCTGATTTTTTTTGCAAAAGAGCCTCTTGTAACTGCGTAATGTTTTGTTTTTTCTCCTTTTCAAAAACATCATAAGCATGTTCTTTCTCTTCTAACAAACGACTCTGCTGTGTTGTTAATATCAATAAAGATTTATCCAGTGTTTTAATATCCTCTACGCTACTGCGTTTATCTCTATAGATCTGCTTTTGTATCTTTTTGAAATCTTGTTGCAGTTTCTCAATTTCTAAATCAAAAAACTTTTCACTCTTCTTTTTCTCCTTTTGCAACTCTGTCAATTGTACATTTAAAGAGTTCGCCGGTATTGTAAAATTTTCAAGATTTAATTCAAAAAATTGCATAGATTCATTTTGTATAAAATCAGCATCCATTTCACTTTGTAAAAAGTCTTCATTCACACAATAAAGATATTTGTCCAAATCAAGGTTCTTTTCCTGTAAAGCGTATAATAATGAACTTTTTTGTGGTGCTAAGAGTTGTTTAATTCGCTCTATTTTTTCATTAAACAGCTCTTTTTGTTGGTGCTTCTTTTCCAAAATGCGTGTTTCATTATATCCTGCAAGACTCTCTTCTTTTTCAAGTTTCGCATCCAATATTTCTAAATTATGCTTAGACTCACGCAATTTACTTTGTGTTGTTTCTATCTCTTTTTCAAGAGTATGTATATCTTTCTCTTTTGAAAAAATAAAATGATGTTTTTTTTCATTTTCAAGTTTATTCTGTAGCCCTTGTATATCTAACTCGAGCTTTTGTATATGCTCTTTTGTTTCGCTGCTTTTTTGTAAAAAATCTTTTTCTAACATTAGAAGAGTATCATTCTCCTCGTTTCTTAAATCTGTCTCTTTTTGATTCTTTTTTGTTAGAAGATCCGTTTCTTTTCTCTCTATGGTATTGACCTGCATACTGTAACTATTTTCTAATGATTTGAGTCTATTTTCATGTCCTACTTTGAGTTCAGAAGCAATTTTTGTGATAAATTCTTCTTGTGAGATAATCTCTTGCAATTCGTTATCTAAAACTGCTAAAGTATCATAAGCTGCTATTTTTTCTTCAATTTTTTCTTCTTGATAGTAAGCAAGTTTTTCTTTTGTTCTTTTTAATAATCCTTTATACTCACCAATAGCCTCATTTACTCGCGCAAGACGCTTGTTGTAAAGTCGTGTAAGTTCTTGTATCTCATCTTCTGTCACACTTTTTTTGTTTGAGAGTGTTTTATTTGTTTTTTGAAGTGTCTCCAACTCTTGCAAAGTTTTTATTTTTGAGAATGCCAATGTACCAAGGTTCTCTTCAAGCTGATAACGTACTTTCTCAAACCCTTTAACATTTTTTATCAGCTCTTCAATGAGTGGTATATTTTTTTCATAAGCAATAATATCTTCATAAGTCTGATTAAATGTTGCCAGTTGTTTTTGAATACGCTCTATATCGATCTCTTTTGCAGCATTTAAAGATGAGACTATTACTCTTTTTATCGCCTCAGAATCAACTTTATTATTAATAAAAATATTTGCTAATGTTTTCGTAAACCCTTCATACTCTTTTGCTTCAAACAAGGAGTAATAGCGTACTTTCCCCTGTTTTACATAAAGTGCTTGCCGATATTCACTCGCACTCATTGCATTACTTAAACTTCCACCCATTTCACGCAATCCATTCCAGAGTGCATGACGTTCTTTTGGATGATTACCTTGAATAAAAAGTTTTTTAATGTCTGGTTGCGTATCTAACAAACAAAAGCGAAACTGAATTTTTGTATTTTTATAAAGCGTAACCAATACGTACTTTTTCTCTTTTTTGTATACATAAACGATGTAAGAGTCTTCATAAGGAAAATAGTAATCTAAAAAAGAGATTTTTTTTGCACTGCTAATGCCCAATCCTTTTGCATTCGCCGTATAAAAGTAGAGTATTGCACGCAAGAGTGTCGTTTTACCTGCACCATTTGCACCGATAAAAAGATTATTTTTATCCACATCAACCTCAGCATAATCGTACTTTGCTGACTTAATTAATACTGTCTTTATAAAAGCGTCCACTTCTTACTCCTTTATCTCTATAGCATCATAAAAAGCCGTCAAATAAGTAAAACTGTTCAGCACTACATAGCTTTGCAGATATTCATCTTCACAGCCAATAAAGCCTCGTTTTTCGAGCTTTGATACTAAAGAGCGAAGCTTGGCATGTAGGGTATCTCCACTAATTGTTTTTATCTTTTTAAGACGTAAATCAAGTGTCAAATTCTCTTTTAATTTCTCCTCAATATCTGAAAGTAGAAAGTGAAAACCTACATCAAACATAGGACTATAATTATAGAAAAAATTCAAATAATCTATTAGTTCGTAGATTTGTTCAAGCCGTTTTTCTTTATTTTCTGAAGATGCAAAATAAGCATATCCATTGCCCAATACCAATTCTATATCTATATAACTAAAATACTCATGCAGTGTTTCAAAATGATGTTCCAAATAGGCAAAGAGAGCTTTTTCGCTTTTACTTGGGCTATTTTGTGAAAGAAATTTTCCCTCTTTAAGATACAAAAATAGTTTTGTTACTTTGGCTTTATCTAAATCTATTGTCATAATATACCTTTGCAAATTTTTGGGTTTTATAGATAAAAAAATCACTACTTATTCGATATTCATCTTCATAAAGCAGTATCATTTTACAGTAAATCTCTCCAAGTTCATCAATCTCTTTATTTTTAAGTTGATTATAATGCAGTAAAAATTCAATCAATGAACTTTGTGACGAACTAAAAGCAAAATGGATTTGGGCAACATTTAAGAATATCCCTTCTTTTGTAGCTGGAGTAAATTCTATAGCATCCGCCTGATGAGATTTTATACTTGCCTTATTAGAAATTTTATGAAGCAAGGTTGCAAAGGCGTTTGTGTGAATCACTTCCGGATCTAATCTACTACCAACCCGTAAAGGAGATAACATTATCTGAAACATTTCGCTTTTTTCCTCTATATCTGTTTTATTTTTAAGTTCAAAGTTGTCTTTTAACTCTTTAAGTTTTAAAATTTTTTCTACAAAAACATTTTGTTTTTGCACCTGATTTATATACTCGATTACATCTTGTGTAAGAGGGATAAGGCTTCTATGCAGTGCAATTTTGTTTTCTTGTATAAAAGTGATTAAAAGATTTAGTTCATGATTATAAAAGCTTTTCATCAAAGTACTATTTTTTTTCAAAAAACTCTCAAAAGCATACAGTATTTTTTCATACTCATCTAAGCGAGTTTTGGAAAAATGCAGTTCTTTTAATTTTAACTCAAAAGTATCAATACTTTTATAAACTCTATCAATACGGATACGAAGTTTGTCCAAATTTTGGAACAATATAGCATTGATTTTTTTCAACTCTCGACGAATTTTTGGTAATTCAATGGCTTGCTTCTCACGATACTCACTTGCTATCTCCAAAGAATGTTCTATCCTTTTTATAATTTCCCCAATAACAGAAATTTCAATTGTATCATTGTTCCCTATATACTCTCTCAAAAACTGCGTAACACGAGTATCTAAAGTTATTGTATCATCACTGAGTTCTATAATTTCAAAATTTTCTAAAACATCCAAACTTGTATCACTGCAATAATCTTCTATCTCATTCACATAAACAACTCTATCACTATGTTCAAAAAGATAAAAAATCAATTCCTGATGACGATTGAGTATGTGGAATAATTTTTCTATATTCATTACTTTACCTTAGTATAAAAATCCAAACAACCAAAGAGGAATTTTATTGCCGGATCCTATCTCGATATCATCCGCTACAACAAAACTCTCACCTATATCTTTAATTTGTCTGAAACTTTTTGTTTTCCCACCAACTTCAAAAGTATATCTCTCATCAACATTAAAGTCTCCTTTTTTCGGTATCGTTATATGATGTCCAACCTGCAACATACTTGCAAAGAATACTTCTCGGACTGTTCCTGTGTTATGACTCTCACAATAGGCATAATGTAAATTTGTGTTGTTGAGATATATTTTATCCGGTTTTGTAAATATATTATCTCCTTTTGTTTTTGCGCGTATGACATGAAGAACTTTTGCACGATTGAGGTATTCTAAAAATCTGTACAAGCCTTTGTAATTATCTTGCATGTTCATTTTTGTCATCAACTCTTTAAGATTTGGGGTATAAGGATGCGACAAACAGATAAGACGTACCAGTTTTTTTAAAGTATTGATACTGTCGTATTCTATTGGAAATATCGAAGGGATATCAACTTCTATTACAGTATTTATTGTCTCATTAAGTCTGATTAGATAATCATCTTTATCTTCAAAATAAAAAGGATAATATCCATATTTCACATACTCTTTAAACAACAATGTTACATTGAATTTTTCTAAAAGTTCATACGCTATATCTTGATGGTTTTGTAAAATCTGCTCTAATGAAAACGATGGCAAAGAGATACCTTTACTCAGTTCAACAAACTCTCTAAAACTCAATCCCTCTACTTCATAGATAATTGCTCTTCTACTGAGATCTGCTTTTGCATTGTCAAGTTTGAGTGCACAACTACCGCTAAAAATCACACATAAATCCAGAAGGTCATAGATTTTTTTTAACTCTTTCTCAAAATCTTTGTATTTATGAATCTCATCTATCACTAAAATTTCACCCTCTTCTTTAGAAAAAGCTTCGGCAACCTCATACAAGGAGGGAATGCTAATAATATCTGCACTGATATAGAGTTTTTTACTAAATGGCAAATCCAATGCTTTTAAATACTGAATCAAAAATGTAGTCTTACCTACACCGCGGGCACCAATAATACCTACAAGTTTTTTATCCAGATTAAGATGAAAGAAATATCGTTTATAACTAAAATCTACTTTTTTAAATAACTTTCTTTGATAGTCTCGTAGTTCTTCCAGCATTAGTGACCTCTATTTTTTACAGATTGTATCAAAATTAGACTTGTAAACCTATTTTTTACTATTATTATTAGATTTAAGAGTCTGTTTTACCTTTTAATATGCCCTCCATTTTTACATCACAAACCCACCACACAAAGAGTATATACTTCTCTCAGCAAAACACAAAAAGGACTTCATTATGAAAACTTTAACAAAAATCTTTTTCGCACTTCTCTTAGGTGCAACACTAGTACATGCCGCTGCGTTTAGCAAAGATGCAAAATTCAGAACAACTACTGTGCATATCACTGCAGACAAACCACTTACAACTGGATCAAATACAGTTGTAGTTACTATCAAAAAAAATGGTAAACTTATAGACGATGCAAACATAGCACTCAAAGCATTTATGCCTGCAATGCCTGGAATGCCTGCCATGAGTTCTAAAGCAAATGCAAAAAACCTTGGAAATGGAAAGTATAAAGCGACTCTTAACCTTGCAATGAGTGGAACTTGGCAGTTACATATATTTATAACACCAAAAGAGGGAAAAAGGTCTCGTGTAAAAACAACACTTAATTTTTAACTTATAAAAGGTAGCAATTATGAAAAATATATCAAGAAGAACTTTTGTCAAATGTCTTGTCGCCTCAAGCGCAATGCTTTATGGCATAAACCTCAATGCTTCGACTGATACAACTAAAAAACGCCAAAAAACAGAAGAACTCTCAGGCACTGTTTTTCATTTTGAAAACGCTTTTTTAGATACTTTAAAGCCTGGTAGTTTTGCAGCTCTGTCTTCTATTCATGAGTATCTTTTTGGTACTATTTACCCTTTTGCTGGAAAAATTAGAGATGCTAATATCTCTAAAGGTGACTTTCGTTTTGCACCTGTGAGTTACTTGAAAGTGTCCATAGAAAATATCCAAAAGATGCCACAAAATACCTATGATACAATAATAGAAAAGTATGTAGAGATGAATGTTGCTCACCCTTTTCGCGAGGGTAATGGACGAAGCATGTGAATATGGTTAGATCATATACTTAAACATGAGTTAAAAGTTGTCGTTGATTGGACAAAAGTAGACAAAGAAGACTATCTGCTTGCTATGCAAAGAAGTCCAATTAAAGATATAGAGATAAAGTATTTACTTCAAAATGCTCTGAGTGACGAGATAGATGACTTTACTCTTTATATGCGAGGTATTGACACAAGTTATTATTATGAGGGTTATATGCTCTACAAGATAGAAGAGATAGAAGATACCCAAAATATTTAACTCACAAAAGCACCAAGATGCTTTTTAATCACATCAGCCACACGAAAAGAGTTTGCATAGATCGTCCATGTATAAGGCACACTTCCGCCTGTCGGCATAAAAGAGGCATCTGTTACATATAAGTTTTCTAAGTCATGCGCCTTACAGTTTTTGTCTAGTACTGATGTTTTTGGATCATTGCCAAATCTGCAACCACCAGCTACAAGGTTTGGTGGCGGTGCTGAAGATATAGAGTAGTCTATCTCTTCACAGCCAAGTTTTTGCAAAACTTTTACTGCTTTTTTTGCTAAATGCTCACCTACTTCCAAATCTTTTAGATGTCCATAAAGATTGATAACGCCAACAGGTACACCATACTTATCTTTTACTTTCTCATCCACAGCAACAAAACATTTATCTGTTGGTAACCAGTCATTAAAGACTTCAAAAGTCAAAACCCGTGAAGTCGTCAGCATTTTTTGGACTTTTTTTGCCAAAGCCTCACCCCAAAGAAGATGTCCCTCTTCGTCATATACTTCTTTCATCACACGGGGAATAATGTTTTGATGTTCAAAAAGAAAGTCTATAGTTCCACCTTTTTGAGCTTTATCTTTCTCTGTATATTCGTACCAATCCTGCAAAGAACGGTTAAAAAAAACTCCAACTTCCATTAGCTCTGTTTGCTGCGTTTGAGTGAGCTTTTCAAAGACAAATCTTCCACTACCACTTCCTCCGCCTGAAAAGATAAGATTTTTTCCTACCTGTCCACTAGAGTTTGCCATACCCTTTGAAAAGTATTTGTTTTTAGAGTTCAGTAGCAGTCTTGAACTCTCTATCGCCTGTGCTGCTAAAACAAAGATTTTCGCTCTCACAGAGTGTCTAACACCATGTTTTGTGTAGTAGTAGACACGTGTTATCTTTTTCTCATCACTCTCAAGTTTATACACAAAAGCATCAGTAATGATTTTTGCAGAACATTTTTGTAAAAGCGCGGCTCTTGCACTTCCTTTTGCCCCACTTGCACAACCATAACTTCCACAAAAGTTTGAGTAGTAACAAGCATTTCTACTCAGGGCATTTTGAGAAAGCACCGCACGAGGGGTAGGAATGGATTTAAAATGCAGCTCTTTACATGCAGCGTCAAACCATTTTGTTACTGCGTTTGTTGCTAGCTCAGGATAAGGAAAGTCGGCACTTGAACGTGGTTCGAGGTGTTTGTGTTTTACTATTTTTCCACTCACACCTACAACTTTTTCTACCTTATCATAGTAGGGTTCTAGCTCTTCATAGCTTATCGCCCAGTCTATGACGTTGGCTCCCTCTATCGCACCGTAAACACTTTTGAGTTTAAAATCATTTGGTTTGAGACGATGAAAATAGCCACTCATAAGATTTGATGAACCACCGACCATGGAACCGTTCCAAAAGTTCCAGCCCGATTCTGCACCATCATAACGAGTAAATGTTCCATCATCATTATGTTCATTTATGATGTGTTTTTGCTCATCAAGCGGAGGGGTAAACATATCACGACGAGAAACTGCCAACTCATCTTTGTTGAAATCTTTTTCTGTGTAGTTTTTACCTTTTTCAAGAACAACAACCTCAAAACCGGCATTGGCAAGCTCGTATGCTATGGGTGAGCCACCTGCGCCACTTCCTATGATACATACATCAACCATTATAAAAAAGCCTTTTTAGGACGGGGTTCTCCCCCTGTAAAAGCAAGCCATTTCCAACCTGCTTCTTTATTGTTACCGCCATAGATAGGGTCACCAAGCATCGCTTCAAACATATAGCTCATTATATTATATATAAAGCTTTCTCCCCACTCAGTTTTTGCTACTGCGTTTAGCACTTCTTGACGCTCTTTGTGGGCGAGTTTGACATAACTTTTATGGTGTAATGCTATTGCCTCTTCGTTAAGCCATTTGACACCATTTTTTATAAATGTTTTATCTGCTTTGCTGATGCGAGAGTGATGAAGTATTATCTCCATATAAGGTGCTGTTTTTATATGAAGTTTATTTGCTTGTGGGAACAAGTCATTTTCTAAAATACGGATAGTTTCTATGGGTGTTGTTACGCCAAAAAGATTACACCCATCCATCAAAAAAACAGCGCTAGATAAAAAGCCTGCTTTGAGGAAATTTCTACGAGAAAAGGTCATCAAAAAATGAGCCTTTTTTCTTTGGTGTGTATGCTTTTACTCTTTCATCTACAAAATCAGGATCACCTTTTTCAAACTCTCTTTTAGAAACTCTTTGTATATGTTTTTTCGGTTTGTCATCTTTAACAAATCCATTATCTTGTGAGCGAGCCGCTCCATGAGGGACACACATAACATCCTCCTTTTTCTTTCTTAGTATCATTATACTCAACTTATGTGTATAGTTTGTGTACTCAGGCTCTTAGTACGGTAAATCAAAACTAAGATAACTTCAAAACTAAAGTCAAGCTGAGAATGACTTTTGTTTTGATTTGCCGTAGGCTCTTAGTCTACGATAGACTCTTCAAAATAATGTTCTACATTCATATAGGTCTTGCCTGTATGATCTTTAAAGATAAGGTTGTTTTTATTCATTTTAGAGATATGATCCACTGCCATAATTGCTAAAAGATTTTTTACACCGCCAAGGAGTTGTTTATGATACGAAGCAATGTTTCTAGCTTTTTTCTCTATCAAAAAAGAAGCACGTTTGGCTTTGTCTTGTGTCGCAAGTCCGACTGGGCAAGAACGTCCATGCGCACCAGAACATTCTCTTGCACGGATACATCCCGCACTCATCATAAAGGCTCTAGCAATGGCAACATAGTCAGCACCCAAACCAAAAAGAACGATGGCATCATCAGGAGTAAGCACTTTTTCACTCGCTATTAGTTTCACTTTTTCTCGTACCCCTACTTTTCTTAAATGACTATCTGCGATAAAAAGTGCTTTTGATATCGTCATCCCGACACTCATCATCATCTCTAGTGGAGCAGCGCCACTACCTCCATCGCCACCATCTACAGTGATAAAATCAGGATACGCAGTTGAACCCTCTTGAAGTCTTTGTTTTATAAGCTGGGCATACTCCTCAAACGCAGCTTCAGAGGAGATAACGATCTTCACACCCACTGGCTTTTGCGAAAGTTCTTTTAGTCTGCCCATAAAATCAAAAAGCTCTTCAAGGTTATGTGCAAATGGAAACTGGTTTGGAGAAAAGAGATCTTTATGGGGTTCAACACCACGGTAATACGCAATAGCTTCACTAACTTTAGAAGCTAAAAGTTTTCCACCGGTTTGTTTTGCACCTTGTGCCATTTTTATCTCTGTCATTTTTGCAAAACGCATTGTTTTTTGATAGCGCGTTTCACAAAACTTCCCTTCTTCATCACGTACACCATAGAGCCCGCTTCCCATTTGAAAGATAATATCAGGAATATCTGAGGGGACTTTATTTGGAAATGACTCCAAGGGTGCCTGCCAATTTACACGGTAGCACACAAGGGCATCTTTATCAAAAAGATAGGTTTCATCGTCGTTGGCGTGAATGACCATGTGTCGGTAAACTTTTTCAGCTACAGCAGGATTGATGATAAATTTTACAAGTTTATACACAGTTTTGGCAAACGCAGTTCCCCTTTTTACTTCTAAGTAACAGTTGTGTTTGGGATTGTATTTGTGTGTATATAAAAAGTTTGAGGTAAGACTTCCCTCCCCTGTATTTATGGGAAATTCTCCAAGATAAGCACCTTTTGAAAAGGCTCGTGTTCCCTCTGGAGAAATTGCTCCATCACTCATGGCGCTTCTACCAAAAACCGAACGTGTAGTAAAGGGCTGAGCAGAACTCTCCCCAAATGTCACACTAAAATCATCACTAACATCGCTAGTATTTAAAACACAATTAGCATTTTTGATTGATAAACTTGCACTTTTTTGAGGTTGTCCAGGTGAAAATGAGGCATACGCAGATTTTCTCTCTGCTGAGTCATAAACCCATTTAACTTTATCAAAAGATTCATAAAATTTTTCATCACCAAAGTATTGTCTCATCGGGTCACGCAGTGCATAAAAAACATAGCGCATACGCCCGATAAGTGGGTAATTGATAAGGAGTTGATTATCTCGTTGGATATACTTGTCATAGATAAATAAAACTATAGAAATCACAACAAATAAAAAGAATAATGCCTTAAGCATAAACATCAAAATAGGAAAATGCATCTCTCCTATTTCATGCGTAAAATTTAAGAGAGCTTCCATAGCTTAGTTTTTTTCACCAAAGATAAATCTATCAAGTGAAAACTTTCCTGCACCATGAGAAAAGAAAACTAACAAAAATGACATATAATAGAGTGGAATTTCAAAGCCGTTGTCCCCTGCTGAGAAGCCATTTCCAAGATGCACTGTCACAATCGCAACGATTATAATGACAATCAGAGGAAGAGAAATAAGTCTCGTAAAAAGCCCAAGAGTCAGCAAAACTACACCCGCGACTTCAGTACTTGCTGCCATATAAGCGTTAAGCGTTGGAAAAGGTATGCCCATAGAACCAAACCACTCAGCCACCGAATGAATGTCATTCCACTTCATCATCGCCGGCTCATAAAAACCATAGGCAACCAACAATCTTGCAAAAAGTAGACTCAGAGATTTTAGATACTCCCCCAAATGAGAAAATTCCAAATACATTTCTTTCAGTTTCATAATAAACTCCTTTTTTGTATAAGTACATTGTATCTCTTCTTTGTGTAGGGAGTGTGTAGAAGCTATTGTAATATTTAAATTTTTATCTTATTTAGGAGTTTTATTAAGTTATTTGAAAGTATATTTTAGAGAAGAGTAATGGTATTGGCAGCAATAAAGAGCTGCCAGACGAGAGTTTAAAATATTCCAGAAATTGAACGAGATAAAGCTTTTTCGAGCGCAGGTTTTGCTTCTGAAAAATCAAGATTCATTTTTTCAGCAGTTGAAATTATACGTGTACGATACGTTTTCCATTGTACCTTACCACCATGTGCATATTGTTCTGTGTTTGTTGCCAAGCCTTGTTTTAAATGAGCTTGTTGCGTTTGTGTCACTATTTCACCTTCAAGTGGTCTCTCACGAATTTGTAAATCTGTAACCATTACATATATAGTATCTTCAACTAAAGCATCACCAACAAAACCAAGTCCTGCCCCTAACAATGCATAACCAGCTGTTTGTCCACTATTTGCACCCATAGACTTTGCAGCAGCGCCAGTAGCCAATCCTCCAACTATTGCAGATCCATAGGCAGATTTTTTTAACGCTTCAGCTTCTCTCGCATTTGTTTTTGTAGCTTTTAAAACATTCCCTTGTAGCATATACGTAGCTTTCTTTGGATTATTTGTAATTACAAAGCCTTTTTTCTCAAAAATATTTCTAATATTCTGAGCAACGTTAAGTTCACGATCTGAAGTATTTCTCATATCAAAATATATAATTTTATCTTCTGGCGCTACAGGTTCTAAAAAGACTGTATCAGACATTTTTGTTTGAACATCTAAATTTCTCTTTGCAACTGCTGTTTTCATTGCACTACAGCCACTTAAACCTACTAACCCTACAATAGCTATTGAAGCTAATACTATTTTTGTAACTTGTTTCATTCTTTGGAAACTCCTCTTTTTTTGTTAAAGTTATTAGATTCTAACAAAAAAATACTGTCTCAATTATTAATCATATACCTGATTTCACAAGAACCTCTATAATATAAGTTTATGCTATACTTTTGTTATAATAGTTTTTTAGAAATTCGCGATAGGCTCAAAGATTAAATGAAAACTTTACTCATTTTTTTATTACTTACAACTATTGTATTTGCTTCAAAAATAGAACTTGAAGTTCTAGGCTCAGGTGGACCAGAAATTGACGGCAGAGCAAGCACTTCTTATCTACTTTGGATAGATAACAAAGCTAGACTCATTGTCGATATGGGAAGTGGTTCGATGCTGCGTTTCGAGCAAAGCAAAGCACGACTTGAAGACCTTGAAGCTGTTGTACTCACACACTTACACATTGATCATAGTGTGGATTTACCTGCATTTATTAAAGCTGGATACTTTTCTAAACGCAGTAGCTCACTCGATATCATCGCGCCTGATGAAAATGAGTATTTTCCTTCTACTACTGAATTTTTAGATGATTTATTTGGGAAAAAAGGTGCGTATCGGTACATGAGTGATGTGCTAAGCCCACAAAGTGACTCTTTTGAGATTATTCCCATAGATATTAAACGCAGTGAAAAAAGGGTTTATAAAGATTTTACTCTGCAGTTTATACGAGTGCATCACGGTATCGTTCCTGCTCTTGCTCTTCTTATTCAAGTCCAAGGCAAGCATATTTTCATAAGTGGCGACACCAACAATGCAGGTCTCAACTTAGAGCGACTCTCCTCCCATGTTGACTTGTTTGTAGCACATCATGCTATTGCTCAAGATGCAAAAGGATATGCAACATACTTGCATATGACACCGGCTATCATCGCCAAAGCTACAAACGCTCTCAATGCCAAAAAGCTTTTACTCACACATAGAATGAAGCGTACAATTGGGAATGAAAAACAGAGTACAGAGATAATCAAAAAAAGTTTTAAAGGAGAAGTTATCTTCGCTGAAGATAGAATGAAGGTGGAACTATAACAGAGCGATACGCTCTATTATAAAAAGAGGAATACTATTTACTTCCACATTTTCCTGCACCACATTTCATCGCTTTTTTTGCAGCTTTTTTCGCATCGCCGCATTTTCCTGCGCCACATTTTTTCGCTGCTTTTTTCGCATCGCCACATTTCATTGCTTTGTTAGCATTACCACATTTTTTCGCTGGTTTTTCCATTTTAGAACCACATTTACCTGCGCCACATTTCATGTCACTTGCGCTTGCTGAAACTGCACCTAAACCTGTAAAGAGAGCTGCTCCTAAAAGTAGAGCTGAAAGATTGAACTTATTCATTTTGAATCCTTTGTTGTTTTTAATTAGGGTTATTATACCAAACCTTTGTGTAATGTTTGTGTAGTTCTCGCATCAAAAAGAAAAAGGGTGTATCTTTATTGTATAATTTCATTTATTACACCATAAGGTTTCAAGCATGATTTCAGAAAATACAACATTCAAAGAACAATTTAAAATATTTTATAAAGAGCATAAATTTAAAAATATGGAAGATGCCATAGAAAAATTTGCTATCTTTGGCGGTGTAGGCTGGGGTGAGATAGATACGGCTCACTCTTCTTATGAACTCATAGAAAAGCTGATCCTTAGAGATTATCATTATATTCGTAATGATGTCAGTGACATTACCGGTGGGGCACCACTTTATCATGCCCTACTTACTGCCATTGCTATGGGTGATGGAAAAACACACTCAAGTTACAAACGAGCAAAACTTGACAAAGAGGTTGGAGATAAGGCTGTTGTAGAACTAGTTGAGCGAGGAATTATCCGTGTTGAGAAACCAAAAAAGGAGTTTACTTCTTGGGAAGATAATGAAAAACTCGATAACAAGCTTTACTTCACCACACCTTTTTTACGATTTTGGTTTGCCTTTATCTCCCCACTTTTTAAAGGCATTCGTGATGGTGACTACTCTGAAGTAAAAAAACGTTGGGAAAATCGAGAAGCAGAGTTTACTAACCTCATCTTTACACAACTCTCCCATGAACTACTGCAAGAAAACTTTAAAAAGAGTGATGATCCTATTGTACAGATATCGAGCTACTGGGACAAAACAGCAGAGTTTGACATCTTCGCAAAAACAAAATCAGGCAAGACTATCCTAGGAAGTACAAAATACACAAATGCAAAAATCAAAAAAAGTGAACTCACTCGTTTACAAGAACTTGCCAACAAGGCAGGTATACACGCAGATATTTTTGTCATTGTTGCAAAACAAGGTTTCTCAAACGAACTCAAAAACCTCAAAGGCGAAAACCTTCGACTTATAACGCTGAAAAACTTCGCAAAGCTTACTGAGTAAAGTAAGATTATGAGTAAAAAAGTTTTACTTCTTCATGGTTGGGGAGGAAGTGATTTTCCCCATTGGCAAAGCTGGCTTGCGGGTGAACTAGCACAGGATTATGGCTGTGTAAACTTTTTAAAATTTTCAAATTTTGATGAACCAAAGCTTGATGTCTGGATGCAAGAGCTCACAAGCGCACTTAATGATTTTGCTCCTGATATCGTCATCTGTCACTCTCTTGCAAATACTTTATGGTTTCATCTGTGTCAAACGCAGCAGCTAAACGCAGTAAAGAAGCTTTATCTCGTTGCACCACCAAGTTTAGAGTGCAAGGTTAGCGAGCTTAGTGAGTTTTTTCCCATACAAGCACCCAAAGACCTAAACGCAGTAAAAGCCATGCTTATTGTCTCAACAAATGACCCATATATGAGCATAGAAGAGGCAGAAATTTTACAAAAAGAACTCAATATAGAGATGAAAATAGTTCAAAATGCAGGACATATCAATGCCGAGAGTGGTTATGGCAAATGGGAGTGGATACTTAAAGAGCTAAAAAAAGAAGAAGCTCTTTAAGCGTATAAATCTAGTGAAGTAGAAGTTGCAACATTCGGTTTTACTTCACTTGTGAGGGACTCTTGAACTACTTGTGCTTTTTGAGCAGTCTCATTTGTAGCTTGCATCAAGGAAGATGTATCACTTGATGATTTGCTATTGTCTTTTTGAGAGTTTGGGTCAAGATGCCCTACTTGCACCGGACTTGGATAAGGTGACTGAAATGTATATTGCACAACATTCATAATAAATCTCCTTTTATAAATCTAAATTTATCTTATGCACTTTCATAAACTATAGCACAAAAAATGTAAAAATCTAACCAATAACATAGCGATTTCTTCCCGTTTCTTTTGCTGTATACAGAGCATTATCCACCCTTTTAAAGAGACTATCTTCTGTATCACCTTCAATATAAACCGTCAAGCCAAAGGATGCAGTGAGCTGTGGAACTGGATAAAAAGATGTTTTTGCTATCTCTTGTTGGAGTTTTTTTGTAAGCTTTTCAAGCTCTTTATCTCCCGCATGATTGGCAATGATGATAAACTCCTCTCCACCCCATCTCGCGACAAAATCATCCTCACGTACATGCTCTTTTAAGATAGAAGCAAATTTCTTCAAAACTTCATCCCCTACACTATGTCCGTAGTTATCATTTACAAGTTTAAAGAAGTCTATATCCATCATGATAAAACCAAACTTATCGCCATAGCGCTGTGCACTTTTTATCTTTTTTTCTAAGATATTTCTATACTCACTTCTATTATATAAAGAAGTTAAAGCATCATGTGTCGATATGTTTTCTAACTCTTTAGTCGTGACTTTGACTAAGTTTGTTAGCGCTTTTTTAAGTGGATCAAACTCACTTGTCGAACTTTTTCTTAATTTTTTTTCTTTTACTTCCTTGGACTCTGAGAGCATCATAAAGGTTGTTGTTACATTTAAAAGTTCGGCAATCTTTCCAGAATGAAAAAATTCCCCAAACGTAAAAAAACCAACTGTAGGAGCCAAAGACTCAAGCAGATTTATCTCATCTTTTAGTTTTTCTTGCAATAGTGCTTTTCTTGCTACACAAGAATAGACATAAACAACTTCAGCTGGAATATTTTTCAGTTCATCAAAATAAACATCTAAATTATCAGTCAACTCTTCAATATTTGCAAAACTAAAACGTACCCTATCCCCTTCACTAAATTTACCTGCAAAGGTTAAAGCATTATCTTCTGTCACCCCAATGGGATCTCTTGCAACAAGAACACCATCTTTATTCAAAACAAGAGGAAAAGGCATACATGATGCAGGTAGATTTTTTGCTACATCATCTCCAAGATATTTTCTATAAACATCCATAACAGGAACCCCATCAAGCTCATAAAGAGTAGTTCCATCTGCTTTAGTAACAAGCATCTCTTTGCCAATAGAAGTCCATTTCAAGATATATTCACTATTGACCAGCAAATTACTTCCACTAATTGTCGCAATTACACACCCATCATCAGAGAACTCTTCATCTGAAAAAACATACGTCTGCTTAAACTCTTTGTCAGTTGCACGTCCACCCGCGATGATAATTTCAGGCTTAATTTTGTAAATATCTTTTAACAAACGCTCAGCATCACTTTTGAGTCCATCACTAAAGATAATCATCGCTTTGGTATCATCAAAAATCAAATCTTCTTTAATGTCTTGAAGATTAAATGCTGTATCAAAGTTATAAAATTTGGACACGACTCTTGAACTCTCAAAAATGCTAAAAGAAATAACCGCACTCTCCTCTAGCATCTCACCATCTGAAATCTCTCCGCTTGTTGTTGTCCCAATGATATTTGCTTGTGGGAGCTTCTCTTTGAGCATACGAGAGATATTCATAAAATAATCAGGGCTTGTAACACCACTAAAAATTTGGATAAAAATAGTCTCTGCACTTTTAAGCGAATGTCTCACTATAAAAGTATCTAAAGAGTCTTCATCCTTAAATATAATATTAAAACTTTTCATACGTTCATTATAACTCTACTCTAAATAAATAATGCTTAAAGTGATTTTGTGTACACTTGCGTTATGATTCAACTAACAAATATTTCAAAATCTTTTACATCACAAGAACTTTTTAAAAACCTTAACTTCAAGCTCAATGCAGGCAACCGCCTTGGGCTTGTTGGTCGCAATGGAAGTGGAAAATCTACTCTTTTTAAAATCATTCTCAATGAAGAACACCCAGACAGCGGTGATGTTGTTATCCCGAAAAATTACCGTATTGGTACACTGAAACAACATCTTACCTTTAGTGAAAAAACACTAAAAGAAGAAGCAGCCCTTGCACTCAGTGAAGAGATGCAGTACGATACCTACAGAGTAGAAAAGATACTTTTTGGACTTGGCTTTAATGCTAAGGACTTAGAAAAAGACCCGCTCTCATTTTCTGGTGGCTATCAGATACGCATCAACCTTGCAAAGCTTTTAGTCACCGAACCAAATCTCTTGCTTCTTGATGAACCTACCAATTATCTTGACATTGTCTCACTTCGCTGGCTCAAAACATTTTTAAGAAGTTTTGATGGAGAAGTCATTCTCATCACCCATGATAGAAATTTTATGGATGGTGTTTGTACGCACACAGCAGGCATTGTAAGAAAAAATATTCGAGTCGTTGAGGGTAACACCAAAAAGTTTTACGAGCAACTCAAAGCTGAAGATGAACTCCATCAAAAACAAAAAGTAGCACAAGATAAAAAGGTCAAAGAGCTTGAAGAGTTCATCGCAAAAAACAAAGCTAGAGCTTCCACCGCAGCACTAGCACAATCAAAAGTAAAACAACTCGAGAAGATGGATAGGCTTGAGGATTTGGGAAATGAGTCTTCTCTTGCTTTTCATTTTAACTATAAAGAGACCCCTGCAAAAATTTTACTTGATGTGAAAGAGTTAAGTTTTGGCTATACGCCTGAGAAGACTCTCTTTGAAAATATCTCTTTTACTCTTGCAAAGGGTGAAACACTCGGCATCATCGGGAAAAATGGAAAAGGAAAATCGACACTTTTAAATACTATCGCCGGTGAACTCAAACAAAACAGTGGCGAAGTCAATTTTAATACTGCTACTGCGTTTGCACACTTTGGACAAACAAACATTTCACACCTCAGCCCAGACAACAGCATCATGGATGAGATTTACAATGCAAATGCAAAACTCAGTGAAGCCAATGTTCGCAGTATCTGCGGAGGAATGATGTTTAGCGGTGATAGAGCTGAGAAAAAGATATCGCTCCTCTCCGGTGGAGAAAAAAGCCGTGTTATGCTTGGTCAAATTATCGCAAGAGAAGTCAATCTTTTACTCCTTGATGAACCAACAAATCACCTTGATATGCAAAGCATAGAAGCACTTACCAACGCCATCAACAGCTTTGAGGGCTCAAGCATCATCGTAACCCACTCTGAAGAGTTACTGCGCCGTGTATGTGACCGACTGATTATCTTTGCAAAAGAGGGTGCAGAGTATTTTGATGGTACATATGATGAGTTCTTGGAAAAAATTGGCTGGGATGATGAAGAGCTTGAGGAAAAAGTGAAAACGGCTCCAAAATCAAACAACAAAGAAAACAAAAAACTCCGTGCAGAGCTTGTACGAGAACGCAACAAACTCGCTTCGCCTTTAAAGAAAAAAGTTGATAAGCTTGAAGAGAAGATCATGAACCTTGAAAACACGCTTTCACTCAAACATGAAGAACTCATAGAAGCTTCAAATAAAGGAGATAGTGCTACACTTATGGAGCTTTCAAAAACAGTCTCAGATATGGAGAATCAAGTTGAAGAGTTCTTTGAAGAGTTAGAAGTTGAGCAAACGCAGCTTGATGACATTATGCAAAAGTATGAAGAAAAAATCGAGGAGTTAGGATGAGTTTAGAGCTTTATTTTTTAAGAAGTAGTGAACAAAAGATAGTGAGTGATATGCTTTATCATGCACAAGGGCTCAAAGAAAATGCCATCTACAGTGATTTTTTCGGACTCTCAAACAAAGACTTAGGACTCTATGCCATGCAAGACAATGTCTTAGCCGGAGCTATCTGGAGCAGAAAACTAAACGCAGCACACAAGTCAAATGGCTTTGTAGATGAAGATACTCCAGTTGTCAACCTCGCAGTAAAACCTGAATTTAGAAATCAAGGCATAGCTACTGCCATGATAGAGCAGTTTTTACTTGAAGCTGGCTCACTCTATGAGAGTTTAAGTATCAGTGTTTTGGATGATCTCAAAAGTATAAAATTTTTAGAGAAGTTTGGTTTTGAAGTTGTGCTTGATAGCCAACATACAAGTTATGCGGATAAAAAGCCCAGCATCATTATGAAAAAAGCACTACAAAAAAAAGAGATTGTTCGTCCGACTGATGGGTATGATGCTCAAAAGTGGATGGATTAAAGAATCCACACACTAAATTTTTTGTTTTTAATTTTGCCATTTTTTAGTTTCTTATGTGCTTCATCAACAAGTGAGTTTTCTATCGCTACATAACTTTGTCTGTCATAAATATCTATCTTCCCAATGCTCGCACCTTGGAGTCCCGCCTCGCCTGTCAAAGCGCCGAGTATATCCCCTGCACGAACCTTGTCTTTTTTACCACCCTCTATAACAAGCGTCACGTACTGTGGCTTCATCTCAAAGCCCTGCTCTTTTTTCAGCGTAGCAGCATCTAAGAAATTACGACTTGTATCTTCTTCATACTCTTCTATCTTGTGCGCTTCTCTATCGCTGTAAAGTGTGATGGCTATACCTTCAGCCCCTGCACGTCCTGTTCTTCCTATGCGGTGTGTATACGTCTCCATACCATGAGGCAGATCATAATTTACCACTAAGCTCAACTCTTTGATGTCAAGCCCACGAGCCGCTACATCTGTTGCCACTAAAATAGGACACGATTTGTTAGCAAACTGTACAAGCACATCATTACGCTCATACTGTTCTAAATCGCCATGAATTGCCAAAGCATCTATCTTGTTTTGTACCAAAGACTCAGCAAGTTCTTTTGCTTCTAGTTTTGTATTTGTAAACACGATGACATTTTCAGGCTTGTAGCTTGAGAAAATCTTTATAAGCGTATCGACTTTATCATTTGTTTCATAAAAGTCTTGGACTATTTTATTTTGCACTTCTTTTGTTGTTGTTTTTACACTTACTGCATCATTTTGAATTCTTTTACTGATATCCAAGATCTCGTCATCATAGGTAGCAGAAAAAAGTAGCGTTTGTCTCCCTTTTGGAACAAAACCAAGCACATTTTCTATCTCCTCTATAAAGCCCATATCTAACATTCTATCGGCTTCATCAAAGACTAAAGTTTTTAAGTTAGAAAGCTCTAAGCTCTCTTTGTTTAAGTGCTTTAAAACACGTCCTGGTGTTCCAACTATGATATGCGCTTGATGCTCAAGTGAGCCTAACTGCTTCCCAAATGATTCACCACCGGTCAGCATAAGGATTTTGATATTGTGTTGAAATCTTGCAATGCGACGAAGCTCTTTTGCTACTTGATCAGCTAGTTCGCGGGTTGGACAAAGTATCAAAGACTGTACACGGAATTTTTTTACATCAAGGTGTGAGAGTACCCCAATACCAAAGGCAGCGGTCTTTCCACTGCCTGTTTTTGCTTGGGCGATAACATCGCGACCTTCAAGTATAAAAGGCAGCGCCTCTTCTTGGATAGGTGTCATCTCTGTATAGCCTAGAGAGTGAAGTGTTTGGAGCATTTCTTTTGTAAGTGGGAGTTTTGAGAAGTTCATAGTGTCAATTCTTTTTTAAAATTATACCCTTATTTTATTCTTGTCAGGCACTTACTCTTGCGGATTATTAAATTCATTAACCTTTTCGATAGCTTCCATGACAGCTCTGTCTATACTTCCTGGTGCCAATTTATACTTTTGTTCAAATTTGAAAATATCATACACTTCAATGTTTTCAATATCTCTCACTGTTTTATAAATATCGCCCAACAGACCGGCATCCTCCAAGAGTGCGTCTTTTACAGGATCTGAGACATTAATGCTCTTGAGTATATTTTCCAATGGCATAGAAAAAATGGTATCTATAAGAGAGAGAACCCCTACCAAATACGCCTCTCCAAGTTTGCTATTACCTGCCTCAGGGTTTATGTCTTTTAAAATGAGTTCCATAAGCTGTGTTCTGTTTTGAACCATCAACATCAAGGGCTCATGGTGCTTGTTTTTTGAAAGCGATTTAGAGTAAATCATCAGCATAAGCCATTTCGCTAAAGTGATACGACCCATTAAGGTAATAACATGATGAATAGAAGAAATTTTATTTCTAAAATGAAAAGCGCCAGAGTTGATAAACTGTAAAAGTTGTACAGTAATCTCTGGAGTTTTTTCAAACTCTGCTGTAATATCCGCAATGTCTGTATCTTGTATTAACAAATTGTAAAGATTAAGAACATTCATTTGTGCAGGTTCGTATTTAGCATTTTCTACGATTTTTGGTTTGGCAAAAAAGTAGCCTTGAAAACAGTCAAAACCTATCTTTTGTGCTACTTCATAAGTATCACTATCTTCAATTTTTGTGGCGATAAGTTCAATCCCTAGTTTTTTCATAGGTTGCAAGAGTGGAGCGACTTCAGTTTCCATACTCACATCAAAATCAATCTTAAAAAAATTAATCTCTTTGAACACTTCTCGATATTTTTCTAGACTTTGGGGAATAAGTTTTGTATCATTTATAGCAAGAAGATAGCCTTTAGCGTGAAGTTGTTGGATACGTTCAATGACTCTTTCATCAAGAACAACACTCTCCAAAATGTCAAAAACAAAAAAATCCTTAGGAATGGAGAAGATGATGTCATTGAGTAAAAATTTCTCATCAACTTTGATAAATGCCCGTTTATCTTCTAAGAGTGCTTTTGTTCCAAACTTATTTAAGATATTGCTAATCACTGTTGCACTTGCATAACGGTCACTCTCAATGTGACTCGCTTTGTTTACATCTCGATAGAGAATCTCATACGCACATATATCAGAGTTTCTATCTAAAATCGGCTGTCTTGCTAAATATACACTTTCCATCTTATTATTTCCCGTATAATTCTATTGTTTGTTGATTATATCACAAAGTAATTGTATCTTTCATCATTTGCTTAATGTATACATCATTATCGAAGCAGCTACACCTACATTAAAGCTTTTAATCCCCTCTTGCATCTCAATAGTTACAATTTCATCACATTCATCTAAAATCTCTTCTGCGATACCTCTTCCTTCATGCCCCATAATTAGCACCCATTTATTTACTGCGTTTAGCTCTCCTAGTGGCGTAGAACCTTCCCTCACTTCAGCGGCATATACTCTGTAGCCTTTTGATTTTAATGCTTTTATAGTCTCAAGGATATCATCATAAATATATGTTTTAAGTCTGTGCGCATACCCCATAGATACTCGTAATGCACGTCTGTTAAAAGGGTGTGGAGATGATTTTGCTAAGAAGTAGGTGCCTACACCTAAAGCCGCAGCACTTCTAGCAATCGAGCCAACATTTTCACTTGAAGTAATATTGTCTAGCATAATGATGTTGTCATCTGCTTCATCTAAGGTTATATCTTTTGGGCGTATGCCATGCATCATACAATGATGATGAATTTTATGCCCTACAATTTTACCCATTTGCTCTTTTGTTGTCAGGTAGACTTTTGCTATGTTTTTCGAGGCGACTAAGTCAAAAAACTCATCATAATACTCTTGTGTTGCAAGTATGCTCTTTACTTCTACATCACTCTCTAGAAGTAAGTTTACCACCTTAGGAGAGTCAGCTATAAAGCTTCTATCACTTCTAAACGCAGCTTCACGTAACTCTTTGTAAATTTGTAACTCTGGTATCTCTATATCATCTATTTTTATAATCATATGTTATTTTAGGATAAAATAGCTTATGAAGATACTTTTAATGGAAGATGATGCTGTTTTATCAACAATCTATTACTTATCCACTCTAAACCATCCTGCTATGGAGCTGCGTTTAGCCTTACAGGCTAGGACTTCATGGGGAAAATCTTCACTCATAAATACTACCAAAGTATTTGCTTTTGGTAAAACTCTGCTTATCTCTTTGCCTTCTTTATCATAAATGATTAGCTCGCCCCCATCATTACTATCCCACACTTCATTGAGATAATAAACAGTCGTCACAACACGATTTTTGGCTGATGCAAAGGCATCGAGATGCTTTTCATAAAAGTCTCCCACCTCATACACTGCAAAATGGGCTTCATAGTAGCTTAGTCCAAGGTATAGATGACGATTGAGATATGACTGCAGGCCTTGTGCAAAGCTCAGATAGGCAGTTGTTGTCTCTGTATCAGCATCAAGCCACTTGATTTTATCTCGTCGTCTATTTTCATCGCGTAAAGAACTACTAGAAATTCCCGCTTTTTTAAAGTTGTTGATTTGGTTTGAAGTTTCAAAGAGTTGTTTACAAAGTTGTGGATCTAGTGCATTTTCTATGACGATATAACCATCATTTACTAAAGCATCAGTAATTTTTTCATATAAGTTATCATACATAAAAGTATTGTAACCAGAAAGAAATTCCCAGTCAAGCTGGGCATTTCTCATTTGCGTCTAAACTGGTAAAACGCGAATTTTATCTGAAAGTTTTTCTTTTAATGTTGATTCAATCGCGTACAAGGTACCTGTTGCAGATGATGCACAGCCATCACATGCACCAAGATAACGAATGTAGATATCAATATAGTCATCATTTTTCTTAATGTCAATGATCTCCATGTTTCCGCCATCCATGATAAGAAATTGACGTACATTTTCATCTATAACTGCATCAACAGCTTTGATTTGTTGTACAAGTGTCATCTCTTCAAATTTACCACCACCAGCTGCCATAGCATCTGCTGCTGCTTTCATCTTTTCTTCATCCATCTCTTTACGAGTCTGCTCTAAAATGTCAACAAGGTACCATTCTCTATCTTCATGACCACCTGGTTTGATACAAGATTTACAAAAACCACCTGCTTTTGTATAGTCTGTAATCTCTTCAACAGTTTTAAGATCATTGAGTTTGATAACCTCTTGAATTGTTCCAAGTGAAACACGTGCACATTCACAAACAATGATCTCTTCTTCAAAACTTCCTTCATCAACCCCAAGGTAAAGTGAAGCAGCTTTTTTGATAACATCATAAGCCATTACAGAACAGTGCATTTTTTGTGGTGGAACAGCTGGTGTTTCAGGGTCATCACGAAGCGCTAATTCAACGTCAATATTTGTAATTTTAACAGCTTCTTGTACTGTTTTGCCTATACAAAGTTCAGTCATAACATCACTTGATGCGATAGCTGTACCACATCCAAAAGATTTAAACTTAGAGTTTACAATCTTATCTGTTTTAGGATCAATTTCCCAGTATAGTCTTACTGCATCTCCACAAGATTCTGCTCCAAAATCTGCAACGATAAGCTTGTTACCATGAGACTCAGCCTCTTCTGGTGTTATTTCCCCTTGATGCTGAGGATTATTCATTAATGTTGTTACTTTATTTGAGTAGGCGTCCCATAGAGACTCGCCTAGTATATCTGCTTTTGCCATACTTTCTTTCCTTTAAATTTATTTTATAAATTTTAAGGGAACCTTTTCATTTCCCTTATCTATTTTTAGTGTGCCATATGATGAGGAATGTGACATTCCCCAGCTTCTCCACCTGGAGTTGGTGCAACTTTCGCAAATGAACTTGAGATCATACGTAAACGAGCAACAGCCTCTTTAAAGTGACTGATAGTGTAATCAATCTCTTCATCAGTTGTAAATCTTGAAAGACTTAGTCTGATACCAGTGTGTGCTAGTTCATTATCAGCACCGATTGCAAGCATAACAGTGTTCGCTTCCAAGTCAGCAGATGCACAAGCAGAACCAGTTGATGCTCCGATTTGACCATTGTTTAAGTCCCAAAGCATACCCTCACCCTCAACGCCTCTAATAGAAATCAAGATAGTATTTGGTGTACGATTTTCTCTATCACCAACGACAAATGTGTCACTGAGTTTTAATAATTCATCTTCGAGTCTATCACGTTTTTCTCGGATAGAAGCCATCGTTTTTTCAAGGTCAGTAGTCGCAAGCTCAACAGCTTTTCCCATACCAACAATAAACGGAACGTTAAGTGTTCCAGAGCGACGACCACCCATTTGTTCACCACCATGAAGAAGTGGAGTAAGTGGTTGAGAGTCCTTAATATAAAGAGCACCTACACCTTTTGGTCCATGAAATTTGTGCGCTGAAAATGAGATAAAATCCACATGCACATCTTGTAAATCAACAGGAATTTTTCCTACTGCTTGTACGGCATCAGAGTGAAAAAGAACACCTTTTTCTTTACAAATCTCACCAATCTCTTTAATTGGGTTAATCATTCCAGTCTCATTACTTGCCCACATAATACTAACAAGTGCAGTTTTATCTGTAATAAAAGACTTTACAGTATGTGCTTCAACAACACCTTGATCGTTGACAGGAAGATAAGTAACTTTTACACCTTGATCTTCTAACCAACGACAAGTAGAAAGTACTGAGGGATGCTCTACTTCAGTTGTCACGATATGGTTCATCTTACCGTGTTTAATATAATCATTATACACTGATTGTAGTACCCAGTTGTTTGATTCTGTTGCACATGATGTGAAAACTATATCATCTTTATCACTAGCGTTAATACCTTTATAAACTTGATCTATTGCTTTACTAAGCGCAGGATGACTCGCTGTTCCAAATTTATGAAGTGAGTTAGGATTTCCATAAAGCTCACTAAAAAATGGTTGCATTACTTCTACTACTTGTGGGTCACACATCGTAGTAGCGTTATTATCTAAATAAACTTGCATATATTTACCTCTTCATTTGGGTTATATTTCTAAATAAGACTATTTTTGTCTTCTTTTACTTTTGACATCATATTAGCTTTGTCATTATGATTTGCTTAAGACTAACTGAGGTCATATTTACTTTAAGAATAAAAAAAGTAATCTCTATAGTTAATTTACGATATAATAATAACATAACTAAACTCTCACTGGAAATTCATGCTTGAAACAAAACGAAACAAGATAATAGCAACGACTCTTTTGTTTATCTTTATTACTATTGCAACGATACAGATTATCAAAAAGATAGAATCTAACAAACGAGAGTATTATCTTCATATACAAAGTCAACTTTTTGTTAAAGAGTATACAACTTGGCACAAATATCTAAAGATAATGTCTCAAGATATCTACACAATGTATACAAATAACACAAAACTTATGCAACTCTTAGATAAAGCATCATATAGCTCCGAGCAAGAGCAAAACATCATTCGTACAGAAGTTTATAATCAACTCAAAAAAAACTATAAACGTCTTGAGCATATGGGTATCTCTCAAGTTCATTTTCATTTGCCAAACAATGTAAGTTTTTTACGAATGTATGCCCCACAAGACTATGGCGATGATTTGTCTCAAACAAGAGAGGGTATTGTCCTCACAAACAAAACACTGCAAGCACAAGAAGGTTTTGAAGTCTGTCCTTATCTTCTTGGATATAGATTTATCTACCCTCTTTTTTATAAGAATAAGCATATTGGTAGTGTAGAGATTAGTTACTCTGACGCATCTATCATACAAAACCTTATTGAAAATTTTGTATATGACTCCCATGTCCTTGTATCTAAAGAGATTGCTATAAACACACCTCTAGCACAACAACATGGGATAGTCTACAAAAAAACATGGGAATCTGATGCATATTATATTGACGCTGCAACGCATCAAAAGATTAAAGACCAAAACTTTTATGATATGATCAATAAAATCCAACTCAAACAAAAACTACAAGAAAGTATACAAGAGGCCAAACCTTTTTCTCAAAATTTTGACTACAACTACCAACAAATTGTTGTAAACTTTTTACCAATTCCTGGATTTTATAGTAAAAATATTGCTTACTTAGTAACCTATACAAAGTCCACCTACCTCAGCCGTCTCGAGATAGAAAAGAACTATATAACACTACTTTTTTGTGTTGTTATCTTTTTTTTTTATATCTTTTCCCTTTATCTTATAATATCAAGAGAAAAACTCAAAGAACTTGCGCTTTTTGATCCCTTAACGCAACTCCCAAACAGAGCACTTTTCAAAGTTGAATTCCATAATGAACTCAATCGAGCACAGAGATACAAGCGTAAAGTTGCATTACTTTTTATTGATCTTGATGGATTTAAGGCTGTAAATGATACCTACGGACATCATGCAGGAGATCAAATTTTAGAGTTTGTTGCTAATGTTTTAAGTTCATCTATTCGTAGTATAGACATTGCTTCTAGATTTGCTGGTGATGAATTTGCTGTATTACTTTCAAACATTCATAATGATGCTGATGCTCTAAAAGTAGCCAACAACATCATGGAAAAAATAAACGAAGGAACTTCAATAAATCACAAAATCGTGAAAGTGGGTGCGAGTATAGGGATATCTCTCTATCCTGAGCATTCACAAAATAATGAAGAGCTCATTAGGTTTGCCGATAAGGCTATGTACGAAGCGAAAAAGCTGGGGAAAAACCGAGCTATTATCTATCAAAACAAGGAAAATAATTAATGTGTAATTTTAACAATCAAAGTGACGAGACAAAAGCAACTATTCATCTTTTTATGAGTAAAGCTGCCAAAAGCATCGGAGGAGTCAACTATTTACTTGCTCTCATTGAAGCCATGCGTGCTAAGAAACCAAACCCTCTTATGCAAAAAAATATGCAGATAGCGTCTAACAACTCTATCATTCAATGGAATAAAGTTGTTTTTAAAGACAAAGTTGATCTTATTGAAAAAATTCTTGTAGCCCATAGAGAAGCACAAGAAAAAGATTTTAATATTTTAAATGTTGAAAGTAAAAAAGAGAAAAAAAATATTATCAACATGGCAAGAACAGTGTCGCCTCTAAAGTTTATAGTAAAACCACAAAACCCAAATGATGGAGAAGGTTTTAGCTTTGGAGTCTTTGATACACTTGAAGATGATACACTCATTTTTAATCCCATCTTCATTGCAATGTTTTTCTGCTCTAGCGAGTTTACAAAAAAAGCACTAAAATACAAGATATAAAAAAAGGATTTTTTATATGACTATCAAAAATAAACTTATCTCTGTTATGGCTATCTCAGTAGTCTCTATTCTTGCAAATATTTTTATCGTTAATTATATGCTGAGTTCTAGCCACCTGATTGAATCAACCAAACTTAATGTATATAAGATAGATAATGATTTAAAAGGCTTGATGATAAGTGCAAGTGATTTTTTAGAATATAAACATCAAAAAAACATTGACAATTTTTCTTTACAATACACTACAACTATGAAAGATGCACAGTCACTCAAAAAGAAGCTACTCACTCTTGATATAGAACCAAGCGGAATCGATAAAATCATAAAAAACACACAGCTCTATAAAGAGAGCTTTTCAAAGATTGTGAAAATACAAAAAGAGATAGGTTTTACTCCAAAAGATGGTCTTAACAAAAAGCTAGCAAATGCCATTCGTCAAGCAGAACTTTTTGCCAAAAAATCTCAAAATGCTGATGTCTTTAGTATGGTTCTGACCTTAGGAAACTTGGAAAAAAGTTTCGAACTATCTCACAATAAAAAATATCTAAAAAAATTCAAACGTTCTTACAATGCACTTATCTATTATATAGACAGAAATATTGAAAATTCTAAACATATCAAAAGTGACCTACAAGCATATAAAAAGTATTTTACTGCTCTTGTCAAAGCAACTGAGTTAAAAGGTTTTGACTCGACCAAAGGGCTGCTTGGAGAAATGAATGCACTTGTAATACAAAATCAAAAACTCTTAAACAATATACATAAAACTTATGCCCCAATTCTTGAAGATAAAATTGCTTTTACTTCAACGCTTTCTTTAATCATGCAGCTTATTTTTGGAGCCGTAATTGTTATTTTATTACTCCTTATCATCAACTCTATAGTTGAGCCTATTAAAAAGCTCATAAACACAGCTAAAGAGCTTACTCAAGGAGATGGTGACCTTACCATCAGACTTGCCACAGATACAAAAGATGAGATAGCACAAGCAAACTACTATATCAACCAGTTTATAGAAAAAGTTCAAGAAGTTTTAAAAGTAGTTATAGACTCATCTAAACAAAACCTCAACGCTTCAACTTATCTTGAGACAACAGCACATACCGTAGAAAAACGCTCAGAAGAAGAGAACAGTGAACTCAATGAGACAGTCAATGAAGGACGTGTGATGCGTGATGCTCTGAGTCATGCAATCGAAGAAGCACAAGAGGGAAAACAAAACCTCATTCAATCAAATGAGAACCTGAATGAAACAAAGAAAGACATCTTAACACTCGTTGATAAAGTACAAAACTCTTCAGAGCTACAAATGGAACTAGCACAAGGACTCAGCCAACTCTCACAAGATGCTTCACAAGTCAAAGATGTATTAACAGTCATTGCAGACATTGCAGACCAGACAAATCTTCTTGCGCTAAACGCAGCGATTGAGGCTGCTCGTGCAGGTGAGCATGGACGTGGTTTTGCCGTCGTTGCCGATGAAGTTAGAAAACTTGCAGAACGCACACAGAAATCTCTTTCAGAGATAAATGCCACTGTAAATGTCATCGTTCAGGCTATCGTTGAGAGTTCAGAGCAGATGAACAATAACTCTACTGAGATGGAAGAACTCGCAGCTATTTCTATGAGTGTAGGAGACAAAATAAACGCAACTTCAGAAATAATGACGCAATCAACACAAATGAGTGAAAACATTCTTGATGGTTATAGAGAAAATGCGGATAAAACAGACACAATTATACAAAAGATTCAACATGTCAGCCAAATTTCAAATGAAAACCTTCATAGTATAGATGATGTTGCAAAAGCAAGTGTGAAGATTCGTCAATCTACCCAAGAGTTAAACAAGCATCTCGAGGTCTTTAAAGTTTAAAAGGAAATTTTATTTTATTAAGACACTTTACATTGCTCGTACTTGGGCTTCTTGGTCTCTTCCTTTTTACCCTCCTTCTTGTTCTTAGCAAGCAAACGAATACGAAGGAGATACAAAGTTTGAGCAAACTTACAAAACTACCGGGTTTTGCTTCTTCTACTTCATTTTTAGAACATCGTATCCACTGCTATAGAGATAGCTCAAACCAACTCTATCCGAAGATGCAAGACCTCAAACAGATGGACTTTGTGTATGCGCAATAAATTCAACTTTTTACTTATCTTATTACGTAGCAACCCTAAAAAACATCTCGGGATTTTTATTCTCTCCTCTGTGCTTATCTGGCTTCTTGCAAGTGTGCTTTTTATCTCTTCATCAATACAAAAAGATATCTTTGCAACACTTGATGCACAAGCAGACATTACCCTGCAACGCTACAAAGATGGACTGCGTTTAGATACCCCACAAAGTTGGCTAGATGAAGCGCTTGCCATTCAAGGAGTAGAAAAAGCACAGGGACGCATTTATGGCATACATTATTATGAACCAAAAGAAGAACATTTCACCATAGTCGGCATAGATTTTTATGATGAACAGATAGAACAAGAACTTCAAACACTTCTCAAAAGTATTGATATAGAAAAATTTCTCTCACGAAAAAATATGATTATTGGCTCAGGTGTTAAAGAATTTTTTGACACATATGCCTACACAAACTCTTACACTTTTAGACCACCAGATAGAAGCAAAGAAAAGGTCTATATTTATGATACACTCCCCAAAGAGACAAATCTTATCGGCAGTGATGTTATCTTGATGGATAGTGATGAAGCCCGTAAAATTCTTGGCATTCCTGAGGGATATGTCAGTGATATTATCCTTAAAGTTCCCAACAAAAAAGAGCGCCAAATGGTCTATGAAAAGCTTCTTATATCCCACTTTGACAGCAGAATCATTACAAAAGAAGATATCGCAAAACATTATAAAAATCTTTTTAACTATAAAGGTGGTGTTTTCCTTATCCTTTACCTTATCGCACTCAGTACATTTTTACTCATACTCTACCAAAGATACTCCATGATAAAGACAGAAGATGCCAAAGAAGTAGCCATATTACGCTCACTTGGATGGCAGATAAAAGAGATCATTTGGTTTAAACTTTTAGAGAACTTTATAATCGTATTTTTTGCTTATCTTACGGGAGTGACAGCCGCTTTAATCTATGTTTATTATTTGAGTGCGCCTCTACTAAAGTATATCTTTGTCGGCTATCAAAACCTCAACAACAAGGCATCTTTTTCTCCAAGTATTAGTACAAATGACTTGAGTCTGCTTTTTATTCTCTTTGTTACGCCTTTTTTACTCGCCATAGTCATACCGGTGTGGAAGCTTGCCATCACCGAAGCAAATGAGGTTATGAAATGATACAAATACAAAACCTCAACAAAGATTTTAAAGAAAAAAATGGCGAAATTTTTCATGCCTTGAAAAATATTACTCTTAGTGTTGCGCAAGGTGAATTTGTTCTACTCAAAGGTGTGAGTGGTAGTGGAAAAAGCACCCTCTTACATATTTTAGCTTCACAACTCAAACCAACAAGCGGAAGCGTAGAAGTCGCTGGTGAAAACATTGCTTCATATTCAGATTATCACGCTTCGCTCTATCGACGTGATATCACAGCCTATATTACCCAGTCCTTTCATCTTTTTAATGCACTCACTGTCGAAGAAAATCTTCTCCCAGCCCTTGTCATTAAAGATCTAAACGCAGTGCAGATAAACGCAGCCCAACAAAAAGCTATGGAGCTTGCTAATATTGCCCATAAAGCAAAACAAAAAGTCTCAAACCTCTCAGGAGGAGAAAAACAAAGAGCCATCATCGCTAGAGCCATCGTAAGTGATGCCCAAATCATCCTTTGTGATGAACCAACAGCAAATTTAGACAAAGAAAACTCTCTACTTTTTATCGAGATACTTACAAAATTAAAAGCAAAAGGCAAAACTATCATTATCGCTACGCATGACCCAATTTTTGACACATGCAAGATCATCGATAAAAGCTTGAGTATTAAAGAAGGTACTCTTGAGTAGTATCTTTCTCTCTGCTCATGTCACTATCACGCTCTTTATCGCCTTATTGGTACTTATAGCCCTCACCATAGCTGCGTTTAACACAGTCCAAATTCTCAAACAATATAGACCCAACGCAGTAAGTCAAATGCAGTATGAACTAGAAAAAAGGTCTTATCTTATTACAACACTCATACAGCTCTCACTTCTTATAAATATCTTTCTTTTAGGCTTTTTTATTTATACGCTTAATGATTTAGCCTCTCTCATCCCTGGTGCTATGTGTGCTGCAGGCGTTGTAGGAGCAAACCCATTTGGAAATCCACTCCTTATACTCAAAATTATTATCATTCTCTGCTCTTTGCTCTGGCTTTCACTCAACCATCAAGATTACTACTCTAAACAGCATCCCTACTTCAAGAAAAAACTCTACTTTTTTCTTTTTATTTATTTTTTAATACTTCTAAACGCCATTGTAGAAATAAACTTTTTTGCCAATCTCTCAACACTTACACCAGTGCTTTGCTGTTCAAATATTTACGCAAAAACAACAACTGCAATGCCCTTTCATTTGACTACAGGTGTTTTAGTCACTCTATTTTATGCAATGTTTTTTCTTTTATTATTTTTGTTACACTTGAAAAAAAGAGTACTCATCACTGCGTTTAGCATCCTCTTTTTGTATGTATCGTACCTGAGTATCACCTACTTTTTTAGTACCTATATTTATGAGCTTCCAACACATAAGTGTCCCTATTGTATCTTAGGATTTGACTACTACTATGTCGGGTATTTTATCTATGGCGCTCTACTTTTAGCAACTTTTTATGCCTTAAACACAGCCTTATTTAACTTTGAAGATAAAAGTTACAAGAGGGCTTCTTATTTGTATATGGTATTTGTTTTTCTTATTTCTATAAAATTTATTTATTATCTTTTAATAAATCACACACTTTTATAATCTCTATCAGTTTAAGATGTTACAATATTTTATCACAAAAGAGAGGGAATTTATGATAAAAAAATTAACAATAGCAACACTTGTTCTAGCAACATTCTTTACAAGTGTTGGGGCAAATGAAGATATGTCACAGTGGTTACGACCCCAAACAGCCCCACAACCTGCAAACAATAAACTAACGCCTGAGCGTATTGAACTAGGAAAACTCCTTTACTTTGACACAAGACTCTCTAAAAATGACAAAATTTCTTGTGCAACTTGTCATAGTCCAAGTCACGGATGGACAGATGAAGTCCCAGCTGCAAAAGCTGTTGGGTTTGAAGGGCGAGTAGGACCAAGAAACTCTCCTGTTGTATTAAACTCAGCTTATCAAAGACATCAGTTTTGGGATGGTCGTGCAAAATCTCTAGAAGAACAAGCACTCGGTCCAATCGAAGCAGATGTTGAGATGAATATGCCACTCAAAGAGCTTATACCAAAACTCAATAAAATTAAAGGCTACAGAGAGCTTTTTGAAAAAGCTTATCCAGGCGAAGGAATCACAAAAGATTCACTTGCAAAAGCCATTGCCTCATTTGAGAGAACAGTAGTCTCTACAGAATCTCCATTTGACAAATATGCAAAAGGTGATAAAAATGCCATTAACACTAAAGCTAAAAAAGGTTTTGAACTTTTTAAAGGCAAAGCACATTGTATAGATTGTCATGATGGCTTTAATTTTAGTGATGGAAGTTTTCAAAACATCGGTCTCAATAAAGGCGAACTCAAAGGCAAAGAACTTGGTCGTTACAATGTGAAAAAAAGAGCAGCTTGGTATGGTGTATTTAAAACACCAACACTTCGTGATGTTACAAAGTCAGCTCCTTACTTTCATGATGGAAGTGTCAAAACACTCAAAGAAGCAACAGTTATCTGTTCTCAAGGTGGACGCTATCAAGATGGTGTCAAAAACAAATCAGATGTAATGGTAGACAGACATTTAAGCGATGATGAAGTTGATGCAATTGTAGAATTTATGAAAGCACTCACTGGTCCGGACTTAGATATTAAAGTTCCAAAAAACTTTCCACAATAAAAACAACAAAGGATAATAAATATGAAAAAAATAGCACTAGCAACACTCTTAGTAGCCTCTCTCTTTGGAGCAGACCATGTGATAAATCAAAAAGGAAAAACTTTTATTCCTCATGAAGTAACAGTAAAAGTAGGTGATACACTTACTTTTTTAAACTCTGATCCTTTTGCTCATAATACCTACACAGATGATGAAGCAAATGAATTTGATATTGGTATGCAAGCATCAGGAACAAAAAAAACTGTAACTATCAAAGCACCAGGTCAATTTAGTGTAGAGTGTGCGATCCACCCAAATATGCTTTTAGAAGTTACAGCAAAATAAGCCTATGAAACTACTCCTCTTAGCGCTTTTAGCTACTTTCGCCTTTGCGGCACAGTCACAATATGCACTAGGGGAGACGATATATAAAACAACATGCATCTCCTGCCATGGCATAGATGGAAACTCTCAAAACGATATGAAACTTGTTGTAAAACCAAGAATCTTATCTAAAAGTATCCTAACAGAAACCCAAGCCTACAAAATCATCAAATATGGCGCACATGCATATGGTTCTCACGCAGATATCATGCCAACATTTAAATATGTTTATAGTGATATTCAGATAAAAGCAGTTGCTCATTATGTTTCTAAAACTTTTAATTCTCATAGAGATAAGAGAGTAGAAAACCTTTTAAAGGAATCTGCACAACTTGAGGAAAAAGATAGACAAGAGATGATGAAAGTCGGTAAAAAAATCTTTCAACGTAAGTGTGGCAAGTGTCATGGTGTATCAGGCAATGGTGAAAGTGACTATGTTGAGCAATCAAAATCAAACCAAAATTTTATCTACCCATATAATCTACAAAAAATCCTCTTAAGTGAAAAACAAATCTTTTTATATGCAAAATTTGGTGGTAAGTTTTGGGGAACAGCAAAAAATGATATGCCCTCATGGAAAAAAAGATATAACGACATACAGTTAAAATCCGTAGCACATTATGTAGCAACGCAAATTAAAAAAAACAATAAACAGAAGAAGTAAAAACTCTCTTTAAATCTCTTATGATATAATCTCCCGATTAAAATATATTATAAGAGGTTCACCATAATGGGTCAAACTATAACTGAAAAAATATTCTCACAACATATTGGTCGTGAAGTAAAAGCGGGTGAAATCATTCGCTGCGACATCGATATGGTTATCGGAAACGATATAACTACTCCTATTTCTATCAAAGCATTTGAAGATAGTGGTGCACAAAAACTTGCTAATCCTGATGGTTTTTCTATTGTTCTTGACCACTTTATTCCTGCAAAAGATATAGCTTCAGCTAACCAAGCAAGAATCTCTCGTGATTTTGCAAAAAAGCATGAGCTAAAAAACTATTTTGATGAACATGACATGGGAATTGAGCACGCTCTTTTACCTGAAAAAGGTCTTATTGTTCCAGGTGATGTCATCATCGGTGCGGATTCACACACTTGTACCCATGGTGCACTTGGAGCATTTTCAACGGGTATGGGTTCAACTGACCTTGCATTTGCTATGATTAGCGGAGGAAACTGGTTTAAAGTTCCCGAGTCTATCAAAGTGGTACTCTCAGGAAAACCAGAAAAATTCACAACAGGGAAAGATATTATCCTTGAAATTATTCGCCTAATCGGCGTGGATGGCGCACTTTATAAAACGCTAGAGTTTACAGGAAGTACGATTGAGCATCTTACAATGGATGACAGATTTTCTATGTGTAACATGGCCATCGAAGCAGGTGCAAAAAATGGCATCGTTGCCTATGATGAAATTACAGCAGAATTTTTAGCAGATAAAAATCTCGCTCGAGAACCTCGTATCCACTACTCTGACGAAGATGCTGAGTACGTTCAAGTATTAGAAATCGATGTTGCAAATCTTGATCCTGTTATTGCTTATCCATTTTTACCATCAAATGGGCATTCAGTCAATCAAGCAGTAAAAGATCATATCAAAGTAGATCAAGCCTTCATTGGAAGCTGTACAAACGGACGTTTAGCAGATTTAAAAGTGGCCGCTGAGATACTCAAAGGACACAAGGTACATCCAGATGTACGTCTCATTGTAACACCAGGAACACAAAAAATTCTTCGTGATGCAAATCACTTAGGGTATATCGATATCATCGTTGATGCTGGTGGGGTTGTTAGTAATCCTACTTGTGGTGCTTGTCTTGGTGGATACATGGGAATTTTAGGTGATGAAGAAGTAGCTATCAGTACGACAAACAGAAACTTTGTCGGTCGTATGGGAAGTCGCTCTTCTAAAGTGTATTTGGCAAATTCAGCAGTAGCTGCTGCTTCTGCTATTAGTGGTTATATTACAGACCCAAGATAATTAAACAAACAAAAGGAAAAACTACATGAAAAAACTTCTACTTATTCCAGCGCTTATGCTGACAACTGCGTCTTTTGCAAACGACTACAAATATGAACTTTCTCCAATGATAGGTTATAACTTTGCTGAGGGTAACTTAGATATCAAAAATGATGGTTATCTTACAGGTGGACTTGAACTACAATTTAACACGCCTACATCAAAAATCAGTCCTGAATTTTCTCTTTTTTATGCTAGACCAGATTACAAAGGTAATGGCGAAACAAACATAGTTCGTGGTGCTTTTAACGGTGTTTATGAATATGCAAAACAAGATTTTTTCACGCCATTTGCAAAACTTGGTCTTGGTATTGAAAACATAAGTGATGAAAACCGTGCAAACCAAACTGGTTTTTTTGTTGATGCTGGTGCTGGAGCGAAAGTTGATCTAACAGACAACTTAGCTTTAAAACTTGAAGCTATCTATATGGCAAAAGTAGCACACCAAAATGCGGGAAATGCAGACAGTAACCTTATGACACTTGTAGGATTAAGTTACTCTTTTGGAGCACAAGCACAAAAGAGTATCATCAAAGAAAAAATCATAGTTGAAGAGACTATTCAGGTAGCTCCAGTAGTTGTTGCTGAGCTTGATGATGACAATGATGGTGTTGTAAATTCTAAAGATGAGTGTGCAAATACTCCAGCAGATACGGAAGTAAACGCAGTAGGTTGTACACTTGTAAAAGATAGTGATAATGACGGTGTAATTGACAGCTTAGATACTTGTGCGAATACTCCAGCAAATACAAAAGTTGATGCGCATGGATGTAAAGAAGATATGGATAATGATGGTGTCTTAAATGCAAATGATATCTGCCCTAACACAGAAGTGGGTGAGGCTGTTAACAGTGATGGTTGTCCAAAAAGTATTACACTTAATGTAAGCTTTGAAAACAACTCATTTCATGTAAAAGAGAACTCTTTTGCAAACCTAGGTAAATATGCTAAATTTCTAAAAACATATACAAACTATAGTGCAAAAATAGTTGGTTTTACAGATAGCAGAGGAAGCGAAGCTTACAACCAAAAACTTTCTCAAAAAAGAGCAGATGAAGTGAAAAAACTTCTTATCCAAAGAGGTGTCAATCCTTCACAACTCTCTTCAGTTGGTATGGGTGAAGCAAATCCTGTAGCAGACAATGCAAGTGAAGAAGGTCGTGCAAAAAACAGAAGAATAGAAGCCGAGCTTACTAGAAACTAATATGTTTTCTATCCCCTGTGTCATCTTTGCAGGTGGCAAAAGCAGTCGCATGGGAGAAGATAAAGCACTTCTCCCCTTTGCAGACTTTGACACTCTAACACAATACCAGTACAACAGACTCTCCAAACTTTTTAGCAATGTTTACATCTCGTGTAAAGACAAATCAAAATTTCATTTTCCAGCTGCGTTTATAGAAGATGCAAAAGGGCTAGATATTTATGCACCAACACTAGGCTTTGTTACTGCGTTTAAAGAGCTCAAAGAAGAGCGTTTTTTTGCCCTGAGTGTTGACTCTCCTTTTGTAGGCGAAGATGAAATTCAAAAGCTACTCCTTTCGAATAACACAAATGTAAACGCAGTGATTGCACAAACACAAGAAGGCATGCAACCCTTATGCGGTATCTATTCTCGTACGCTTTTGCCTAAGTTTGAGAAAATGCTTGATGAGAACAACCACAAACTCGGTCTTTTACTCAAAAATACAAATACAACTTTTGTCTATTTTGATAATAAAAATGCCTTCGCAAATCTCAACCATCCAAACGAATATCAAGAAGCCCTCAAAATTATAAGTCATTGTTAACAGCTCTTTGCTATAATATAAAACAGTAATTTTTATATATAAAAAGAGAATTTATGAACCTAACACATTTAGATGAAAATCAACGCCCAAAAATGGTTGATGTAAGCGATAAAAGCAATACAACTAGAGTAGCAGTAGCAAGTGGTATAATACAAATGAGCCAAGATGCTTATGCCGCCATCGTAACTGAAAAGACAAAAAAAGGGCCCGTGTTACAAACTGCAGTTATTGCTGCAATTATGGGTACCAAAAAGACAAGTGATCTTATTCCAATGTGTCATCCACTCAACCTTACAGGGATTAACTGCGATGTCGAAGAGCTTGGTGAGCTCCCCGGATTTAAGCTCACAGTGACTGCGAAACTCACAGGACAAACAGGTGTAGAGATGGAAGCATTAACAGGGGCAAGTGTTGGGCTGTTGACGATTTATGACATGGTCAAAGCCATCGATAAAGGGATGATCATCAAAAATGTACAACTAGAATCAAAATCAGGAGGGAAAAGTGGAGACTTTAAACGATAAACTACAAGATAAAAAACTTGAGCTTGAGTATCCTTGTAACTGGTGCTATAAGGTTATTGCAAGTGAGAGGGAAGCTTTACAAAAAGCCATCAAAGATGTTTTGGATGAGAGGGAACACAAGCTTGCAGATTCAAATACTTCTAAAACCGGAAAATATGTTAGTATGAACTTAGATATGCTTGTATATAATGATGACGATAGGCAATTTATATTTGATGCACTCAAAAAACATCAAGATATTAAAATGGTACTTTAAGGAGAAAATCATGGAAGCAAAAGAGATTGAAGCAACACTAAAAAAAGTTTATAATCATAGATATAAAAGTATACAAAAGAGAGTTGAACACGCAGTGAGTGATGCAAATCTTGAGATTGAAAAACTTTCACAAGATGAACTAAAGACAATAACATCTACAATAGTGGAAGAAGAGACCAAAACTCTTGAATCAGAAATAGAAGATCTTCTTGCACAAAAAGAAGCGATAGAACGCAGTTTAGAGAAAAAAGCCGAAAAACTTCAAGAGATAAAATATGAAATCTTTAATGTTTTAGAAGAAAAACTTATCACAGATGAAAAAGCTTTAACCACGCTACATCAAATTAAACTGCAATCTATTGATCTTTATGAGATTCTTAGTGAAATGGTAGAATCAGCAATTATTACAGCACTTGAAAAAGATCAAGAGAGTGATGAACTGCATGATACTATCAAAGAAGTCATCAAAGAAGTTACTTACGAATCGATCAAAGAAGGTTCACTCAACACAATCAGAGTGAGAAAAATTCTTTCTACCATTCTTGCAACGGCTATAGATATAGCAGACGCAACACCAACCAAAGCAGATGACATTTTACGTCCAACACTCAAAGGTATGCGTAGTGGTCTTGTAAAATCAATAGACAGATTTAAACAACGCCTTGCTTTCATGCCAGTCGAAGCCAAACATATTCTTATTGAAGATTATGATACGATAGTGGAAGATTTAAATCAAACAGACACACTGTTTTCTCAAATTATAATCACGCAGGCTACAGATACTTCAAGTGTTCTACGTAAAGTACTTCTAGATATTCAAAAAGATATGCGCTACGACTTAGAAGAACTAGTACTGCTTTCTAAAGAAACAGCAGATATCATAAGAAATAAATTTTCTAATCTGGCAAAAACTGCAGTCAAAAAAGCAGATTCTGCTTTACAGTCACCACAAGCAAAAGAAGCAAAACGTATGGGAGTACAGGCTTGGGAAATTGCTCGAGACGCATTAGGAACAGCATTAAAATCAGCTAAAGATGCTATGGACAAAAAATAAATTAAAATTAGAGATTATTATATTTAAGAAGCTTATTACTTTAATCACAGTAATATAATTTCAAATTTTACATAACTCAAAGGATTCACTATGATGATTCACCCAGCCACTGCCCATTTTGCGATGGTACTTCCAATTGTAGCTTCAGTTTTTGGACTAGCGTATATGGTTAGCAAAAGCGAAAGCATGTCGAAAATTTCTTCAAGAGTAACACTTTTTGCTGCACTAGCCATGATTGCAGCGTGGTATACCGGAAATCAAGCTGGTCCACAGATTATTGATTATCTCAGTGAGGCAGGTAAACATGAGCTTCTTGAACATAAAGAGCTTGGTTTTTATCTTGCAATTGCCCTCAGTATCATAGCCATACTTAAAATCATTGGCTGTAAAATGAAAAGTTATGCACTCGAAGTTTTATCAATAGTTTTATTGCTTGGTGCTACTGCAACGACACTTTTACAAGGGAAACATGGGGGAGAGATAGTTTACAACTATGGTATGCCATTTAAAGCCTATATGATAGAAAGCACACTCAACGAAGCTGTTGCAACTGCTGAGGAAGAGGATGAAGATGAAGCAAAAGTAGAAATCTATGAAGATGCAATTGACACTATAACATCTCTCTCAGAAGAAGTAGATGCTATTTATGGAAATGAACCAAAAGAAGAAAACGAATCTGAGGATGAAGAATAATCGTGAGTGAAAAAAAAATAGATACAAATGCACGCCAAGCTATGCAAGAAGCTCTAGAAAAATATTTACAAGATAAGAACTCTGCAAAAGAGTTCTATCCATGCTCCCAAGAGATGAGTGCATGGTTAAAAGAAAAAGAGCAATCGTGAATATCCTCTGCACAGACCTTTTTCAAACGCAGCTACAAGAAATCCTTAGTACATTTGTAGAGGAAGACTATGCAGCAACTAAAAATTTCAAAATGTATCTTGATACTATCATCATTAATGCACCCACAAAAGCTAAAAAGTTCAAAAAATCCATCTATTTTGATGATGAAAACATTAAAGATATCACACATCAAGGGTTCATAATCCCTTTTTATTTCGATAAAGAAAATGATTGCTATCTTATGTTAGGCATAATCCAAGCATAAGAATAATTTATTTATAATTGTCAATAATCTTTTTTATTTTTCTATGCAATATTAAAAAAAATTATTTCTTATTACTGTTTCATTAAGTAACCATATTCTCTTTTTCTAAGCTTATTATCACATTTGTATCTCATTTTTATGTATAATGATACCTGCCTGAAAAATTTTATTAACCATAAAATGGCACAATACAAACGTAAAAATCTTTGAAATCCAAAGAAATGATTTTATTTAAAATAATAAACGACAATCTAAGTAAAGGAGAAAATATGGATATAAAAAAATCTCAGCAAGATTTAGAATCAGCATCTAATGATGAAGATTCCAACATTAATGGAAGAAGAGATTTTTTCAGAAAAACAGCAGCTTTATCTGTAACTGCCTTAGCTGGAACTTCACTTCTTTCTTCAGAAGCAAAAGCAGATGATCCCGCAATTATGGAACCCCAGAAATGGGGAACAGCGTGGGGGGATCCTGTTACTAAAAACTTGTATGGAATGCCTTCAAAATATGAGCATAATGTAACACGAAGATATACAAAACTTCTTGCTTCAGGTAACTATAGAGCATCAATTGCTGTAACACCTATACATGAATCAAGCGGTATTATTACACCTAATGGACTTTTCTTTAGTCGTTCACACGGTGGTGTAGCACATATCGACCCTAATGAACACAGACTAATGATTACAGGTTTAGTTGAAAAACCCATTGTGTTAACTATGAAACAACTCAAGCGTTACCCAAGTGTTACGCGTACTCACTTTATCGAGTGTCCTGCAAATGGTGGACAAGAGTGGAGAGGCCCTCAATATAACTCATTACAGTTTGCAAAAGGATTTATGTCTTGTGCAGAGTGGACTGGTGTATATGTAAAAACAATTCTTGAAGACTTAGGCTTAAAACCTGAAGCTAACTGGATGCTTGCAGAGGGTGGAGACTCATCAAAAATGGGAAGAACCATTCCTATTGATAAAGTTCTTGACGATGCAATGATTGTATGGGGACAAAATGGTGAAGCATTACGCCCAGAACAAGGCTATCCTGTACGTTTACTTGTTCCAGGTTGGGAAGGTAACTTATGTGTGAAATGGCTTCGTCGTTTAGACTTTGCTAGCGAGCCTTGGTACTGTAAAGAAGAAACTTCAAAATATACAGTTTTAAAGCCAACTGGAAAAGCTATACAACATTTCTATGCAAATGAAGTAAACTCTACTGTTACTTCTCCATCTCCAGAAATTGACTGGACAGATTTAGAAGATGGAGACATCGTTGAAATCGAAGGTCTTGCATGGTCAGGAATGGGTACAATCACTGGTGTAGATATATCATTTGATGGTGGAAACAATTATGTAGAAGCAAAACTTAAAGGTTTAGTACTTCCTAAATGTTGGACTCGTTGGAGCTACATGCATACATACAAAAAAGGTCAAGAGCTTATTTTAACTTCTCGTGCTATGGATGATGCTGGATATATTCAACCTACAATTGATGAAGAAACATTAAAAGTTGGAGTTGAAGCTGTTTACCATAGAAATGCAGTTGAAAGCTGGAAAGTTGAAAAAGATGGAAAAATCACCCACGTGCAGATTCGCTCTCAATTAGACCGTAAACCAAATGGTGAGCTAGTAATCGAAGGAAAGGTATAATATGTTTAAATTAAATAAAAATTTATTGATTTCAATCTCTGCAGCTGCAGCCTTATCTTTAGGATTAACAGCATGTATGGAAGATATTATGCCAAGTGCGAATGCAACGCCTTCTCTTGCTGCATCTATTGATGGTGGTGTAAAATACCCTGTAAAAGACGATAAAACTGGTCCATACTACGTAAACCCTCAAGTTGAAAAACAAGCAAAACATATTTTCAACGGTCGTATTCCTACTGAACATGAGTACGAAGAGTGGAATTCTGATGTTATGCCAGATGGTACAGGCTTACCTGAAGGTGAAGGTAGCGTTGAAGATGGAGAGGAAGTTTATGAATCAAAATGTGTAATGTGTCATGGTGACTTCGGTTCAGGTGGTGGTGGTTACCCATCATTATCTAAAGGAACTGCTTATGACTTACACGAAACATTAACAAATCAAAGAATTAAACCAGATATGGATGGTCCTGTTCGTGTATTTGGTACATACTGGCCACAAGCTAGTACACTTTGGTGGTACATAAAAGATGCAATGCCACATCCACAAACTGATAGTTTAAGTGATGATGAAGTATATTCACTTGTAGCATATATTCTTAATATCAATGAATTTGAGATTGATGGAGAAGAGGTAGATGATGAGTATGTACTTAATCGTGAAAAATTCTTAAAAATCAAAATGCCAAATGTAGATGGTTTTGAACCTAAGATTGATGGACCAGAAGGTCGTGCAAATGTACGTAAATACTTCTCAAATCCAGATAATTTTGGAGCAGTTAAAGTTAAAGCTTCTGAGCGTTGTATGACGAATTGTCAAGAACCAACTGCAAAAATTGTTTATATTCAAGGTGCAGGGATTAGTGATTTCCATCCACCAATGAGTGTTGCACGTGACTTACCAAAAGAAGAACCTTCAGCAGGCGGTTTTAATGCTGAAAAAGCCTATACAGAATCTTGTGCAATGTGTCATGGGGCTGAAGGTATGGGTGCTCCTGTAGTTGGCAACAAGGCTGAATGGGCTGCTTATACTGCCAAAGGTATGGATAAAGTATACACTAACGGTATTAAAGGTACAGATGCAGGAATGCCTCCAAAAGGTGGAACTGATTTATCAGATTCTAATTTCAAATCAATCGTTGACTATATGATCAATAAAAGTAAATAAAACAAAAGGAAATATCATGGAAAGAAGAAAATTTTTAAGTATGACTTTAGGTGCTTTAGCTTTAGCTGTTGTACCTGCAAGTGTTAGAGCAGAAGACTTTAGAAAAGCAAAGCCGGCTGTATGGACAGCTCACACAGTAGATGATGCCATTAAAGCAATGTATGGTTCAACTGCATTAACAATGGAGGGTGTACAACTTACTGCTCCTGATGTAGCAAGTAATGGCGGGGCTATTCCTGTTAACTTTTCAACAGACAAAGATGTAAAATCAATTGCAGTATTTCAAGATGCAAATCCTGAAGCTGCTGTAATGGTTGTTAGTACAACAAAATACAGTGTGAACAAATACGCAATCAAAATCAAGATGGCTAAATCTGGTACAATTACAATCGTTGCTCAAGGTAATGACGGTAAACTCTATGCTGCAAAGAAAACTTTAGATGTTGCACTTGGTGGATGTGAAGGTTAATCCCCTCTCATTTTTATAATTATAAAAAATAAACTATTAAGGAAATAAAATGGCTGGTATTAAAGTAAAAGCAAAACTAAAAGGTGACATTGTAAAAGTAAAAGCAATGGTTAAACATGAAATGATGACTTATAACATGGCTGAGAAAAAAACAGGAAGCAGAGATAATGCTAACTTCATAACGCATGTGAGTGCAACTTTAAATGGTGAAACTGTAATGGATATGTCAACTTCACAATTCTTATCTAAAAATCCAATTTTTAAATTTGAATTTAAAGGTATTGGTAAAAAAGGTGACAAATTACTAATGGTAGCAACTGACCTTAAAGGTAAAGTTTACAAAGGCAAAGGTAAAATTAAATAATTTTACCTTCTTCTTAGGAGCAAGTAATTTTTGCTCCTATCTCTCAATATCCTCCACATAAACAATAACTTCTTTAATATTAAAGTGCTAGAATACTAAGGAAACAGAATTAATTTTGGACACAATAAAAATGAAAAAAAAATTACAAGGTAAAGTTTTAAAGCTTTATATAACTAAAGATGATGAAGTCAAAACAAAAATTTCAAAAGAGCGTGTAACTGTAGATGCAAATGGCATAGTAGGAGATAAGTTTTATGCTAAAAATCCCAAAAGAGCAATTTTAATTACATCCTATGATAGTTACACTATAGCAAAAGAGAACAACATCAATATAGAAGGAGGTGTATTGGGAGAAAATATTCTAATAGATATCAATCCATACAGTTTGATACAGGGAGAAACAATAAAAATCGGAGAGACAATTTTTGAAATAACACAAAACTGTACACTCTGCAAAGGGCTAACTGCTATTAATGCAAAACTGCCAAAACTTTTGAAAGATGATCGAGGAGTATTTGCTAAGGTGATTGGCCCAACAGCTGAAATCAATATAGGTGACAATGTAGAAATACTACATTAGTCTCATACCCATTAAATATAAAAGGACTCAATTGAAAAAAATATATACTCTATTAGTACTTACATTTGCCCTAGTATTCAATACTGCATGTACTAGTAATATAGAAAAAACACCACCAATCACTCAAAAAATTCAAGATGTACAAGTTTATACAGGAAGTAATACAAATACTACAATTACGCCTAAAACTATTGAAAATGCATTTGAATCTGTTGGACTAAGTGTTCCAGGAAATAATGATATGAATAAGCCATTTCAAACGAGATTTGGTGCAACACATTATCCTAGTTATAACTTAGCTATGTTTATCAATAATGATTTAACTTTTAAACTCATTAAAAAATATCCATCCTTTGGGGCCCTTACTCCACTAACTATGTCAATATGGACACAAAACAAGCAAATAAGTATTGCAACTTTAACAATAAATGGCATGGCTAGAGTAACAGGCATTCCCCTAAATGATCCTGACTTAATTGAGTACGCTACCCTTATACAAACTGCACTTAAAAAATCAATTCCTAATGGAGAATTTAAAACTCTTCCTTTTGTCCCATCTCATCAAAATAAAGCGCTGCAAGTTACATTCACTTCTACAGTCAACTTAAATAAAGATGTTGGTATGGAAGAGTATATTGAAGACTTTGAAGCAGAATTTGAAGGCGAAATAGAATCTTTAGGTTTCTTAGTACCAAACTTTACAAATCTTCAAGAAGAAATCTTTAATCAGCACGATTATAATGAATATGATTTCTATCATACTTATTCTATTTGTAAATTTGATGTAATTTATCCAGTTTCTAAGCTGCATCCCGAAGCAGGAGCTTGGGCACCTTGTTCATTTTACTTTTACAAAAAGAAAAATGAAGACAAAATGCATATGGGATTTTTAAGTGTACAAAACTGGATAACAAGTTTAGGAATAAAAGATGAAGCATCGATTAAACCGCTTGAAGAAGCGCAAGAGATGCTTATTAATACAATAAAAGAGATTACAGAAGTAGATTAAAAATCATCATTTTCAAATTCTCTTTGTGATTGTTTTTCAAATTCTAACTCTTGTTCTTTTCTAAGCTGTTCTTTTGTAAGGACAGCTTCATGTAAAAACTGACCAAAAAATGTTTTAGATTCTGTCTTAGCAAGAAATAAGTAAACACCTGTAATTAAACTCAACACAGTAAGCATTGCTATAAACTTCTGTAGGGGATTAAACATTTGAATCGGTTCTTTTTGCTGTATCTCACAAACACCACCTGGGCAATATTTTGGGTCCTCTTTAGTTATTGCTTTATAAATAATACAGCCAACACAAATAGAAAGCGCACTCTCCAAAAACATCAAACTGATACATAAAACACACACAAGAACTTTAAAAAAAGTAATGTCCCAATTGAGTACAAACCAATAAACCATAGGAAAAGAGATAAACCATCCAATAGTCCAAGCAAACCGCTTTTGCAATCCACCTACATACTCTGGTTTTTGATTACTAACTAAAAATTTTCCCAAGAGTAAAGATGGAGAATAATTTGGGCTAATCACCCTTGCTAAAAAGTCAAACCATAAAAATGCTAAATATACTCTTGCAACTATGATATGATTAAAACCAATACCAACGAAGATTACAATGGTGCCAAGCATAGCCAATATACCAGCTGCAGCCCTTGCCTCTCTCTCGTTAATCACTCTTACATCATATCCGGGAACTTTTTCTCCATATTCCCATAAAAAACTTTTAAGATCCAAAATCTCTCCTCATGATATCTATTAATAAAACTTATGTATCTATTATTATAGTCACTGATTACTTATAGTAAGCTACAACTCCGTCCATTTTTGAACCCATATTTAAAAGTAGCATATCTGCTATCACTAATGCAGCCATTGCTTCACATACTACGGTTCCACGAATCGCTACACAAGGATCATGTCTTCCCTTAAGAGAGAAATCAACCTCTTCGTTTTCTGTCGTTACTGTATGCTGCTCTTTAAATATAGAAGGAGTAGGTTTAAAATAGACATTCAACACTATATCTTCTCCATTACTAATGCCGCCAAGTATTCCACCCGAATGATTTGACTCAAAGCCTTCAGCGCGTATCTGGTCATTATTTTTTGAACCACTACTTCTCGCACTGAGAACACCATCACCTATCTCTACAGCTTTTACTGCGTTTAGACCCATCATAGCATCTGCTAGTACGCCATCTAACTTATAGTATAGTGGCTGACCAAGTCCAACAGGTACACCTTTAATCAGTACACGTGAAACTCCACCTACAGAATCATGTTCTTTTTTTGCTTTTAAGATAGCCTCTTTTTGTGCCTCTTCTTTATCTGGATCAAGTGCATAAATCAGACTACTGTTTACCCTAGTATAATCAAATGCAGTAGCTTGAATACCTGCTACCTCACTGATACCACTTAACACTTCAATATTAAGCTGTTTTAGTAATAATTTAGCCACAGCACCCGCTGCAACACGAGCAGCTGTTTCTCGTGCAGAGCTTCTTCCTCCCCCACGATAATCACGGATACCATATTTATGAAAATAGGTAAAATCAGCATGTCCAGGACGAAATACATCTTTAATATTCGTATAATCTTTTGACTTTTGATTTGTGTTGTATATAATCATTGCGATAGGAGTTCCCGTACTCTTACCTTCAAATACGCCACTGAGTATCTCTACTTTGTCTGCCTCTTTTCTCGCAGTCTCAAACTCACTTTTCCCCGGTTTTCTACGATCAAGCTCACTTTGAATATATGCCTCATCTATCTCAAGACCAGCAGGAAGACCATCTAGCAAACAACCAAGTGCTTTTCCATGTGATTCACCAAAAGTTGAAAATCGTAATTTTATTCCAAAACTGTTCACTATTTTTCCTTATTTAACATTAAAACAGCCACACGCGCTGCTTCTTGTTGGGCAATTTTTTTACTTTTTCCACTTGCTCTTGCATACTCTTTATCTTCTATAAAAACAGCAACTTCAAACTCTTTTTTATGGTCTGGTCCACGAGAAGCCATTACTTTATACTCAGGTGTGATACCAAATCTAGCCTGTGTCAACTCCTGTAGCGTCGTTTTAAAATCACGAAAAAGCGAATCAAGGGAAATTTCTTCATGATTTTCTTCTATAAGTCTAATGGCGATTTGCTCAACGACTTTAAGCCCTGCTTCGAGATATATTGCACCCATTATTGCTTCAAATGCATTTGAGAGTAAAGATGATTTTTCTCGTCCACCATTATTGTCTTCTGCATTTGAGAGGAGTATATAATCACCAAGATTTAAAGCACGAGCCAGCTTATCAAAACCCGTTTCATTCACTAATGAAGCTCGGATTTTTGAGAGTTTTCCCTCATCTGAAGTTCTAAATTTAGTAAATAAATACTCACCAACAACGAGATCAAGTACTGCATCTCCTAAGAATTCTAAGCGCTCATTATCGTAGGGCTGCTTGTAACTTTTGTGTGTCAGCGCTTCGATAATGAGCTTTTTATCTTTAAATCTATATCCCAACTTCTCTTCTAGAGTCTTTATATTTTTATGCATTATATCCTCATTTTATTCTCTAAATGTGTTTTTAACTCCATCACTGAAAAGAGTTATTTTCTTCACGAAACTCTTTGGCATAATCTCTACTTAAACTATACTCAAGCACAGCTGTATCAATTACATGACATGAACTACAGCGATTAAATGCAAAAGGATATGAACCTTTACACTTACTGCAGATATACTCAAAACTTAATGTTGCATTTGAACTTCCATTAAGCTTGATTAAAACATCAAACTCAAATATTGAACTCTGCGTGCAGAGGCTAATATCACCTCTTGCACTATATAAATCTTTTAAGTATTGACTCTTTGAAATTATATCTAAATTCAAATTTTTTGACTCCAATCCATAGAGTATCTCACTTAATATCTCACACTTCTCAAGATCCAAATTTTTCCATGCTAACTGAGGGTCAATCCTAAAAATATACTCAAAAACCAAATGAGCTAAAACGCCTCTCTCTTTATACAAGGCTAAAAGTTTTTGCGCCTTTTCTTTGTCTTGAATCTTAGTATCATTCAGTAGAGATAAAGCATGAAGATATGTTTTATCAAGTTTTATATCTTCATCAAGTTCTTCAAGTGGTTCAAGCACATCTAAAGCAGACTTATAATCTCTCATATATTCATACACAAGAAGAAGATAATGTAAGGCTTGTGGTGTACGTGGACTATGTTTAAGTATTTCTAAAAATATCTGTCTCGAGCGTTCTAAAAAACCTGCTTTAAAATATGTTTTTCCAAGCAAGAACATAGTCTCTTTTGCTCGTGTTGTATTGGCAACATTTAAAATTTCATTATAAATTTCAATGCTCTTTTCATAATCTCCATTTTTCGAATATGAAGCAGCCAATAAAAGCCAAGATTTTTCGGAGAGTTCTCCACTTGAGATAAGTACTTTAAGTTCATTCTCAGTTGGTAATGCACGAAACTGTTCTAAAAATTTATCGAGATATCTAGAATCTTCTTTACGTTTATACCTTCCCCACCAGTATGAAAAAAAAGTAATTATAAAAATAATAGTAAAAAATATAATAATCGAAAAAAGAGGATCACGAAACCCAATGTAGAACATATCCATCAGTCGTATACCACCACACCATAATCATTCTTAAGATTGTAAAAAGTTGCTTCTGCGCTCAACTCTAAATCTTTTATCTTTCCTATTTGCACAAGTGAATTTTTTGTAACTTTTATACCATTTTCTCGAAAAAATTTTCTAATATTCACAAACTTGACATCCTCAACAAACTTATAATCAAACTCCTTGTGTAGGCGCATTCTATCAGATATGAACAAGTGTTCATTTATATGAAGTTTATCAGATGCATATTTAATTGGTAAATGCCCAGAGAGATCCGTCAAAATTTCTTGAACATATTCATGTTTTTTAGGAAGTCTGTCTTTTTGAATAAAAAGATATTTATTATTTAGCTTGAGTGTTGGAGTATTTTTCCAGTATTTGTAGGCAGGGTTAGAAATCCCCAGTTTTGCATAAACTTCTTTCCAAAGCCAAAAAGAGTTTAATGTATTAGGAAGAGATGACATTAAAAACTCCTTATAAACTATTTACTGAGATTATATACTCTTTTTTTAAATAGTTTTATTAAGTGCCTGACAAGAATAAATGATATATTTA
>NZ_JALSKT010000048.1 GCF_026988655.1 Sulfurimonas sp. | reverse complement strand
TTATGTCACTTATTCTTGTCTGGCACTTAAAAGCTTTTACTCCTGCTAAAAAGTAGCAGTTACAAGTTTAGTAATGACAAAACCACCAACTACAAGCCATACAAACATTCCACCAGCTGTATAGAGTGGTGCTAAACCAAGACCTTTAAATTTAGCGAAAATTGTCCCCATACCAAGTGCTGTCATAGCCATAGTTAAAAGGAATGTATCGATTTCATTAATAGTTCCAACAATTGCATGTGGCACTAAATCAAGTGAGTTAAAACCTGCCATAGCAACAAAATATACTGCAAACCAAGGTATAGTAAGTGTTAAGCCACCACCTGCAGCACCACTTCGTTTTGCTTGCATTGAAAGATAAATCCCTAAAATGATAAGCATTGGAGCAATCATAATAACACGTGTCATTTTAACAATAACTGCTGAATTTGCCATAACTTCAGGAGCACCTGGAACAGAAGCAGGGACAGCAACAACTTGTGCTACTTCATGAATAGTTCCACCTACATAGATACCAAACTGCTCAGGAGTCATATGTAAAAAGCCCGTTGCCGGCTCAATAATCGCCGAATAGAGTACAGGATAAAGAAACATTGAAATTGTTCCAAAAAGCACAACCATAGATACAGCTACTGCCGTTTTATGACCTTCTGCTTTAAGTACAGGTTCTGTTGCTAGAACAGCTGCAGCACCACAAACAGAAGCACCTGAAGCTGTAAGCATTGAAGTATCTCTATCCATCTTAAATATTTTAATACCTAAATATGTACCTAAAATAAATGTAGTAGAGAGCATGATAAGTGAAACCATAAAGCCACTCATCCCAACATCCATAATTTGCTGAAATGTAATCCTAAAACCGTAAAATACGATAGCAAAACGTAAGATTTTTTTACCCGAGAATGTGATACCCGTGCTCCATGAACTTGGAATATGATTATGAAGTGTATTTGCGTAAAAGATACCTAAAACGATACCAATTACAAGAGGAGAAATACCAAGTGATTTAACAAATGCTATCTGCGCTATTGCAGTTGCAGCTGCTGCAAAAATTGCAACAAAAATGATACCGTTAATTGTACCACTTCTATTTTCTTTTGAAAATGCCATAATGAACCTTTTAATAAAATTTTAAACTAAAATCGAATTATATCGAAAAAAATTCTCTATTTCGTACTTACACCTAGTTCAAACTTTACTTTAACGAATTTATCTTCATTTACTTCATCTTCAATTTTACTCTTTTGCAGTCTACTCAAAGCTATTTTTTTCTCTACTGACAAATAAGAGATAATACTATGAGCACGTTTTTTTGCAAGTGTTTCTAGCTCTTTTTTACTCACTGGCATGAGTGATTTACAAAGGAGTATAAGTTTATTTCTATACATGAGGGCATATTCATCTGCATCTGTATATTTTTTGGCTAATTCACTTTTGAGTTTTTTAAGTTTTGTATTTTTTGTTCTCTCTTTATATACCTCTTCTAAAGTTGTAATATTCATAACAGTTTGATGCTCTTTTTTGTTTTTTAAGCCACTTTTTTGTAATACTTCGGCTATTAATTTTTCAGTTTGAATTGCCTCTGTATCCATTAAACTATCATAAGCCCCTATTACACTCAAATGCAGTTTTGGACGTTTTTGCATGATACCAGCAAGCTTGTCAAGTTTTTCTCTTTGCATTGGCGATATCAAACTTTTTCCAGCCTCAAATTCTACATATTCTAAAGCTGCGCTATCTATACCCAACATCGAACCTAAGAATTTAAATGGCGATGTTACAGCTTTTGTCACAAGGTTTGTAAAAGTATTCCAGACAACTTTTCCATATTTAAAATCAGGCTTATCTAGATTACCTTCTACTGGCATATCAATGTCTATCACACCCTCATCATCTTCTAAAAGCGCTATAACAAAACCAAGAGGTAATACCGTAACATTCTCATCATCTACCTCATCACCAAGTTCTATATTTTTAATGATAACGTTATTTGAACCATGTAGTTTTGACTTTACTATATCATATCCCAAATCTAAAAACAGCTTACCTGAGTCTATTTTATACCCTGCAAAATTCGCACTGTATCCACTTAAAGAGTTTAAAGCTAAATTTTTAAAGTTAAAATCAATATCCGTATAGGTTCTTGGACTTGCAGTATTGATTCTTCCTTTGAGTTTTGTTGAACCATACTTATCTATCTCTCCATCAATATTTATAAGCGTAATCTCTTTTGGATTGTTTGAAATAGTATAAATAACACCATTTAAATCATGTATATCTGTTTTAAATTTTAAAGGAATTGAAAAATCTTGAAATTTCGCACTCCCATCAGTGACCTTAAGTTGCGCAATCTTTACAGGAAAAGGTTCTTTCTTTACTGCATTTGACTTCTCTTTTTTCTCACTCTTTTTACTTGTTGATTTCTTAACAAGCTTTGAAAAATTCAATATTTTATCTTTATCAATTTTTGCATCAACATAAAATGCATTCATATCAATTGTATCAACATACAATCGATTTGGCATCAATTCTAAAGTAAAGGGTTGCACTGTAATCTCATTTAAAGAGAACAAAAGCGATTTTTCAAGTGTATTATAGATAAATAAAGAGTTCAAAGAGCAAGACCCACTCATCCTCAAATCAGCTTGAGTGGATGACTTTTCATATAAAGTTTTTGCTTTAGCAGAAAAAAACCCATCTTCAACTGCTAGATACGTTTGCTCTTGCAAATAAGGTGTGATCTCTTTTAAGGAGATATCTTTAATCCTGAAAGTACCCTCTTGCCTTAAAGGTCTCTGTCGAATTTTCCCCTCTGTGGCTATCAAACCTTTTTTGTCAATCTGCATTTTTGTATCATATTTTAGCCAACTATTTGCATCACTGTTTATGTTATATAAATTGATACTAATATGATCTATAGAATTTATTGCCGGTTTATCTAAGGCTTCATCCTTCAAGGTGACACTTGAAGATTTAAGAAAAACTCTATCTATAAGAAAAGAAAAAGGAGTCTCTACTTTTGTGCTATTTTGCTCTTTTTGCTCTGTTTTTGGTATATTTACTTTAACATATTCTAGCCAGTCAATCTTTTTTGTTTTACTGCGTTTGACTTTAACATCCAAAGTATCCACTATGATATTTGGGACAACAACACTGCGTTTAAAAGGTTTGATAGTCATATTATTCAAGCTAAACTCTTTTAAATTTAAAATATCATAAGCCTCTAGTTTTGGTTTTAAGCGTAAATCTTTAATAGCAAGAGTTGTATTTTCTAGTTTCGTTGCATTTATGTCAGCACTGTTAAAAGTATAATCTGTATGGAGTGAAATTTGTCCATCTGCCACCTCAATATTTAGCATATCTTTAACATATCGCCACTGAGTATAAAGCTTATTTGCTTCAAAGTTCAAATTACCTTGTATTGCAAGCGGTGCATAATTACGCAAGTTTGAGTGCAAATCAATAAATCCACCATCACCAAGTGAAGCATAAAAACGGAGTTTTCCTTTTGCATTATTTTTCTCGGCAGTGTCTACATCTTTTAAGCTTAAACCTATCTTCTTCACACGCAAATGAAAAGGTTCTCTTAAGGTATTATCTTCAAAGAATAAGCTAGAATCTGTAACTTTGATGGAATCAATAATTATTCTTGGTACAGCAAAGGAGCTATTTGTTTCCTTCTTTGTTGTTGTATTATTCTCTTTTAAAATACAAAGGAGATTAACACTTTTATCTTTTTTTCTAATTAATGCAACATCTAGTCCGCTCAACTCCAGCGCATGAATATGTACTGCTCCATACAAGAGAGAATAGACATCAACATCAAGATAAAATCCCTTTAAGCTCACAAGTGGAGCTGCGTTTAGATCAGTTAGCTCTAATCCAGAGATTTTAAATTTGAATAAAAATGGATTAAAATATATCGAATCAATAGAAACTTTTGTATGGGTGTTTTCTTGAGTAAGCTGAATTATTTGAGGTTTTAAAATAAGGGGAAGAAGTATAAAACCTAAAACACCATAGAGAAGTATGGCATAAATAAATATTTTTTTTAACAAGATAAACTCCACAAAACAATTTTGTAAAGTTTATCTCATAAAATATTAAAGCCTAATTATTTTCCTGCGTTTAAGACTTTCTCTTTTGGAAATACAAAAGTTGTATGTCTAATTACAGAAACTAATTTACTTGGTTTTCCATCTTTATCCAATGCATATGCATGAATCGTAATCGGAATAATCGTATCTTTTCTTTTATCATCTGCTAACAACTCTGTCGTTCTAAGCGTAACAATTTTTTTCTTTTTCACACCAGGAACTACATGAAATGGTTTTGATGGTTTTGCAATTGTAATTTTCCCTTCCATACCTTTTGGAGGTACAACTTCAAAGAAAAATTTCATTTTACTTGCTTCAGTATTTTGAAGTAAGAAAATATATGAGTTCTCCACTATAAACTTATCTGGACTAGGATGTTTTACAGAGTAGAGTCTTGTCTCTTTATTAATATTTAAAAGCATATGCTCTTTTGTTGTACTCATATATGCAAGAGCAACCATAAGCCCTACAAGTAAAACCATATATGCAATAACTTTTGGACGGAAATATTTTGTTTTTCCTTTTCGCTCAACGATCTCATAATCACTTGACCAAGTAACCAAAGAAGGTTTTCCAAGTTTACCCATAACAGTTGTACAAGCATCCACACACTCAAGACAGTTGATACACTCTAGTTGTAAACCTTGACGGATATCAATATGTGTAGGACAAACAGTCACACATTTTTCACAAGTTGTACATTCTGCATTTGGATCAATTGCTTGAAGATCTTTTTGTTTCTCAACCACTTTATGGTGCGTTTGACCATCATTTTCATAAATTTTTCCACCACGATGTTCATCATAGAGTGCCATAATTGTATGTTCATCATAAAGTACTGATTGTACACGAGAGTATGGACATACATAAATACAAAAGTTTTCTTTAAGAAAAACTATATCATAAATCAAAAATGCTGCAATACCAAGAACAAAACCAATCATAGTCATATGATCACCTGGATTACTAAGATATTTGAAAAAATCCTCTGGTGGAACAAAGTACCAAATAAAGTCAGCCCCAGCAATAAGAGCTAAGATAGTCCATAGTAAAATGGCTATAGACTTTTTCACCTTATTTTCAGGTTTCGTCATATCAGGTTCTTGTTGTTTGTTTCCAATACGTTTACGAAGTTTAAGAAGTTTTGTTTCAATCAAATCACGATAAATGACACGAAAAACTGTCTGAGGACAAACCCAACCACAAAAAACACGTCCACCCATTACTGTCATACCAAAAATAGTGATAAACAGTAACATTAACAAAAATGGCATTAAATAAAGTTCTTGCATATCAAAACGTACAAACGCAAGATCAAGTTTCATTTTATCAAAACTTAGTAGAAAGAAATGATGCCCATTTATCTGAATCCACGGTAAAATTAAAGCAACTATAGTTACTATTGAGTATAGATAATATCGCTTGATTCTCCAAGGTGTAGGTATCTCAATACCCTTACTTTTTTTCTTTTCACTCATCCTAAACTCCTCTTTTTATTTTGGACAGACAATAGTATTGATAACTACTTCTTCTGCATTTTCTGAAACTTCTTGTACTAAAGAACCAAAAGCAACCTGCTTTAACTCTCGAGACTCAATGTAATCCTTTAATGAACTTCTACTAACACTTAAGAGTCGTGCCATTTCACTCACACTTTTTCCTTCTTTAATGTACTGTAGAACTTCATTGATGTAGACATCAAACTTAGAACTCGACTTACTTCCTTTTGGACGACCAATTACCCTTTTTGCATTTGCCTGCATTTTTTGACGTAACTGATCCATCAGACCAAGTATCAACATTGCACTACTTTGTTGTGACATTATGACAGAATGTTTTACAAAATGAACATTGTAGTTGTTTTTCATTAAACAACTTACCATTTGAATCAAATCTTCCATATCTGTACTCAAAACCCAAACATCATAAACGAGTAGAGTAGACTCTTGATGTGCTTGAAAATATTTTGTCACATTTGTTCTATCTTCAAGACGTTTGTTTTGAGAGGTATGATCAACTAATTCATCATCTATGATGATATCGTTTACCAAAGCGTATGCATTTATGTGTTGTAATTGTTCGTGTGCCGCGAGAAAGTTTTTATCTGGACGTATGTATGCTAGTACCATTTAACGATAAAACCTCTCTTTATTTTTAATTTCATCGTCATTATAGCTCAAGTTGACGATTAAAGTCAATTATTTTTCCTTTAATCCGTCAAATTTTGTAATTTTCTTTTTTACCAGCCTATTCCGAGTCCTAAAATATATCGTCTATCTTCAAGCTGTCCAATTTCCGAGCCTAATTGTTCTTGGTATGTTGCTAGTTGTAATTTTATTACTGCTAACTGCATATCTAAACCTGCTGTATAGGCACCCTTATAGAGTCCTGCATTTAATGTTGCCATAAACCACATATTGTCGAGCAAACCTAAACTTGCTCCTAAACGTAGATGATTCATTGCATCATATCCTATCTCAGCATTATCATATTGATCTTGTGAACGATAAGGGTTATAATTGCGGATTCTAGCTTGTTGAGAATTAAAAACATCTACATAATCAACAGAAAACTTCAAACTATTTGACCATGAAATTTCTGGAGATACAGAAGCGCCAAGATTTACGCTTAAAGGTTGTGCTCCATAAGCATCAAAATCTAAAGTTCCAATATTCATAACACTTAAACCAATAGCAGGATTCCACGTTTTATTTTGAAATTCATATAATGCCCCAACATCCATAGCAACACCAGAGTTATCTACTTCATAGGTATCTGTAATGTACTGTACCAAATCATCTTTATGTGCAGTAACTTCACCTAAATCCAAACCTGCTTCATATGATTTTTGGTTAATATATTTAAGTGTTACACCTATTGTTACAGAACCATCAAGTGCACCATCAAAAACAGAAGATGATATACCATGATACTTTTTAGCACTAGCAAGAAAAATTCCACCATATGCTCTACTGTGAGTCTCTATAACACCATTTGCGCCACTATTTGCATGTGGAATAAAATTCAAATCAGCTGCCGCAAGGAGCCCAAAAGAGTAAGCAATATCATTTTGTGCATGATAAGAAAACGAGGTGTAATTTGAAATTGTTGCGTTAAACGCATCCCCTGAGTATTTATTGATTGTATCTATGATTTCACTATCTTGGGAATTACTCAAATCATCCATAAATGGTTTAATTTTTTCAGAACCAGACACGGTAACACCAAGAAGTTCTACTTCAACACCATGACTCTTTTTAATCTTAATCAAACCTGCAGGATTTGAAAAAATCGAAGTAGAATAACCACCCACAGCAGTGTTAGCTCCCCCCATACTCATAATACGGGGATCTTTATATAAAAACTCCTGCGTTGACATATCTGCATATACTAATGTGCTCAAAGCAATAACTGATAATGGTAATAATTTTTTCATATTCTTTCCCCTTTACTGTTGTAAATAATCTATAATATCATCAATCGTAATATTCCCATCACGACTACCTGTAATCTCTTCTTTAAAATCTGCAATGCTACTTGTTATGTCTTCATCTCCAGAAACTGCAGCAATAGTGTCAGAACCACCATTTAAAGTATCGACAAGTAAATCTGCAACACTTAATGTAGCATTTAAATCCAACGTAACAGGACATGCGTAACACGCAACCGTTAAATCATTAATAGACCCATCATCATTTTCAATCCCAGCACAAGCAGTTCTATTCCCATCGCTATCACAATACCCATCTGTAATAAGAGTTGTGTTATTTGCATCTCTAACACTACTTTTAGCAAGCCTATAGAATGTACTTGAAGTACCATTCTCTGTATACACTACTTCTATGTGTGTAAATGGATTACTGCTGATATTAATATCTTTTGCTGTTATATTTGTGTCACTTTTAGGTATATAAGTGCTCGTTGTTGCCCATTGCAAAGCATCTAAACTCGCTTGCATATCATATGGAGTTGTATTAGAATCATTACTGATAGAATCTACAACAGCACCAATATCTCCAGTTAAGTAAGTGATAGTATTCGCAGCAGTGATTGTTTTATTAAACCCAATATAAAGACATGCATTTGTTAGACGTGAATCATCCAAATTAGCAATGTTATCTGCACTGCAAAGAGTATTGATATCACTTGTACTATTTTGTTCAATTGCATAAAAAAAGAAATCATTTGCTTTTGTTAACAGAGGTAAAGAGTCTACGTTTTTCTTCTCATCAACACTAGAGATAAATGATGAAAATGCATCTCCATTATCATCAGCATTAATTAACATGTCTGCAATGCTACTTACACTATATCCTGATTTACCCATATATGCTGCTGCAAGGTTCATATTTAAATCACTCGTGGTAAACGCAGTAGAACATTTTCCCTCTAAATCTGTAATAGCATCATCATATCTACCCTCATCTATGGCTTGTTGCACCCCTATTCTACATGTTGTATCATCATTTCCACAACCAGAAAACAATATTGTTGCTGCAATGAATGATGATGTAAGAATTTGTTTATACATAAAATACTCCTCTTTATCTCTTTTCAATTTTTTCAATTTTTTCAATTATAGCAAAGAATATTTTAATTTGAAGTTTTTTATTGTAAAAATATCACAAAGCATTTTTTATGCTCTTCTTAGCTAAAATAACAATACTTATTTTAATATCAAAAAGATTACACATATGACAACAAAACAGTATATTCTAAAAACCATTACAAAACGCCCTCTCATCATCGATGGTGCTATGGGAACGCAACTCCAACAACGTGATGATCAAATACCTAAAGAAGCATGGGAAAATAATGAGGGGTGCAATGAGCTTTTAAATGTTACAGCTCCTGAGATTATGAACGATATTTTTAAAGCTTATCTTACAGCGGGTGCAGATTTTATCACAACAAATACTTTTGGCTCCTTTTCTTGGGTACTTGATGAGTATCAAATTGGCCATCGTGCCTATGAGCTCACAAAAGCCGGAGCAGAACTTGTCAAAAAACAGTGTGAAGCTTTTTCAACACTAGAGCATCCCCGTTTTTGTTTAGGTTCTATAGGACCAGGAACAAAACTCCCATCTCTAGGACACATCACCTACGATGAAATGTATGCAGGATATACAGAATTTTGTCTCGCACTTATTGATGGTGGTGTTGATGTTTTCTTGATTGAAACCGCACAAGATCCACTGCAGATAAAAGCAGCCTTACATGCTATACAAGAGGCTTGCAGACAAAGAGAAGTGCAAATCCCTATCATGGTTTCTGTGACTATTGAACTCAGCGGGACTATGCTTATCGGAACTGACGCTGAAACTATCGCAACAATTCTTGAGCCTTTTGATATTCTCTCCCTTGGATTCAACTGTGGAACAGGGCCAGAGCAGGTACTCAAACATGTCAAAACACTCAGTGAACTCTGGGGCAAACCAATCAGTGTCCATGCCAATGCAGGGCTTCCACAAAACCGTGGTGGCTATACTTACTACCCGATGGGACCGGATGAATTTGTTGCACAGCAAGAGAAGTTTTTAGCCTATGATGGTGTAAGCTTTTTAGGTGGCTGTTGTGGAACTACACCACAGCATATACGTGCTTTAGTGGATAAAGTAACGAGCTATACACCAAAAGCTCCTTCAGGATCACAAGTAAACTCTATCGCATCGCTTTTTAACACAGTGCCTCTTATGCAAGAGCCTGCTCCACTACTTGTTGGTGAACGCTCAAATGCAACTGGTTCAAAAGCCTTTCGTGAACTGCTTTTAGCAGAGGACTACGAAGGGACACTCTCCGTCGCACAGCAACAAGTTCGTGCAGGAGCGCATGTTTTAGATGTCAATGTCGGCTTTGCTGGTCGTGATGAGACTAAAGATATGACAGAAGTCATGGCTATGTATGCCCAAAAAATAGCCCTTCCTTTGATGCCAGATTCTACGCAAACAAAGGGACTTGAAACAGCACTCAAACATATCGGTGGTAAACCTATCCTCAACTCTGTTAACCTAGAAGATGGAGAACCAAAATTTGATGCTGTTTGTCAACTTGCTAAAAAGTATGGAGCGAGTCTTGTTTGTTTGACTATCGATGAAGTTGGAATGGCAAAAACAGTTGAAGATAAGATAAAAGTTGCTGAGCGTATTATCGACCTTGCAACCAATCGTCATGGCATCAAAAAAGAAGATTTGGTTTTTGATGTTCTCACCTTTACACTTGGTTCAGGAGATGAAGAGTACTTTGAAGCTGGTATCAATACCATAGAAGCTATCCGTCAACTGCGTTTGAAACACCCCGAAGTAGGCGCAATACTTGGACTTTCTAACATCTCTTTCGGGCTTGATAAAGATGCACGTCCCTACTTAAACTCAATGTTTCTACACCACTGTGTTCAGGCAGGACTTACCTCTGTTATCATCAATGTCAAACATATCATCCCCCTCAATAAAATTCCAAAAGAAGATCAAGAAATTTGTGATGATTTAATTTTCAACCGTAAACCAAATGGAGAGGCACTTTTTACTTTTATTGAGCATTTTTCATCCAAAGAAGCAGTTGATAATGATGCTGTAGATGAAGCATATCTTGCTATGAATGATGAAGAAAAAATTGCAAAACTTCTTATGGATGGAGATAAAGATAGAATGATTCCTCTTGTTGAAGAGGCACGTCATACTATTGCACCTGAAAAAATTGTAAATGAAATTCTCATTGATGCTATGAAAGTCGTTGGTGAGCTTTTTGGCTCAGGTCAGATGCAACTGCCTTTTGTTTTACAGTCTGCAGAGACGATGAAAAAAGCAGTAGATCATCTCAAACCTTATCTTCCAAAAGTTGAAAAAGAGACAGATACAACACTGATACTAGGAACGGTCAAAGGGGATGTACATGATGTTGGAAAAAATCTTGTTGACATTATCCTCTCAAACAATGGCTATAAAGTTGTCAACCTTGGAATTAAAGTAGAACTTGATAATTTTCTTCAAACACTTGAAACATCAAATGCACAAGCCCTTGGGATGAGCGGCTTATTGGTAAAGTCAACACAAGTTATGCTTGAAAACCTCAACATACTACAAGAAAAAGGCATTAAAATTCCGGTTCTTCTTGGTGGAGCAGCACTTACTCGAGCTTTCATCGATGATTTTTGTCGTCCTGCTTATGATGGCCCCATTTTTTACTGTAAAGATGCCTTTGATGGTGTGACAGCTATGAGCCGTATAGAAGCCGGAAATATGGACACGAACCTTCATCCTGATGCACCTGAGATAGAGCATAAAGAGGTCAAAGAGTATATTATCCCGCCATTTGAAGAGATTAAAATGCCTTCTCGTGATGTAGCTGTTCCAACGCCTCCATTCTGGGGAAGACGTGAGATCAAACTCACACAGCAACAAGTTGAAATGGCCTTTGAGTGGATAAACCATAAAATTCTTTTCAAATCTCGTTGGGGGTATTCCTCAAAAGGTATGACAAAAGAGGCTTATGAAAAACAGCTAGATGAAGTAGTCTGGCCAGCATATGAGAAACTCAAAAAACGTTTCTTAGATGAAAAACTTTTTGATCCAATTATTATCTATGGGTACTGGCCATGTAGAAGTGATGACTCATCTTTACTTCTCTTTCCTGAGAGTGAAGGCTGGTTCAAAGAAGAAGATATCAACCGTGAACCTTTAAGTCAGATTATTGGACGAGCCGAAGAAGTTTTTAATTTTCCAAGACAAAGAAAAAAACCTCATCGTGCCCTGAGTGACTTTTTTCATAATGATAGACATGATGTCACTGCTCTGACCTGTGTTAGTGCAGGAAGCAAGATCAGTGATGCGGAACGTGAGATTTATGATAGAGGTGACTATACAGAGTATTACCAGTTTCATGGTCTTGGTGTCGAACTCGCAGAAGCCCTTGCTGAAATAGCACACAAACAAATCAGACTTGATTTAAACATTGCAAAAGATGAGGGAAATACTCTAGCAGATGTTCGTATGAACAGATATCAAGGAAGCCGTTACTCATTTGGGTATGCAGCTTGTCCCGACTTGGAGCTCAACCGTCCTCTTTTTAATCTCTTAAAACCTGAAGAGTTTGGCATAAAGCTGAGTGAAACATTCCAAATTCATCCTGAGCAATCAACTTCTGCTTTAGTAGTGTATCATCCAGAAGCTACATACTATAACGTATAAGAGCACAAAGTAAAAATTTACTTTGTGTCATATTTTGTAAAATTATTATGTTTGATTACCTGATTTAGCACATTGATATACTCTTGACCTATTTCGGAGTATTTATCAAGTCCCGCTGTAATTTTATACGGATCCTCAGTCTCTAAACGCAGCTTACGAAACTTACTATACGCTTTTCCTTTTGACATAAGCTCATAATACGCACGTATAGAATCTTCAATAGTATCAAATTTTCTAAGCCAAATAGTATGCTTACCACCGCGTTGTTCACTAGCGGCAATCCGTGGCTCAGTAGCTTTTGTACTCCATATACCAAAAACATTATTTGCTTCTTGAAAAAATCTTGATGTTGCCCATGAGCTTTCCATCGCAGCTTGGGCGAGTGTAATGCTAACAGGGTGTGGCTTCAGTCGTGCTAGTAAATCTTCATCACTTTTTGCCCCATACTCTTTTTTGAGTTTTTGAATCTCTTGTTTATTTTGCCCTGTTTTTATATCTTTTACGATTTTCTTATATCGTTGCATAAGTTCTTTATGAACATACTGCACAGCAGGAACAAGTAGGTAATTAAAGCGCTCTTTTTTCTGTTTTGTTGACATATGTTTTGGAATTACATCAGAAGTATAAGTTGGTTTAAAAAGTTTTGTTTCTGTTATACTTGCCCCAATAAGCAAAGCAATCGCCAATAAATACTCCATTATAAACCCTTTTTCAAAAATTTCGTAGAAATTATATCTATACAAGCTTAAGTTCTTACGCAAAAGAAAACTTCACTAATTAATTATTAAGTTATAAAACAGTAAACTAACATAAATGACTGATGGTCAGTCATTATTAATGGAGCAAAACTATGGCAATTATCGTAGATAAAATACAAAAGAAGAGGGATATTGCACTCGCTTGTCAAGAATTATTTGTTAAAAATTCACTCAAGGATTTGACAGTATCAAAGATAGCATCAAATGCAGGTGTGAGTAAAGGCAGTATTTATGACTACTTTCTTAACAAAGAAGAAATCGTCTTTGAACTCCTCAACATCATGCTTGAAGATTACGATGTGATAAAAAAGAAAAAGTTACAAAAAGCACAAACAACGAAAGAGAGAGTGAAAATTTTTGCAGAATTTTTCTATTGTGATGAGACAGCACAACTTAGAGAGATTTACAAAGATTTTATCTCAATCAACCTCAGTTCACCAAATCTACACATGAAAGAGTTTCAAACAACTTGTGTGAACAAATATTTTAACTGGATGTGTGAAATCATTCAAGAAGGTATAGATAACAAAGAGATACTCCCTGAGTCTATCCACCTCGCAAAAGGTCTCTTTGCACTAGGAGAAGGCATGTTTATAGCCGACAGTACAACAAATACAATTGAGGACTTGCAAAAAGAACTCAATGTAAATATAGAGACAATATTTTCTCTTATAGAGGTAAAAAAATGAAAAAAAGCATTGCAACATTTCTTGTTTTAGTTCCTGCCCTACTTTGTGCCCAAAATCTTAAAGAACTTATAGATTTAGCACAAAAACACAATGACTTAGTCACGGCAAAAAAATACAATGAAGCTTCAAAAGCACAAGCGCTTGATTCTCAAAAAAGTAGCTACTATCCAACGGTTGATATTGGTGGTTTTTACAAACGTGATGATGCAGCCACTCCTTTTCAAGCAGGCGATATATACAGTGCCTTTGCCAAAGTAGGTTTTGATATCTATGATGGTGGTAAACGCAGTGCTTTAGTAGATGAAAAAGCACAAACACTCCAATCTGCTGCGTTTGAGACAACTGCATACAAAAAGTCACTCGCATTAGGCATCACACAAGATTTTTTTGCCATTAAGAGTTTGCAAGCTTCACTCAATGCAAGAGAAGAAGCACAAAAAACACTCAAAGCACAACTAGAAAAAATAACAAAATTTTATGAAGCGAAAATGGCAACAATTGATGATGTTCAAAGAGTCCAAGCTGACTACGACACCAATATCTACAATATTGAAACCATTAAGTTTGACATTCTCTCTTTAAAATCAAAACTTGAGCTAACAACAGGTGCAAAAATCAAAAGCTTTGAAGCTACTGCGTTTAAGAAAGAAGAAAACGAAAATTTTGCAACATTAGAAAATATACAAGCCATCATTGCACAAAAAAATGCCATAAATGCAGCTTCAAACGCAGTAGATAGCTTTTACTATCCAAATATACGCATAGAAGACACCTTCTCGGTTTATGGATATGATAGACTTGACCCACAAACAAAAGCCTTAGCAAATCCGCTTGATAATCAAAATAAAATCATGCTTACAGTAAATATGCGTCTTTTTGATTTCGGTCAAATCAGCAGCTCAAAAGAAGCAGTACGCCTCAATGCAAAAGTACTCAATGCACAGATAAACTACCAAACAAAAGAGCAACAAACAGAGTATGAACTCGCAAAAGCAAGGATTGCCACAGCAAAACTCAAGATTTTAAGTGCAAAAAGTGCGCTAAACGCAGCCAAGAGTGCCTTTCATACCATAGAGAAAAAATACAATGCGGGCATAGTTGACTATATCATCTATCTTGATGCACTCACAAAAAAGACAAGTTCAAAAGCACTGTATGAGAGCTCTTTAAATGACTTAGAAGTTGCATATGCAACCTATTACTACTACAGTGGAAAAAATATACAAGAGGAAATAAAATAATGAAAAAAATACTACTTACACTTATCATGTTAGTGAGTCTTACAAATGCTGCTGATGTTTACACAACATTTATCGTCAAAGCAGATAAAGATGCAAATCTCGCTTTTATTGCCAGCGGTATCGTCAATAAAATTTATGTCACGGTTGGTTCTAAGGTAAAAAAAGGTGAAATCTTAGCAGAGCTTCAAAACAGTGACATCAAAGCCATGCTTGAAGTAGCAAAAACTACTTACAAATATGCACAAAAAGATTATGAAAGACAACTCAAGATCAAAAGTCTTATCGATGAAGCAAAATTTGATGCAGTTGCTAACAAATATGAAAGTGCAAAAAATCAACTTGCCTATCAACAAGCCCTCTACAATAAGACCTTTCTTAAAGCACCTTTTACTGGGGTCATCTATGACAAAGAGATAGAGATCGGGGATGCAGTGAGTGGTATGATGCTTCGTACTGCGTTTAAGATTCAAAGTGGATCAAAACGTAAACTACTTCTTTCTTTTGATCAAAAAAACAGAAAACTTGTCAAGGTTGGTGATCTATTTCAGTATAAACTTGACGGAGATACAAAAAAATACAGTGCTAAAATATCAAAAGTTTATCCAAGAGCAAACCTGCAAGATAGAAAAATAAACGCAGAAGTAAAAGCTGATAATTTTCTACCAGGACTTTTTGGTGATGGTTATATACACACACAAACACAAGCAAAAAAGTAGGTTTTTATGTATAAATTAGCAATCAACAGACCTATAACAACATTAATGTACGTTGTTACACTGATGATATTTGGATATATGAGTTTTAAGAGTATGCCCTCAGCACTCTATCCAAACATTGACTTTCCAATAGTCACAGTAAAGACAATATATCCAGGTGCTGAGCCAAGCACAATAGAGTCACAAGTAACAGATAAAATCGAAGAAGCCATCTCTCAAATCGGTGGCGTGGACAGCATCACTTCTACGAGCACAGATGGAGCAAGTATCATCATGGTGAAGTTCTTTTTAGAACGTAACATTGATGAGGCTACTAATGATGTACGTGACAAAGTATCCGCAGTTGATCTCCCAAGAGATGCCAAAACACCACTTGTAAGTAAGCTCGACATCGGGGGAGCTTCCATCATCAATGTCTTCTTAACCGCAAAGAATGATTCTTTAGCAAAGCTTATGATTTTTGCAGATGAAAAAGCCAAACCTGCTTTGCAAAAGATAACGGGTGTGGGTGGTGTCAATATCATCGGATATAGAGATAGAGAGATAAAAATCTTTCCCGATATCGATGCACTCAACAAGTATGGTATCACAGTTCTTGAGCTTAACCGTGCTGTCACAAATGAAAATGTAAAAATTGGTGGTGGAAAACTTATCACGGATAAAAATGAATATATTTTAAAAGTTCATGCCGATGCACTCAGTGTCCAAGATTTACAAAATATGAAAATCAAAGATAGTATCAGACTCAAAGATGTTGCAAGCGTTAAAGATACCCTTAGTGATGCAGACAGTTACTCTTCTTATAACGGCGTTCCTGGTGTTATGCTTGAGATTCAAAAAATTTCTGGCACAAATACCATCGATATCGTCCAACGTGTGAAAAACACTATTCCGAAGTTACAAAAACTAGCAGGAGATAGATTTGAGGTAAAAACATTACAAGACACAACCCCTTTCATCATTAACTCACTTGAAGATGTAAAGTTTGACCTTATTTATGGTGCACTACTTGCAGCTATTATTATTTTTGTTTTTTTACGAAACTTCACTATTACTCTTATTTCAGCACTCTCTATTCCAGCCTCTATTTTAGGTACATTTGCTCTGATGGATGTGATGCATTATGAACTCAACAAGATGACGCTTATAGGATTAACATTAGCTATAGGTATCATTATAGATGATGCCATTGTGGTCATAGAAAACATTTATAAAAAACTTGAATCTGGTATGGGCAAATTTGAAGCCGCTTATGAGGGAACCAAAGAGATGGCTTTTGCAATCTTTGCTATCTCAGCTATGCTTCTTGCAGTTTTTATGCCTGTTTCAAATATGAGTGGAATTGTAGGAAAATTCTTTGAGAGTTTTGCTATGACTGTTGGTTTTGCCATCATTATCTCTTACACCATAGCACTTTCATTTATACCAAGTTTTAGTGCACGTATACTGAACAAAGGCGAAAGTAAGTTTTATAATCTAACTGAGCCTATTTTTGTCTTTATAGATAAGATCTATGCCCTGCTTTTAAAAGTTGTCTTACGCTTTAAAATTGTCACGCTCTTACTTGTTTTAGCTCTTTTTGTTGGTTCGCTTTCGCTCTTTCCAAAAATAGGTATGGATTTTATACCAAAAGAAGATAAGTCCGAATTTGAAGTAAAAATCAAAGCACAACCAGGTATTTCACTAGAGTATATGATACATAAATCAAAAATAATTGAAGATGCTATCAAAAAAAATGACAATGTAGCCTTTACAACTTTAAGTGTTGCTTATAACTCTGCTAAAGAGAAGAATAAAGCCCTTATCTATGTAAAACTCCTCCCAAAAACAGAACGTTCTCTTGGTCAAGAGCAAATCATTCAAAACACCAGAGCAGCGCTCAAGCCTTATGCTGAGGATATGTTTATCACCGCTGCTGCTATTCCTAACATCAAAGGTGCAGGGGTGAGTGTCCCTTATCAAATTGTGCTCAAATCTGACTCTTTTGATTCATTGCAAAAAGCGAAAACAAATCTTGTAACTTATCTCAAAGCAAAAAAAGGTTTTGTAGATGTAGATACAAATCTTGATGACCCAAAACCACAATACAATATAACTATTTTGAGAGAAAATGCAAGTCGTTTAGGCATTAGTGCAACACAAATTGCAAGTGCAATTGCAACAGCTTTTTCAAGTGATATAGAAATATCTCACTTTGAAGAGAATGGAAAACAGTACAACATCACACTCAGATTTGACGATGCAAACCGTCAAAGTCTTAATGATCTCAAAAAGATTCAACTACGCACAAAAAATGGTGACTTAGTCTATCTTGATGGACTTGTAGCAATTTCTAAAGGCGCTTCTCAAGCAACTATTTATCATTATGATAGACAAAGACAAGTGACAGTCTATGCTGATCTTTTTGGACTCGACCTAGGTGGTGCAGTCAACTATACAAATGCAAAGATTGATGAGCTTATGCCAAAAGATGTAACATATAGATTTACAGGATTTGCTGAAGAGATGGCAAAAACAGGAAAAGCTTTTGGTGTTGCCATTGGACTTTCACTTATCTTAATGTTTATTATTTTAGCTATTTTGTATGAGTCACTTATTCAACCCATTATCATCATGTTTGCACTGCCTCTGAGCATCATCGGTGTTATGTTAGCACTCTATTTGAGTCACCTACATTTTTCTCTGTTTGTTATGATTGGGTTTATGCTTCTTATGGGTATGGTTGGGAAAAATGCTGTTTTACTTGTAGACTTTGCAAACCTAGCTATCAAAGAGGGTAAAAATGCCGATGAAGCACTGCTTGAAGCTGGAGAAAAAAGACTTAGACCAATTCTTATGACAACTTTTGCTATGGTTTTTGCAATGCTACCTCTAGCACTAGGTGACGGACTAGGAAGTGAAACAAAAGCACCAATGGCTATTTCTATTATCGGTGGACTTATAAGTTCTATGATTTTAACACTCTTTATTGTGCCTGTTATCTACAAACTTATCAACCCCATAGACGCATGGCTAAGAAAATGGTATGAAGTAGGAAAAGTTTCTTAAAACTTTTCTTATCTTCTTCTATAGGAAATTGCTTCTAAAATATGCTTTTGTGATATGATTTGTGATTTTTCTAGGTCTGCAATAGTTCTAGCGACTTTTTGTACCTTTTTTATGCTACGAAAAGAGAGTCCAAATCTAGTTATTGCCATTTCTAAAGTGTTTTTTGCCTCCTCATCCATTGGGCAATACTTTTGAATTTCATTATCTTTCATCACTGCGTTTAGACTCTCTTGACCTCTTTGTTTAGCAAATATATGTGCTTCCACTACCATTTTATGCATCTCTTTTGATGAAAAACTTGGCTTATCTTCTGCGTTTACATTTTGCATTACTACATTCAAATCGATTCTATCAAGAAATGGATCAGAGAGTCTATTTTTGTATCTTTGAATTTCCAAATCACTACAACGACACTCTTTATGGCTATCTAATAAATTCCCACAAGGGCATGGATTCATCGCTCCAACAAATAAAAACTTGGCAGGATATTCTACTTTAGAATTTACACGCGAGATACGAATCTTGCCATCCTGCATAGGCTCTCGTAAAGATTCTAGAACGCCTTTAGAAAAATGTGGTAACTCATCAAAAAATAAAATACCGTTATTTGCAAGACCAACTTCACCAATCTTGGCTTTGTGACTTCCTCCACCGAAAATACTCGCACTTGTAGAACTATGATGTGGATTTGTAAAGGATCTACGTGGTTTAAATGTAGGTTCATACCCTTCAAGCACTTCAAGCTTAGCTACATCCAGTATCTCGCTAGCAGTCATCGGCGGTAAAATATAACGCAGCCGTGAAGCTATCATACTTTTACCGCAACCAGGACTTCCCTCAAAGATAATGTTATGAAATCCAGCAGCTGCAATTAAAGCTGCCCGTTTTGCCACTTCTTGCCCTTTGACATCAATAAAATCTTCTTCATACTCTTTTACATAATAATACTTTTCTCCAGTAAGTTCATAAAAAGGATAAGCAATTTCACTTTGTGCAATACTAGGTTGATGATTTTCTTGATTTTTTAATATATCTACTGCTTCATTTAATGTCTTCACCCCATAAAAAGAGACATTTGGTATCTTGGAGAGCTTCTGCAGAGATTCATACGGGACTATAGCTTTGGATATTAAACCTTGATTTGCCAAAGAAAGGATGAGAGGATAGAGTTGAATATTTTCTTTGACACTCCCATCAAGACCGAGTTCACCAAAAACAAACCACTCATAAAAATCTTCTGCACTGTCATGAAGTAAAATTAGAACTGCCATACTCAAGTCAAATTGAGAACCAGATTTTGCAAGTTCTGAGGGCGCGAGTAAAAAAGTTATCCGTTTGGGAGGAAATGAAAAGTCATTACTTAAAAGTGCAGATTTGACTCTCTCTTTTGATTCTGTAATCGCAGTAGAAGCCATACCTACAATGGAAAAAGAAGGAAGCCCTTTGGTTAATGTAGATTCTACATCAACGACCTTAGCATCAACACCTTCGTACGTTGCACAACGGACTCTTTTCATAACAGCAACCTCAATTTAATTGAAACTATAATAGTTGATTATTTAGTTTTCTTCTTCTCTTTTTGCATTCTTTTATACTCTTTTTCAAACTTTTTACGTCTAGAATAAGAGAGTCTGTCAATAAATAAAATCCCTTCAAGATGGTCCATCTCATGCTGAATAGCAATCGCGAGTAAGCCATCAGCATCTAAAGTTTTTGTGTTGCCATGTCTATCTTGATAGTTAATAGTAACCGAGTCACTGCGTTTAACATCTTCATAAAACTTCGGAACACTTAAACATCCCTCTTGGTAGGTTGTCTCCCCCTCTTTACGTGTCAATACAGGGTTAATAATTTCTAAGAGATTCTCAGGATGTTGTTCACCCTCTTCATCAGGTAGGTTTAAAACCAATGCTCGAATAGGGTGATTCACTTGAATAGCTGCAAGCCCTATACCATTTGTTTCTATCATAAACGGATGCATAGCATCTAAAAGATTATGGAGCTTTTCATCAAAAACTTTTACATCCTGAGAAATTTGTCGTAATCTTTTATCTGGATATTCAACAATTGTTAACTTCATATTCTACTCTTTCTTATTTTGTTCGTAATGAAACTGCATAGTCTCTATTTTTTTCTTCATAAGCTTTTTCAATGCCTTCCATTGAGCTTACCACTATCTCTTCTACAGAATAGTTTTCTTCAATAGCCGTGATACCAATAGAGATTTGAAGCTGTATCTCTCGGTCTGCAAGAAAAAAGTTTGAATTTGAAACTAAATCACATAACCTTTCACTGGCTTTTTTCGCGCTTTTTATATCTGTATGTTTTAAAAGCATTGCAAAAACACCATTACCATAGTGCGCTACAACATCACTTCTTCTTGATGTTTTGAGTAGTAGTCTCGCAATCGTTCTTGTCATAAGCATAATAGCTTTTTCATTTTTGATACTTTTTTTAAGTTCACGAGAAAGCTCTATCATTATCAACGAACTTTTATGATTAAATTTACTAATTAATTCAATCTCTTGTTCAATTTTCGTTAATAGATAGCGTTTATTGTAAACTCCAAATTTATTATCAAATATAGTCTCATTTTCAACATTTTTTACAATTTTTGCAGTGTCATCATAAAAATTTTTCATTTGAGAGCTTTGAGATTTCAAAATAGAATTCAATTTTGAGACATCACCCTCTAGTACGCCAACGATGCTCATAGCTTCGCCAAGCTCTGGATTTTCACTTAGCTCTGCTTTTCTTCTTTCCAATATTTTCGTCATTAACGCCATATTTTTATAAAGATTTGCTGTTACATTGAGTATATTTTTTATCGAACTAAAACCCTGTTTTAAACTTTGTTCAAGACGAATAGTATTTTCAGCATCATTACTCTCTTCAAGTTCAAGCATTGAAAAAATCTGTTTTCTAAGGCTTTCACTTTTACCTTCTAAAAGTCTGTCAAAATAAAGGGAAAAATTATCAGGGGTAGGAGGAAGACTGTCTGCTATAAGAGCATCGAGTACTTCTTTTGCATAGAGTTCTACCTCGCTAGAAGGACTATTTGAATCAAGTGCTTTTATAACAGGTACACCTTTGGTTTTTTTTGGAGTATCATCAATATTTCTACGATTTCTACTTCGTGTTGCACCTGCCATATCTGCTCCTTATTCTTTATCTTTTTTTGCTAATACTTCATCAATCATACCGTAATCTTTTGCTTCTTTAGCACTCATAAAATTATCACGATCTGTATCTTTTTCTACAGTTTTAATACTTTGACCTGTATTTTTTGCCAATATGCCATTGAGCTCTTTTTTCATACGAAGAATCTCTTCTGCTTGAATTGCGATATCTGTTGCTTGACCTTGCGCACCACCTAAAGGCTGGTGAATCATGATTCTCGCATGTGGAAGCGCATAGCGTTTCCCTTTTTCACCACTTGAGAGTAAAAAAGCACCCATAGAAGCCGCTTGACCTATACAGATAGTCGCAACATGAGGACGAATATAATTCATAGTATCAAAGATAGCCATACCTGCAGTAACAACGCCACCAGGAGAGTTAATGTAAAAATAGATGTCTTTTTCTGGGTCTTCTGCTTCAAGAAATAAAAATTGTGCAACTATCGTAGAAGCAACTTGGTCATTCACCTCTCCACTTAACATAACAATTCTATCTTTTAAAAGACGAGAGTAGATATCATAAGAGCGTTCACCACGCCCTGATTTTTCTACTACATAAGGAATATAGCTCATAACTTACGCTTCAATCTTTTCGTTTAATAAAGTTGTTAAAACTCTATCTTCTACCATTGACATTTGTATCGCTGGAAGATAGCCTGCTTCTTTGTACTGCTCATAAGCTTTTTGTGGATCTTGACCCATTTGCATTGCTTCGTAGTAGATAGTTTGCATAACTTCTTGTTCTTCCACTTTGATGCCAAGATCTTGCGCTAAAGCATCAATGATAAAAGTTGCTTTTACACTTTTTATTGCATCATCACGGAATGTTTCGCGAAGTTCTTTAAGTTTATCTGCATTTTCACGAAGCTCTTTGATCTCATCTTCACTCATATCAGAAGCTTTTTTGTTTAATGCCATATCAATTTCTTGCTCTACAACAAATTCAGGAAGATCAAACTCGATTTTTTCTACTAAAGCTTCTAAAAGCTTTGGTTTTAAATCTTCATTGTAAAGTTTTGCAAGTTTTTCTTGAGCTATCGCTTTTTTTACTTCTTCTTTTAATTTCTCAAGTGTCGCATCTTCTTCACCTGGAAGGAGTTTCTTTGCAAGTTCATCATCAATAACAACATCATCTTTTACTTTAATGCCGTTTACTTTTACTTTAAACTCTGCATCTTTGCCAGCTAAAGCATCTGAACCATAACTTTGGGGGAAAGTAACATTGATAGTAACTTCTTCATCTCTTTTTACACCAACAAGTTGATCTTCAAATCCAGGGATAAACTGACCAGAACCTAAAAGAAGTTCAAAATCTTTTGCACTACCACCCTCAAAAGCATCTCCATCAACAAAACCTTCAAAATCAATAACAGCAGTATCACCCTCTTTCATTTTACGGTTACGTTTGATATCAACTAAAGGAGCTTGATTTTCAGCTATTTCTTTAATTCTTTTTTCAACTTCTTCATCAGTCACTTCTGGTTTTGTAAACTCAGGTACCAAAGATTTAACATTGTCTAAATCAATTTGTGGACGCATTGCAACTTTAATAGCTACTTCAATTTTGTCATCACTTTTGTCAAATTTAGAAATATTTGGCTCACCAATCAAAGACTCATTTGCAATTGCCAACTCATCTAAACCTTTTGCAAGCACTTCTCTTAATGCTTCTGCTTCTGCATCTTCAACAAGTTTTTCACCATATTGCTTTTTGATAATTGCAACAGGAACTTTTCCTTTACGGAAGCCTTGAACATTTGCAGTTTTAGAAAGTTGCTTAGCAATTTTTTCTATGTTAGCTTTTACCTCATCCATTGAGATTACAGCTTCTATTTCAGCATTTGCACCATTGATTTTGTTTGATTTGATTTCCATCAATTTCCTTTTATTTATGTTATATTCTATAGTATTGATACTATTATTTTGAGCAATAATACCAAAAAACTGCTTTTATCTAGCTTTTACAAAGCTGCGGTTTCAAGTTCAAAACAAGTATCCAAACCACAGCAAGATCTATCATTACATCTGCAAAATTAAAAACAGCGAAGTTAAAACCACAATGCCAATAGACCATATCAACAACACCCTCATGCACAAAGCGATCATAAATATTTGAAAATGCTCCTCCAAGGAGTATTCCTGCAGGCATCGCATAACAAAGTTTTCTCAAGAAAAAAACATATGCCATCACTCCCGTAACCAACACGAGTTGAATATACTTGAGATAGTCTGCTAAAAAAGCAAACATAGAAAAAGCAACGCCTTTATTGTAAACTAAAATTAAATCTATACAGTCTGTGTAATACCTAAAGCCTTCAACAAACAACGTCTTAATGTTTTGATCTACAATAAATACTCCCGCCATAGAGAAGAGTAAAATCGCACTCAAACGCAGTAAGATGTTACTATGACTTCTATTATGCATTTAAAGCCTTTTCGAAGAAATCTATGAGTTCTTCCATTGCATTGTTAAGCTTTTTATTGTCTTTGCCTTCAAGTAAAACTCTTAGTTTTTTTTCTGTTCCTGAGTAACGAACCAAATGACGAATATTATCGCTTTCAATCTCTAAAAGCTTTTGAGCAAGACCATCTATTTCATCCAAAGGTTTTTTTACTTTAACTTTAACATTTTTCAGTTTTTGTGGATAGAGTTTAAAAGGGCGTAAGACTTTTGAAGCTTTTTTATTTGTGCGTATCAGTAGTGCAAGGATCTGCAATGCACTTACAAGGCCATCACCTGTTTTTGCAAAATCACTTACTATGATATGCCCACTTTGTTCACCGCCAAAGTTAATACCCTGCTCTTTCATTACTTCTAGAACAAACTTGTCTCCAACATTAGAACGATAAAGCTCTAAACCATTATCGTTCACATAATCTTCAAGTCCTTGGTTACTCATTACAGTAGAAACAATGCCATTGCCCTTAAGCATACCTGTTTGGTGCATATAAACACCTAATGCACCTAAGAGGTGATCACCCTCAACTATCTCACCTTTTTCATCAACAACAACAAGCCTATCCGCATCACCATCAAGAGCGATACCTAAATCAGCACGGTATTTTAAAACATTTTCACTGAGTTCTTTAGGATGTAAAGCCCCACATCCTTCATTTATGTTATAGCCATCAGGAGTATTATGCAAAACGATTACATCAGCTCCAAGCTCTTCTAGTACAGTTGGTCCAACTTTATAGGCTGCACCATTTGCAGTGTCAAGTACAATTCTCATACCGTTGAGTGTCATATCCAATGGAAAAGAGTTTTTTAGCTGAACAATATAACGACCAATTACATCATCAATTCTTTTTGCCTTACCTATTTTTTTCCCTGTAACCTGTCCTGCTAAAATAGCTTCAGAATCATTTGCTATATCTTCAATTTGTTTTTCAATCTCTTGAGAAAGTTTATTTCCTAGTCCATCAAAAAATTTGATACCATTATCTTCAAAAGAGTTATGAGAAGCTGATATCATTATTCCCGCATCGCAACGCATATTTTCAGTAATAAAAGCAATAGCTGGAGTTGGCATAGGACCAATCTGAATTACATCATATCCTGTAGCTGTCAAACCTGCAACAATTGCATTTTCTATCATATAGCCACTTATACGCGTATCTTTTCCAACTAAAATTCTTTTATTCTTAGAATGCTCTTTAAAGTATATTCCAGCAGCCATTGCAACGCGCATAGCCAAACCCGCAGTTAAAAAAGATCCCGCTTCTCCCCTTACTCCATCTGTTCCAAATAATTTCATATTTTCATCCAATTTTAAATTGTTGTATTTTAACATAAATATATTAATTTAGCTCTATTTTAGATATTCACCTTGACTTTAACTTAATTTTAATTATTTTTAAGTTATTATTCCGCACTTAATTTCCAAAAAGGACAAAATAATGGCAAATCACAAGTCATCAATTAAGAGAATTCGCCAAACAATCGTTCGTACTGAACGTAATCGTTTCTACAGAACTCGTCTTAAAAACATTGTAAAAGCAGTTAGCACAGCAATCGAAGCTGGTAACAAAGAAGAAGCACAAGCAGCATTTAAAGTAGCTAACCAACAAATTCATAAATTTGTAAGCAAAGGTATCTTGAAAAAAGAGACTGCAGCTAGAAAAGTAAGTCGTCTACACAAATCTGTAAACGCAATATAATCAGAGCATAACATATGCTAGCAGATAAACTCACACCGTTTATCACGCGCTATAATGAACTTAGCGAATTGCTAAGTTCACCTGACATAACTTCTGACATCAAGCGGATGACAGACCTCTCCAAAGAACAATCAAATCTTTTACCAATCGTTGAAAAAGCAAAAGAGTATCAAGCTTTGATCGCAGATATTGCAGATACAAAAGAGATGCTTAGTGATGCTGAAATGGGCGAAATGGCAAAAGAAGAACTTAAAGAGCTAGAACCTAAAAAACCACTTATAGAAGAAGAGATTAAAATGCTTCTTTTACCAAAAGATCCAAATGATGATAGAAATATTATCGTAGAACTTCGTGCTGGTGCTGGTGGAGATGAAGCTGCTATTTTTGTTGGAGATTTATTTGATGCTTATACCCGTTATGCTGACCTTCGTGGTTGGAAAATCGAAATTATAAGCACATCGCCTTCTGATTCTGGTGGATACAAAGAAGTTACAGCCCTTATTAAAGGGGAACAGGTTTATAGTCGTTTGAAATACGAAGGCGGAACTCATAGAGTTCAGCGTGTTCCAGCAACAGAGTCCCAAGGGCGTGTTCACACATCAGCAATTACAGTAGCTGTTATGCCTGAAGTTGATGATGTTGAAGTAGTCATTGAAGATAAAGATTTAAAGATAGACGTTATGCGTTCATCTGGTTGTGGTGGCCAATCTGTAAATACTACCGATTCAGCAGTGAGAATTACTCACTTACCATCAGGTTTAGTCGTAACAAATCAAGATCAAAAATCACAACATAAAAATCGTGAAAAAGCAATGAAAGTACTCAAAGCGAGACTTTATGACTTAGAGATGCAAGAACAACAGTCTGAAAATGCAGCAGAACGTGCAGCACAAGTAGGAAGCGGAGATAGAAGTGGTCGTATTCGTACTTATAACTATCCTCAAAACCGTATAAGTGACCATAGAATAAATCTTACACTTTACCGTTTAAATGAGATTATGAGTGGGGGACTTTTAGATGAAATCGTAGAACCCCTCATCGCGGATCATCAAACTAAAATCGTTGAGGCAGCTGGACTTTAATTAGCCCAGTCTGTTTCAAAGGTTTTTTTCACTCTTCCCTTAAAAGTAATAGTCTCTCCATTGTACCCAAGAAATAAAGTATCTCCACTCGTTGGATAAACTTCAATATTATTTTTTACTTTTTCCTCCATAAATGCTCTATAAAAACAAGCTGACATCCCAGTGCCACAAGCAAGTGTTTCATCTTCAACACCGCGTTCATAAGTACGAACTCTTAAGTTTTCACCCTCTATCTGCATTATATTTACATTTGCATTATAGATGTAACGTAACTCTCTTGCCTCTTCAATATCAAACTCATTGATATTTTCACTGTAGCGGACAAGATGAGGAACACCAGTATCTATAAGCCACCAAATTTTTTCATTATAGATTATCTCTTTTTCAAGTATCTTCGGAGGAGTGAGGTCACTCTCAACCATTGCACTAGTAGGCGTGTTATCTTCCACCCTAGCCGCTATGATACCTGCCCCTGTTAAAAATTTCATCTTTTTTTCTGCTAAGGCATTATTATAGGCATAGTGAGTACAAGCTCTACTTCCATTCCCACACATATCTGCATGAGAGCCATCTGAGTTGTAAAATTGCCATTCAAAATCGTATCTATTTTCTTCTTTTTCATCTGTCAGAACAACAATCAGACCATCAGCCCCAACACCATCTTGACGATGACACAACTCTTTTGCAAGCTCGGAGCGTTCTTTTTTTATATTGGAGTGAAAAATAACGAAGTCATTTCCATTCGCACTATATTTTGCAACTTTCACTTTGTTCTCCTATTTCTTATAGATTTTCTTTATTTTAGAAACAAACTCTTCTACCTCATTTTGTAGATGTTTTAAGTTTTTAGAATTATCAATAACCCAAGTTGCCCGCTCTTTTTTTTCATCAATAGGAAGCTGTGAAGCAATCCTTTTCATTGACTCTTCTTTTGAGTAGCCATTTCTTTTCATAAAACGCTCAAGTTGCAACTCTTTTGGAGTATACACTACTACACTCTCTTTTATATTGTAGTTATTATTTTCAAAAAAAAGCGGAATATCTATCAGATAAGGAAATTTAAATTTGTCTTGTTGCTCGCTTCGATTTTGTATTTCTATTTTGATTTTTGGATGGAGGTACTCTTCTAATGTTTTTTTTGCTTGTTCATTTGAAAAGATATATTCACCAAGCTTACTTCTATTTACTTTCGCTCCGTTAAGGTACTCTGAGCCAAAAGTTTCTTTAACCCATTTGGAGGATGTATCAAGGATCTCATGAGAAATTGTATCTGCATCTATCACTCGCATGCCATTAAGACCTAAAAGTGAAGCTACAGTACTCTTACCAGTAGCTATACTACCAGTAAGTGCAATAGCATACTCAAACGCCATTAGTTTTTAATAATGCCCAAGTATTCTTTTCTTACGTTGTTCCCCATTGCAAACGCAGCAGGATGAACATCAGAGTTATAAAACTCTAAACCATCAAGTAAGTCTGCACGTTGGAGTATAATATCCGCTGTAGGATGGTAAACTTTAGACGCTAAAAGTGCTGTCGAAGAGTCTCCTAAATTATAAGGCATAACAACTGTTGCATATTTGCCTAATATTTGCATGATTTTTTTATTTTCATCAGCTTCATCAAGACTTGGATTTTTTGTTACAACAAGTCCATCTTCTTTTAAAACACGATTGATATGTGCTAAAACAGCTGCATCATTTTCTAATTCTGAAATGACTACATCAAAAGCATCATCTGCCACTTCACGTAGTAAATTCATATCTGCAGAAATAACTTCACAGCTAATATCATCCATATATTTGCTAACTTCAGCAACAAAGCCAGCTGCGTTTGAGCTAATAATAAGCACATTTTTAGGCTCTTTATGTGTACAAAGTGGTACATGAACCATCATCTCGTTATAAATAAATTCTTTCATTTGTATAATTCCTATATATTAATTGAAAGTGATTTTAGCATATTAGGATTAATTTTACTTAATAAAGATATAATTACAAAAAGTTTAAAGGTATGGAATGGATTTTAATAAAATTAAAAAAACATGTAGGGTAGTTCGCATAGTTGTTGGGCTTGCTCTTATTGCTGTTGGTGTTGTTACTGGTATCTACTGGTTTTATCTTGGGGTACTCCCTCTCGTTGCTGGTATTGCTAATTTTTGTCCACTTTGTATTTTGTCAAAAAAATGTGATTTACCACAGGATACGGAGTAAAGTATGAGTCAAATTAGCTATAAAGATGCTGGTGTTGATATAGACGCAGGAAATAGTTTTGTAGAAAATATCAAACCCTTAGTAAAAGCTACAAAGGTCCCTGGTGTTCTAGGTGGTATCGGTTCATTTGCTGGTGCATTTGAACTTCCAAAAGGTTTTAATGAACCTGTAATGCTCGCTGCAACTGATGGTGTTGGTACAAAATTAAAACTTGCCATTGATAGTGGGATTCATAACACTGTAGGCATCGACCTTGTAGCAATGTGTGTAAATGATCTCATCTGTAACTTTGGAACGCCTAGCTTCTTTTTAGACTACTATGCAACAGGTAAGCTAGATGTTAATGTTGCTACAAATGTAGTAGCTGGAATTGCTGAGGGATGTAAACGCAGTGAATGTGCACTTATCGGTGGTGAAACTGCTGAAATGCCAGGAATGTATAGTGAGGATGACTATGATTTAGCTGGTTTTGCGGTTGGTGTTGCTGAAAAGTCTGAAATGGACAGAGTAAGTCTTGTTCGTGCTGGACATAAACTTATAGCACTTCCAAGTTCTGGTCTACATTCAAATGGTTTCTCGCTTGCAAGAAAAGTACTTTTTGAAAAAATGAAACTCAACTTTAATGATGATTTTCATGGCAAACCATTAATTGACGTCCTGCTAGAGCCAACAAATATTTATGTAAAAACCTTTAAAGAACTCAAAGATGAGATTGTCGCTATGGCACACATCACTGGTGGCGGAATAGTTGAAAACCTCCCTCGAGTACTTCCTGAAAACTTAATGGCAGAAGTTAAAAAAGATGCTATCCAAGTTCTCCCTATTTTTGAACTTATGAGCGAACATGTTGATAGAGATGAAATGTTTAGAGCATTTAATATGGGTGTTGGTATGATACTTGTAGTTGATGAGAAAAATGTTCAAACAGTTCTTGATAAAACTGATGGTTATCTTATCGGCGAGATTAAAGAAGGTAAGCGCGAAGCTAAGATAATATAAGGCGTATTAAGCATAAAATGATATGAAGCTAACTCTTCAAGCTTCATCTAATCTTTTTATGCTCTGAGTTCACTAAAAAGACGAAGCACAACTGCATTTAAGCGTCCATATTTTAAAGCTTGAGCCTTAAGTGCTGCGTTTGTAAAGATGATAGTCGTACCCTGGACACAGGAGAATACTTAGCAAGAACCTCAAAGCTAGCACTTGTAAGTTTTTCTTTGACACTAGCAACACTCTCATATTCTCCTATAAGATATGCACTCACATATTTACCCTTATAAGGGTTACTGACACTCTTTGGAGCTTGGACAGTACCTGAGCAAGCTGTGAATAAAATCACAACAAAACTTATAATGATAAAATATATTTTATTCAAATCTTTTATTCTCCTAGATTAATTAATATGATGATTATTTATGGAAATAATATACTCATAAGTCTCAAAGATAGCTTCAAAGAGAAGGAAAAATTAAATTAGATATACACAAGGATTAAACGCAGTAATAAGATATATTACACTATCCTAAGATAGTGTAATTGAGATAGAGTTAGCTCTAATTAAAAATCGTAATTTAATTGAAAACTAACACCTTGTTGTGAGTGTTTCGTAGTAATATCTTGACCTACAAAGTTTTTATATGTATTTGTAACCTCAGGAGCATACGTATACGCTAAATCTACAGATGTTTGTTCACTTAAAGCATATGAACCACCAAGAGTGTAGTGAGATTCTACTATACCTGGGAATCCTAAAAGATTAAAGGTATTTAAAAGTCCTGCCATATCTGCACCACTTGGTAATGCACCCAATGAACCCAATTTTTGTTCACTTATTGGACTTTTTGCATAATTATAACCTGCACGTAATGCCCAAGTTTTAGCTTCATACTCATAACCTAGTGCGTAAACATTTTGATCTTCCCATTTAAAATCTTCATATCCTTTTGCATCAGACCATTTAATTTGCTTGTAATCAAGCGCAATAGTGCTACTACCATAAACATAACTAACACCTACTCCAATTTCAGCAGGAGTAGATAACTCTGTGTTTGTATATGGAACACCAAAACCACTCATAGCATTCACTAGTTGATCTTTATAATCCATATCTATCTGAGATTTATAAACAACACCAAGAGTAAAATCTGAAATTTCATAAGAAAGACCGAGGTTATAACCAAATTGTAAATCTTGAGCAACACCAGCACCATTTTGTACGGCATTACCAGCTCCATCATCACCAACATAATTAATATCTAAAGAACCATATTGTAAAAGAGGTGTAACAGCAACGCTAAACCCACTAATTGTATATGCTAAAGGCACACCAAATTGCATAAGTTGTAAATTAGTTACCATATTAAATTGTGTTCCACCTGCTTGAACTGCATCAGTATCACGATAATCAACACCCATACCAGCAGTACCAAACATACCAACACCAACATAAAAATTATCTGTGATTTTTGTAGCAATAGAAACTTCAGGTATAACACTTAGGTCTGCGGCACTAGTTTCAGTACTATCTCCACCACCAATATTATTAGTATTCTTAACATCTGGCATAAAAAAAGTACCACCGAACGATACTTCAGTACCTTCAACAGATGTAATAAGAGCAGGATTAGATAAACCAGATTCAGCACCATGAGTAACACCAATACTAGTTCCACCCATCGCACGAGATTTAGCACCTAAACCTATTAATGCAGACCCATTAGTTGCAAATGCAGAAGTTGTACTTAAAGCTAAAGCAGCTACAACTGCTAATTTAATCGTTTTTTTCATTTTCTCTCCTCAGAGTAATATCAAAATTTTGAGATAAACACATTATCTCGATTGCAAGTATTGTATGGCACATCAAATTAATTTAGTCTTAATTCAAAAGATACAACTATTACAAATATTTATATAATAAAAGAAAAAAGAAGTTATTATAAGCAAATAAAGAGATAGTTATTTGTACACTTGATATATAGAGGCAAATAGCTCTTATAAACCTATAATTATTCACTAATGCATAATAATAACTTAGATATATACAATCTAGCTATATGTGATAAAAATATAACAATGTGTAAAAAAGTAACATTATTATCACATAAATAGTAAAATATGAAGCAAATAGTAAAAGAAATAAAAAGAGAAGTAAGACCAAAGAAGAGTAAAAATAGAAAACAATACAATAATATAGAAAAGATTGATATAAAAAGAGTAGGTAAAAATAAAAAGGAGTGATTAAATAAAAAGAACTGATCAACTAGGCAGCGACCTACATTTCCAC
>NZ_JALSKT010000047.1 GCF_026988655.1 Sulfurimonas sp. | reverse complement strand
CTTGGAACTACTAAGTTTATATCACAAAACTCGCTCATCGCCCCACCATCTTGTCCACTAAAGCCAATGGTTTTACAACCCATGTTTCGTCCAAGGCTTAAAGCTCTAAGAACATTTTTACTATTTCCACTTGTGGAAATCCCTATAAGCAGATCTCCCTCACGAGCTAGTGCTTCTACTTGCCTATCAAATACTCTATCATATCCATAGTCATTGCCTACTGCTGTTAAAACAGAGGTGTCGGTTGTAAGAGCAATTCCTGGTAGCCCTCTTCTTTCTACTTTGTAGCGTCCACTTAGCTCAGCTGCAATATGTTGTGCATCTGCTGCACTTCCACCATTTCCAAAAAGCAGAATTTTGCCGCCATTTTTTATAGTATCTGTTGCTATAATGCAGGCTGTATATATATGGCTCTGCATAGTCTCTATCGTTTTTTCTATTGTCTCCTTGTGAGCATTCATCTCACTTGTTATCATGTTCATCATCGTCTTGCCTTTTCTATTATCTTTGTTGTACTTTTCCCATCTACAAAATCTACAAGCCTAACCTCTTTAGCTATATCGCTTCCTACCACCTCTTTGCCCTCATAGTCTCCACCTTTTACTAGCACATCTGGTTTTATAGAGTTTATAAGTTCATATGGAGTGTCCTCTTCAAACTCTACTACAAAACTCACAGATTCTAACGCTCCAAGTACATAAGCTCTATCACTACTCTCATTGATAGGTCGATTTTCACCTTTTAGTCTTTTTACAGAAGCATCCGAGTTTAGTCCAACTATAAGTATATCTCCAAAACTTTTTGCAACTTCTAAGTACTTTACATGACCAGCATGGATGATATCAAAGCAGCCGTTTGTAAAGACTATTTTTTTATCTCTAAAGTTTTTTAAAAACTCTATCATCTTTTTTTTAGTTTTAATTTTATTTTCTATCTTGCCACTTCTAAGACTATGCTCATACATCTCAACCTCATCAAGACTCACAGTTGCACTTCCAAGTTTTCCAACAACAACAGCAGCTGCACTTGTAGCAAATAGGGCTGAGCTTTTTATGTTCAATCCACAACTAAGAGCATACCCAAACGAAGCAAGAACAGTATCACCAGCACCCGTTACATCAAAAACTTCTCTTGCAACAGTTGGCACTTTTGTTACCTCATCACCAAATATAGCCATGCCATCTCCGCTTAAAGTGATGACTACATAATCCAAATCCAATGAACTTTTTAGCAACTCTCCCGCTTCATAAAGACTCTTCTTATCTTTTATATCTATCTTAGTCGCCTCAATTGCCTCTTTTTTGTTTGGAGTTATAAGAGTTGCACCTTTATACTTGTTATAGTCGTCGCCTTTGGGGTCAACTAAAACAAACTTGTTTTTCTTTTTTGCCAAATCTATAAGCTTGCATGTAAGAGTATCTGTAAGTACACCTTTACCATAATCGCTTAGCAAAACTGCATCAAAATCACCAACAATCTCCTTGAATCTTCCATATAGCTCATCTTCACTTTTTTGGCTTATGTTCTCTTTTGACTCTTTATCATATCTGATTATCTGCTGATGAACTGCTATAACACGGCTCTTTTTACTTGTATGTCTATCTTTTTGTTTTACTATATTTACAGAATCAACACCTGAGTTTTTTAGCATTTCCAAAAGCTCTTCGCCATTGCCGTCATTCCCAATAACACTCAAAACACTCACATCTGCACCCATAGTTACAAGATTGTTTATGACATTTCCAGCCCCGCCAAGAACTGTTGTTTCTCTATCTATATCTACAACTTGCACAGGAGCCTCAGGGCTTATGCGGTTGCATTT
>NZ_JALSKT010000046.1 GCF_026988655.1 Sulfurimonas sp. | reverse complement strand
GTATGAAATCAGTACTTATTTATAATATTTTATAATTTTAATGAGTTTCTATTGCATAATTCGGGTTTATATCTTTTAGCTATAAATTCTGCAGCTTTTCGTGCTTGCGTGATTTTTTCAAAACAACCACAACGTACCGTCAATACATTGGATATGGACATGACTTTACACGAAGATAGCGGATATTTATTTTTACCTAGTGCCTTAGCATTTTGCTCTGTATCTGGCACACTCAAAAGCGAGACACTGTAACAGCTATCTTCACTTTTAGCATACAAAGAAAAAAAGAAAAAAGTAAAGAATATTACATAGCGCATACTAACCTCAAATTACTTTAACTTATAGTATACTGCGTTTAAACTTCATCTCTTCATAAAAAGGAGTTCTCCTGTATGAAAGCACACATCACGCTCTTGCTTCTTTCATCACTACTCTCTGCTCAAACTGCTACTGATCTTGTTACGTTTGAAAAATTTTTAGATAATTCAAATGAAGTAACAGCGATACTCAATGATACGACTATGGGACTCTATAATGCTGTTTCGCATAGTGAAATAGAATATGGAGAGGGTACTTTTGCTATGGAGGGTTCGCTTTTAGGCTTAGATAAAAAAGATTCTACTGATATTACGAGTTATACACTCAAGAGTGAACATCAAAATCTTCCCATAAAACAGTTAAACTACAATTATAAAATCAACTACTACACTTCTGGGGATAATGATAAATTGCAAGGTATTGATGCAGATTTTGGGATGGGGTATAATCTTGTCAATATCTCCAAAGATGAATACATCAGTCTTGGTATAGATCTAGGCGTATCTCTCTTCCTTTGAATCTACAACAGATATAACAAGCTATAAAATCGGGGCACAACTTCGCTTTAGCAAAGCTCTTTTTTCTATGCTTTTTCTTTATGGCTCTGCTATTTATGCAAAACAGTATGCTTCTGTAAAAAATAAAATAATGGATATGTTTACGAATGGGATTTTTCATGAAGAGGAGATAGGTCTTCGCTTCTATCCGCTTGAGCATACTTACCATCTGACATCTTGGTTTTGGATCACTCCAAACCTCTACTTCACAACAGGAATACGATATTCAGAATGGATTGCAAAGGATATAACACTCAATTCTAACTCAAGTTATCTTGGTATTGGGTACTCTTTTTAAGTTATTTACTCAACATTTGTGTCAATTTTGAAGCTTTTTTTGGTTCCATCTTTGTTAATATTTTTCCTACAACTTTTGGTTTTAGGGACTCTAAAATCGATACTGCTTCTTCAGGCTTCATATCACTGAGAATATTTGCAGCTGCACCTGCTTTCATCTTTGAAAAAGTTTGTGAAATTTTTGACATTTTTGTATCTTGAATGCTTTTAAGCACTTTTTTATTCTCTGCTAACATCTTTTTGATAGCGCTCTCTTTTTGGCTTATCTCTGTCATTTTTGCATTGAGCTTATCTTCTTTTTCTTGTAATTTCGCCTCTTTTTGCTTTAGAAGTTCTTCTGTTGCAGTTTTTAAGGAACTGAGGGCTTGTTTTTGCTCATCAATACGTTCAAGTTCAACAAGTAATTCCCCTTTTCTCTGCTCAAAAATCTTTGTACAATCAAAAAGTTTATCACTTGTTTGCAGCGAAAAAAGTACAGAGCTTACAAGCACCAAGAGGAGTAGTTTTTTCATGAAGCTGCCTTTGAACCATTTATAAAAGTCATCAATGCCACTTCATCCAAATCTTTTGCCTCTTTTACTTTTATCTCTTTAAGAAGTTTTTCCACTTCCTTAAACTCAAGGTATTTGAATTTTTCAAACTCTATCATATCTTCTTTGAGTATATTTTTTTTCTCATCTACTTGATTCTCTTCAAATCTAATCCACTCTTCATTATGACGAATAAGTGCACGTTGGCGTTCAAGTAAGGTTCGATTTTCTAACAATTGGGCTATCTTTCCATGTTGGGGAGTTTCTATTTGTTGTAGTTGCAAAAATGAATCTGCTAAAGCCTGTTTCGCATTTTGCAATGCTCTATTTGCTTCTTGCAGTGCACGCTCACTCTTTTGCATTTTGTTTTTTTTAACATTGACTAAAGAGCTAAAGCGTGTCTTCATATATTCATTTCCTATTAGAGGATTATTGTATCATCTCTCTCTGGTGATGTCGAGATTATACCGACTTTTGTTTTACTTATCTCTTCAATTATTTTCACATACTCTTGTGCAGAAGTAGGAAGCTCTTCAAAAGTTCTCACACCTACGGAATTATCCCAGCCTTTAAATGTTTTATAAATCGGTGTTACATTCTCCAAATCAACTGGCACATAATCAATCTCTTGACCTTTATACTCATACGCAACACATACTTTTACTTCATCAAAACCATCAAGAACATCAAGCTTCATAAGGGCTAGTTCATCACAACCATTTAAGCGACTAGCATATCTTGTTGCAACAGCATCAAACCAACCACAACGACGTGCACGACCTGTTGTTGTACCAAACTCATGTCCTTGTTCACCAAGACGTTTGCCCTCTTCACCCAAGTCTTCAGATGGAAATGGTCCATTTCCAACGCGAGTACAGTATGCTTTTACGATTCCTGTAACTTTTCCAATATCTTTAGAATTCAGACCCAAACCAGTACATGCACCAGCACTCACCGTTGCACTCGAAGTCACATAGGGATATGTTCCATGGTCAACGTCAAGCATAGTTCCCTGCGCGCCTTCAAGAAGAACACGTTTGTTTTGACTATCTAAAGCTTTCCATACCATTTGTGTTGTATCTGCAATAAATGGTGTAAGTTTATCACTAAAGCCTTGCAACTCTTCAAGCAGCTCTTCTCTTTTTGGTCCATGTAAATCCATAACATCAAAAATAGGTTTATTTTGCTCAAAATAATCTAAAATAGTTTGACAAAGTTTTTGAGGATCTAAAAGCTCACCAACTCTGTGACCAATACGATTAATCTTGTCACTATAAGCAGGTCCAATTCCTTTTCCTGTTGTACCTATGGCTTTATCGCCTTTTAGCTTCTCTTTTGCTTGATCGATTGCTGCATGATAAGAAAGATTGAGGTGAGCTTTGTCTGAAATATACAAACGACCTTCAAGCCCTTCAAATTGCTCCATCTCTTTAATAATAGAAGAAGGAGAAAGCACTACACCGTTTCCTACTACATTTACTGCGTTTGGATTTAACACACCTGAAGGGATAAGGTGTAGTGCATACTTAACACCATCAACCCAGATAGTATGACCGGCATTATGCCCACCTTGAGAACGACAAACCATATCATATTTAAGTGCTAGTTTATCAACTATCTTTCCTTTCCCTTCGTCACCCCATTGGATTCCAACAATTACATCAGCTTTATTTGTATACATATTAATATTTCCCTCTTTTTTAGTGTTCTAAGGCTTCACACAGAGCATCTGTGTATATTGCAAAACCAACAGAAGTCAGGTCTGAATTTTTATATCTTCCACCACGTGCGTAGACTTCGTTTCCAGCAATACAACGAAAATAAAGTTCATCATAGTAAAGCATTTTTGCATAGTACATTGGTGCAAGAACAGCATTTTTACACGATATTTCAGAACACAACTCTTTCATCTTTTGCAGCTCTACTTTTATAGACTCAGGTACGATGGCGATTAACTCATCAATCTGCTCTAGATGTTGTAGATACACAAGCTTAGTCAACCACTCTACTTTGAGATTAATAAACTTGTCAATGTTTATGTGTCTAAAATCATCTATGCATAGTTCGTCAAACATCTCTACTAAAAGCTTTGGAATTTTAATATTTGAAATTTGCATCAAAGGTTTTACCTCTAATTTTTCAAAAATATCTAAAGCAATAGTTGTCACAGAGGAGAGTTTTTTCTCACCCATAAACTCTACACCAACCTGATACTGTTCAGATGTTGGGTATGTAAAAACTGGCTGAATGTAAAACCATTTTTTTTGAGTAGTATTGCTTCCAAGTCTTTTTTCTATGATACGCACAACATCTATAGTTGAATCTGCTCTCAAAGATAAAGAGTTGTTTTTTTCATCATTAACGCGAATCAACTCTCTCTCATCTGCAATACTTCTTTGTTGATGGTAAGAAAATATTGGTGTTAGAATCTCTTCATAACCATTATCATAAAGGACATCACTTGCAATATGTTCTATTCTACGTTTTACTTTGGCAGAGTTTCCAAAGTAAAGCTTAGAACCGTTTGGTATTTCATGCTCAAGTATCATTTATATCTCTTTTTGTTCTAATGCAGTTTTAAAGTATGTTTCATTATAAACCTTAGAGGCAATACCAGCATATTCTAAACGTCCCATACGGTGAAGAATAAGCTCTATCGCATTTACAACCCAGATAGACTCATAAGGAGCAATCAGTCCCATTTGATTAATACGAAAGATCTTCCCTTTAAGATGGTCTTGTCCACCGGCTACATTCATACCATATTCTTCTTTTAAAGCTGAACGAATTTTTGAAGCATCTGCATCGTCAATAGTTGTCATACTTTTTGCAGGAACTTTAGGATAACTATGTAAGCCTATTGCTTCAAGAGCCGCTCGTGTTGCTTTAGCACGTCGCGCAGTATTACAATAAAGTACGCCAATGCCACCCTCTCTTTCAATAGTTTCTAAAACTTCTAATAAACCGATAATCAAAGTCGTAGCAGCTGTATATGCTGTAGTATTTTGTCTCTGTTTTTTAATTTCACTTGCAAGATTAAGGTAGTACCCAACTCCTGAGCCTATCGTCTCAATAGCTGCATCTGAGAGACCTAAGATGGAGAGTCCAGGTGGAAGCATCAGTGCTTTTTGACTCCCAGCGATAAGACAATCAATATCTGTCACATCAATTCGCTCAACACCAACAGCTGTGATGCCATCAGCTATAATCATAATCTTAGGGTTAATCTCTTTTACAGCCTTCGCTATCTCTTCAACCGGATGACGAAGTCCACCAGCTGATTCACTAATCTGAATCGCTATAGCATCAATATCTGAGTTCTCTTTTACTGCGTTTACAACTGCTTCAACAGATACCGGCGTATCCCACTCATTTTTAATCTCAACATTTTTAAGTCCATGCGCTAGGGCAATTTTACCAAAACGCTCACCGAACTTGCCAGAGTTGATACTTAAGAGTGTATTTTTACAAAGATTGATAACAGCTGCTTCCATAGCACCCGTTCCACTTGAAGCAATCATCACTACTTCATCAGTAGCAAAAAGATCAAAAAGATGTTTTCTAGTTTTTTCAAAAATAGCTTCAAATTCCGGAGTACGATGATGCATTGTCTCATCACTCATCGCATTACGAACATTTTGTGGAACTGGAGTTGGACCAGGAGTAAAAAGTAACATAGTGTATATCCTATTAAAGGTTTAGTGTTTAAAATAAAACCTCGTATTATAGCAAAGTAAGTTTAAACTTTATAAATATGCTAAAATACCGTTTTTAAAAGGACAAATATGACTATATATGATTCAATAATACTAGGCGTTATCGAAGGCTTCACAGAATTTTTACCTATATCATCCACGGGACATCTTATCGTGGCAAGCGAGTTTTTAGGAATTGACCAAACAAATGTAACAAAAGCGTATGAGGTAATCATTCAATTTGCCGCTATTTTAGCCGTTGTATTTAACTACAAAGAAAAGTTCACACTCAAGCATATTAATTTATGGACAAAAGTATTTTTAGCTTTTTTACCTATCGGCATTGTAGGCTTTATCTTTTCACATCAAATTAAAGAGCTTTTTAGTATCAACATTGTTGCTATTATGTTTATCGTCGGTGGTATTGTCTTTTTACTTGTTGAGAAGTTTTATATACCCAATGAAAAAGAGCTTATAAACGATGTTGAAGATGTCAGCATAAAACAATCTTTATGGATAGGAATTGCACAAGTTTTTGCTCTTATTCCAGGGACTTCACGTGCTGGTTCGACTATCATAGGCGCTTTACTTGTAGGTCTTAGCCGTAAAGCAAGTGCTGAGTTTAGCTTCTTACTTGCTTTTCCTGTGATGAGTGCTGTGACTGCATATGATTTACTCAAACACTATCATGAGTTTTCAGGTGCAAACTTAGAGGCTTTAGCTGTAGGGTTTGTCGTTTCATTTGCAGTTGCGTATGTAACCATCAAGCTATTTTTAAAATTTTTAGAAAAATTCACTTTCGTTGCGTTTGGAGTTTATAGAATTCTTTTTGGGGTATTGCTATTAAGTACCTCTTCATAAATAACCCCAATTTCAGAAGCTTAAAAAGAGGGCTAATGCAAGGCGAAATTCCGCATGAGCTACTAGTAGCTTAAAGGATTTTCAACGAAGTAGTAGCCCTCTTTTTAAACTTCCCTTCGGGCAAAGAGCAAATAGCCCTATTGCGTCGTTAGATTCCTTTGGATTAACCAGTTAGTCCTGCAGAAATCTGCCTAGCACTAGAGCTATTTGCTCTTTGCTGAAGTTGGGGTTATTTATGGAGAGGTACTTAACACTCTTTAACTAGTGGAATAGTGTTTGCTGTAGATTCTCTGTTAGACATATTAATGTTAAAGGAGATATTATGCAAACACTGCGTAAATATAACGACCACTTACATTATTTACTAGAAAAACTAGAAAATACTTTTTACGAAGTAAGTCTTAAAATATTATAGACTTCTTAAAATTTTTCCCGCTAAGTTTAAGGCTTTAGAACGATGAGAAAGTTCTTTTTTTATACTTTCATCAAGTTCTCCTAGCGTTTTATCGTAGCCTAGCGGGATAAACATCGGGTCATAGCCAAAACCGCCTTCTCCTTTTGCCTGCGTCAGAGCAGTCCCATACATCCATCCATGCACAGTTTTTTCTCTATCTTTTGTCACTATAGCAATAGCAGCAGTATAATGCGCTGGAGAATTTTCAACACCTTTTTCTTTTATATCTTGCATAAGTTTATAAAGGTTGTCTTTATCGCTTGCACCCGCGCCTCCATATCTTGCACTGTAAATTCCCGGCGCACCATCAAGGATATCTACACTTATACCACTATCATCAGCCATCACAATGAGATCTTCATCATCAAGAGCTTCATAAACAGCTTTGGCTTTGATAAGTGCATTGTCTTTAAAAGTATCCCCGTCTTCAATAATCTCAAACTCTTCTATCAATTCAGTATATGGAATAACTTCATATTCTTGGCAAAGTGCTTTTATCTCTCTCACCTTGCCTTTATTTGATGTTGCTAAAACTAATTTCAATATTATTTCCTTGTTTTTTACTTTAAAAAATCATAACAACTGCGTTTACTTTGCTTATGTAAATAGTTATTGCTCTATAATTGCGCCATTATACAATAAGTATGAAATTATCTCTAATCTCTTACTTAAAACTCATACAAAGGATTTTTATGTTTAAAAAAGTATTTCCGCTTTCGAGTATTCTTTTTTTACGATTTTTAGGACTTTTTTTAGTTCTACCAGTTCTCTCTGTTTATGCACTTGATTTAGAAGGTGCAACTCCATTTTTAGTTGGTGTAATTGTCGGTGGTTACGCCCTTACTCAGGCTATTTTTCAAGTTCCTTTTGGAAGCCTAAGTGATAAAATAGGAAGAAAACCCACTATACTTATTGGTCTTCTTATCTTTTTAGTTGGTTCGCTTATTTGTGCATACTCAACTGACATATATATGCTTATGTTTGGACGTTTTTTACAAGGTGCTGGAGCTATTGGCTCTGTTGTTACTGCAATGATTGCAGATTTAGTTGAAGAAAAACAACGAGGTCAAGCTATGGCAATCATGGGTGGGTTTATAGCAATGAGTTTTGCTATAGCAATGGCAGCTGGACCTATCATAGCATCTCATTATGGGATTAGTACAATCTTTATTATTACAGCTATTCTAGCCGTATTAGCTGTTGGTATTTTATTTGCAAAAGTACCAACTCCTCCAAAAATAAAACATATTTACCATGGAGATACGAAAACATCAGATATTTTAAAAGATCCAAATCTCTTAAGTATGGTTATCATCAATGCTATGCAAAAAGGTCTTATGACAGCTGCGTTTGTAATCATTCCTGTATTTTTAACAAAACCAGAATATGGTTTTAACTGGGATAAAAGTGAACTATGGATGGTTTATGTTCCAGCAATGATTGCGGGTCTAATCGCTATGGGACCTGCTGCAGTATTTGGGGAAAAAAGAAATATTCCTAAACAAATATTTTTAGTCTCTATTGTTTTATTTATCGCATCATTTGTTTTGATGGGTACAACAAATTCAAGTGCAGTTTTCATCACAGCCGTTATCTTTTTCTTTGTTGCATTTAATATGATGGAACCACTTGTTCAGTCTATGATAAGTAAATTTGCAAAAGTACATCAAAAAGGTGCTGCTTTAGGTATTGCAAACTCTGCAGCTTACTTTGCAACATTCCTTGGTGGAACATTTGCTGGTCTTTATCTTGATGCAAGTTCACGGGCTACACTCGGACTTACTATCGGGGGTATTGGTCTTATATGGTTAATTTGGACACTTGTGAAGATGAAAAACCCTACAAGATATTCTCATTTGATTATTCCAGAAATTGAAGTTGACTTTGATAAATTAAAATCTTTAGAAAGTGAACATATAGCTGAATGGTTTATAAATGAAACAGAACATGTAGTAGTTATAAAATATGCTCAAGAAGCATTAGAAGAAGATGAGATTAAATCTCAGATAGTAAAATAGATAAAAAGATAAAGCTTAGGCTTTATCTTTTATTTTTTTGGAACAACATACATATTGAAATAACGACCTTCAAACTTAGGTGGTTTTTCCATTACAGCGATATCTTCAACCATAGGCCAAACTTGTAAAAGGACTTCTTTTGCAGCTTCAGGGTGTGCCATTTCACGACCACGTAAAAATACTCTAAATTTTACATGAAATCCTTTTTCAAGAAACTCTCTTGCATGTTTTACTTTATAAGCAATATCATTCTCAGCAATTTTCACAGATAATTTAATCTCTTTAACGACTATCTTAACCTGATTTTTTCTTTGCTCTTTTAATTTTTTCTCTTCTTGGTATTTAAACTTACCATAATCCATGATCTTAGCAACAGGTGGCTTCGCATTTGGAGCGATTAAAACTAAGTCTAAACCTAGCTCATTTGCTTTTGTCATAGCCTCATCAGTTGAGATGACGCCTAATGACTCACCTCCATCTACATTACATCTCACCTCTGGAACACGGATGTCATCATTCATGATAACGCGGTCTTTGTTTTTACTCAAAAATTTACCTCATTTATTTTAGTTTGTATAAGCTTCAAGAATTCCTCTTCACTTAAATTGTACTGCTCTCTAGTTCGTCTATCACGAATAGCTACAGTTTTATTTTTTATCTCTTCATCCCCAATGACAACTATCATAGGAACACGAGTTTTTTCTGCAGTTCTAATTCTTTTGTTTAAAGAATCATTTTTCGCATAGATTTCACTATCGGCATTAATATCGATAAGTTTATCTGATAGAAGCTTAGCATATTCTTTATGTGTCTCTGCAACAGGAACAATTGCTACTTGTGTAGGAGCTATAAACATTGGAAATTCACCTGCATAATGCTCAGTCAAGATCCCGATAAAACGCTCGAAAGAGCCTAAAATGGCACGGTGAATCATAACTGGCTGAATTTTTTCATTCTCTTCACCGTTATATTCTAGCTTAAATCTCTCAGGAAGATTAAAATCTAGCTGAATCGTACCACATTGCCACTCTCGACCTATCGCATCTGTAATCTTAATGTCGATTTTAGGACCATAAAATGCCCCACCACCTTCATCAATCTCATAAACTAGTTCATTTTTATCCATCGCATTTTTGAGTGCTTGTGTAGAAACTTCCCACACTGCATCATCTCCGACAGCTTTTTCAGGTTTTGTTGAGATCATCATCTTGTAATCAAACTCAAAAGTTGACATAATTTTATCAACAAAATCCACTACTTCTATGATTTGCTCTTCAATTTGATCGGCACGACAAAAGATATGTGCATCATCTTGCGTAAATTCACGAACTCTAAAAAGTCCATGGAGGGCACCTGTAAGTTCATGACGGTGTACAACACCATACTCAAAATACTTGATTGGCAGATCTCTATAAGAGTGAAGCTCATCTTCATATACTTTAATATGACCTACACAGTTCATAGGTTTTACACCAAACTCTAACTCATCAATGTGAGTAAAGTACATATTTTCACCATAGTTTTGATAATGCCCAGATGTTTTCCAGAGGTCTGAACGTAACATTTCAGGTCCACGAACTGGTTCATATCCACGTTTACGATGAGCTTTAAAAAGTAAAGATTCTAAACGAGCGCGTAAACGTCCACCAGCCGGAAGCCAGATAGGAAAACCAGCACCAACTTCCTCACGGAAAGTAAACAGTTTCATTTCATTTCCAAGCTTACGGTGATCACGTTTTTCAGCTTCTGCTAGCTGAGTCATATGTGCTTTGAGTGATTCTTTATCTGCAAAAGCTATCCCATATATACGAGTTAGCATTTCATTTTTCGAGTCTCCGCCAAGGTAAGCACCCGAAATTTTTGTAAGTTTAAAGTAGCGTATAAGCCCAATATTTGGTAAATGTGGACCTCGACAAAGATCTTCAAATTCGCCTTGCTTATAAATACTTACAGTTTCACTTGGAATTCTTTTCATAACTTCAAGCTTTAAATGATCATCTTTAAACTTTTCTTTTGCTTCATCCATTGTAATTTCATATTTTTCAATTGGATATTTTTTCTTAGCAAAAGAGAGCATTTGCTTCTCTATTTTCTTTAAATCACCCTCTCCAACTTCGGCAGATGTTTTAAAATCATAGTAAAAACCCTCTTTTACAACAGGTCCTACATAAAACTCAGCATCCGGATACAGTGATTTGATAGCTTGTGCCATCAAGTGAGCCGTAGAATGACGTAATACTTCTAAAGATTCAGGAGAGTTGTCAAGATGAATCTGTTCACCTTCAAATCCCAGCTCTTTTGCTGTTTGTGTGTCGATAATTTCGCCATCTTTTTTTATAGCAATTTCATTCAAAATAAATATTCCTTCTTATAATTCTGTTTTTAGTACAGCACCGTTTGCTGCGTTTGAAACTAAAAGTTGATAACGTTTCAACCATTTTGATTTTACTTCATTTTTATATGGCACATAATGATCTTTTCTTCTTGCTAACTCTTCACCATCTACATTTAACTGCAAAGTATGTTTATCAACATCAAGCTCTATCTCATCGCCATCTTCAACGAGAGCAATAAGTCCACCCTCAGCAGCTTCTGGAGAAACATGTCCAATAGAAGCCCCTTTAGTAGCACCACTAAAACGACCATCTGTAATAAGCGCAACAGTCTCACCAAGTCCCATACCTTGAATAAGTGCAGTAGGTGCAAGCATCTCTTGCATACCTGGACCACCCTTAGGACCTTCATAACGAATCACCACAATGTTACCTGGTTTTACTTTGTGTGCCATGATTCCGGCTATCGCTTCTGTTTGAGAATTAAAACAAATAGCTGTACCTTTAAAATGACGCATACTGTCAACTATACCCGCTGCTTTAATTACCGCACCTTCAGTTGCAAGATTACCAAATAAAATTGAAAGACCGCCAACAGGAGAATAGGCATTTTCATTCGTATGAATAATGCTTGTATCTTTAATCTCTGCATCTTTAATTCTTTCACCTAAAGTCTCTCCAGTGATAGTAAGTGCATCAAGATGCAAAACATCATTACCTCTGTTAGAAACCTCTTTCATTACTGCGTTTACTCCACCTGCATCATCAATATCTTTCATATGAACAGTTGTTAATGATGGAGAAATTTTAGCAATATGTGAAACTTTTTCAGCAATAGCATTAATATTTTCTATATGAAAATCAACATCTGACTCTTTAGCAATTGCTAACATATGTAAAACAGTATTTGAGCTTCCACCCATCGCCATATCTACTACAAATGCATTGTGTACAGCTTTCTCATTTAAAATATTTTTGAAGTTATACTTCGGATCTTCCATTTTTGCAAGTTCAACGATACGTTTTGCAGCTTTTTTTACCATCTCTATTCTCTCAGGAGTCATGGCAAGTACAGTTCCATTACCAGGAAGTGCAATACCCATAGCTTCACATAAAGTATTCATAGAGTTTGCAGTAAACATACCTGAACATGAACCACCAGAAGGACAAGCCTCACACTCTATCTCATACAGTTCTTCATCTGTCATATTTCCTTCAGCATGCTGACCAACTGCTTCAAACGCAGTAGCAAGGTCGATAGGTGTTCCATCTTTTTTATGCCCTGCAGCCATTGGTCCACCTGAAACAAAAATAGTAGGAACATTAACACGAAGTGACCCCATTATCATCCCTGGAACAATTTTGTCACAGTTAGGAATACAGATCATAGCATCAAGCTTATGAGCATTCATCACCGTTTCAATAGAATCAGCAATAATCTCACGTGATGGTAAAGAGTAAAGCATGCCATCATGCCCCATAGCAATTCCATCATCAACACCAATAGTGTTAAATACAAAAGGAACACCCCCTGCTTCTCGGATGGCTTCTTTAACAATTTCACCATACTCATGCAAGAAAAAATGTCCAGGAATAATATCAATATAAGAGTTTGCAATCCCAATAAATGGTTTGTCAAAATCTTCATCTTTCAGACCTGTCGCACGCAACAATGAACGGTGTGGAGCCTTATCAAAGCCCTTTTTAATAGTATCACTTCTCATAAAAAATCCCTATATAGTAGTTTACATTTCTAATTATAAATGCGATTATAGCACTTTTTTTCTATTTTTAACCAAAAACTCTTTACAAAGAAAAAAAAACAAGCTATAATTCCGGCTCACTTACAGACCTAGTCTAGTAAGCGTATGGATGCGGGAATAGCTCAGTGGTAGAGCACAACCTTGCCAAGGTTGGGGTCGCGAGTTCGAACCTCGTTTCCCGCTCCATTTAATTTTGATTGTTAATCTGTGATACACACTCACGATGCCCGGGTGGCGAAATTGGTAGACGCAGGGGACTTAAAATCCCCCGGTAGCAATACTGTGCCGGTTCGAGTCCGGCCCCGGGCACCACTGATAATTAACTGAAACTGGTGCCATCGCCAAGTGGTAAGGCCGCAGCCTGCAAAGCTGCTATCCCCAGTTCAAATCTGGGTGGCACCTCCAGTTATTTAACAATTTACTACTACAACGTGGATCTTTGGCAGAGTTGGTCGAATGCACCGGTCTTGAAAACCGGCGAGGGTCATACCTCCCAGGGTTCGAATCCCTGAGGGTCCACCA
>NZ_JALSKT010000045.1 GCF_026988655.1 Sulfurimonas sp. | reverse complement strand
GAATTATTTTAGCCGCTGCCTCTGGATTGTTCTTGCAAAAATCTATAGCTTCTTGTTCTGTCATAATATGTATGTTTAAGCAATTTTTGTGCCTATTTTTTTGTTTGGTGCTGAATGGTTACAAATAGTTTTAAAATCCCTTAGTTAATACTTTAGTCATTGACTATCAACTACCTTTATCCAAAAAAGACAACCAACACTTGACATTGTTACACTCAATATGTATAATACACTTATCTTTACTAGAAAAGGAGTAATAATTATGTCAGATAAGAACATTGAAAATGAAAATCTTCAAAATGAAGAAGATAATAATTCAGAGTCATCTGAAGCTGAAGCAGAAGCGCAAGCAGTAGAAAATGAATTTGATTTATTACAAAAAGAATTAGCAGAATTAAAAGATAAGTACGCGCGTGTACATGCGGACTTTGACAATATTAAAAAAAGATTAGAACGTGAAAAATATACAGCAGTAGAGTATGCAAATGAAAAATTTGCAAAAGATATGATCCCTGTTATTGATTCTTTAGAGATGGCACTTAAATCAGCAGATACTGATACAAATGCTGAAGAATTAATTGTAAAATTAAAAGAAGGGCTTGAGCTTACTCTTAAACAATTTACAACTGCACTTGAAAAAAATGGTGTAACTATGGTATCTCACGAAGAGCCGTTTGATCCAAATATCCATAATGCAGTTCAAAGCGTAGATCACGATGAAATTGAAAGTGGACAAATTGTACAAACTTTTCAAAGAGGATATAAGTATAAAGACAGACCTCTAAGAGAAGCAATGGTTGTCGTTGCTAAGTAAAATTTACTCAATGCAACTTAGGTTGCAAAAGATATTTTTAAAATAGAATATACTTTCACTGTTTTAAAAATAAATAAGTTTTTAACCTCTATTAGAGGCAAAGACGCAAGGCGTCGTGGGCTCTCTTCCCAAGAGAACCAAGCGTTAGCGTAAGAAGCGGGATTACTCCCGATTCTGTAATGAAAGGGAATAAAAAGGTTCCCTTAAATTTTAAACTAAAATTAAAGGAAAGATAATATGTCAAAAGTAATAGGTATAGATCTAGGAACAACAAACTCATGTGTGGCAGTATATGAAGGTGGTGAGGCAAAAATCATCCCAAATGCAGAAGGAAAAAACACAACTCCATCAGTAGTTGCGTTTACAGATAAAGGTGAGGTTCTTGTAGGTGACCCTGCAAAACGTCAAGCCATCACAAACCCGGATAAAACTATTTCATCAGTAAAAAGAATCATGGGTCTTATGATGAATGAAGAAAATGCAAAGCTTGCACAAAGCAAGGTAACATATAAAATTGTTGATAAAGATGGTATGGCAGCTGTTGATGTGGCTGGTAAGGTTTATACACCACAAGAAATTTCAGCAAAAATTCTTACAAAACTAAAAGAGGATGCAGAAGCTTATCTTGGATCAAAGGTAACTGATGCTGTTATTACAGTTCCAGCATACTTTAATGATGCACAAAGAAAAGCAACAAAAGATGCTGGTACTATTGCAGGTCTTAATGTTCTTCGTATCATCAATGAGCCAACTGCGTCTGCACTTGCATACGGACTTGACAGTAAAAGTGATGAAAATGTTTTAGTATACGATTTGGGTGGTGGAACATTTGATGTTACAACACTTGAAATTAGTGAAGGTACATTTGAAGTACTCTCAACTGATGGAAATGCTTTCTTAGGTGGAGATGACTTTGATAACAAAATTGTTGATTGGTTAGCGCAAGAGTTCAAATCAAGTCATGGAATTGATCTTAAAAATGACAAAATGGCTCTACAACGACTCAAAGATGCAGCAGAAAATGCAAAAAAAGAGTTAAGTAGTGCAACTGAAACTGAAATCAACTTGCCATTTATCACGATGACAGAAGCGGGACCACAACATTTAGTCGTAAAACTTACTCGCGCTAAATTTGAGGGCATGATTGACCCATTAGTTCATGAAACAATGGATCATGTAAATACTGCTATGAAAGATGCAGATCTAAGCAAAGGTGATATTAAAGAGATTATCATGGTTGGTGGATCAACTCGTGTACCAATGGTACAAAAAAATGTTTCTGACTACTTTGACGGAAAAGATTTAAATAAATCTGTAAATCCTGATGAAGTTGTTGCTGCTGGTGCTGCCATTCAAGGTGGTGTGTTACGTGGAGATGTAAAAGATGTTCTTTTACTTGATGTTACACCATTATCATTGGGTATTGAAACACTTGGTGGAGTTGCTACTAAAGTAATTGAAAAAGGTACAACTATTCCAGTGAAAAAATCTCAAGTTTTCTCAACTGCGGAAGACAACCAACCAGCCGTAAGTATCAATGTTGTTCAAGGTGAGCGTGAATTTGCTAAAGACAATAAATCTTTAGGTCTTTTTGAACTAACAGATATTCCAGCAGCACCAAGAGGTGTACCTCAAATTGAAGTAACATTTGATATTGATGCAAATGGTATCTTAACAGTAAGTGCTGTTGATAAAGGTACTGGTAAAGAGCAAAAAATCACTATCTCTGGTAGTTCAGGATTAAGTGAAAAAGAGATCAACAAAATGGTTCAAGATGCAGAAGCACATAAAGCTGAAGATGAAGCAAGAAAAGCTGTAGTTGAACTAAGAAACCAAGCGGATGCTTTGATTGCTCAAACTGAGAAATCTATGACAGAGATGGGTGAAAACCTTGATGCGGATGAAAAAGCAAAAATTGAAGCAGCGATTAGCGATCTTCAAGAAGTTCTAAAAGATGAAAATGCTACAAAAGAACAAATTGAAGAAAAAGTAAAAGTTCTTACAGAAGCAAGTCATAAAATGGCAGAGCAAATGTATAAAAAAGAACAAGGTGGAGAAGCTGGCGCAGCTGATTCAGCTAAGAAAAAAGATGACGATGATGTCATAGATGCTGAGATAGAGTAATTACTCTCTCAACATCAACAGCACAAGTTAAGCAAATTTTATTTGCTTAATGCTTGTACTGCTGCTATTAAATACTTCGGATTATGAATAGAATCGTAAACCGGTATCACTTCTTTATCCGTATCAAACAACCCATAAACTGCCATTTGCGCACTTCTCACTGAATACTCAACTGTAAATACACAATCATTTTCAACTTCTGTAAATTGTCCTAAAAAAGCAAAGTTTGTTGCGCCTTTAGGAATAACATTTGGTCTATCCCCTTTTTTTCTAGGCATAAACTGACTATCAATAAATGGCATAGCAACTGGTAAACAATTAATCTTTCCTGCTTCTGTAATAGGTTTCATCAAATCTTGTATTTTTAAATGATAATAGAGCTCTTCTAAAATCTCTTCCCCGCTACATCCAGCCATTGTTTTATGAACAAAGTTTCCTTTTCTATCAGGGTATAAACTATATCCCCAAAATATTTTAACATCATCTGGCTGATTTGGAAAATGTGGTTGACGAGCTATAACAATGGACATCAGCCAATTTGAGTCAGTCATGGTAACAAGTCCGCCTGTTCCATGTACATTTCCTGAAAATTTTTCCATATAATCATGAAAAGTATTGTCATGCATTGTCGCTGTAAATGAATACCATTTTTGTAAATCAATATCATCACAAAAAGGATCTGGATTACCAAACAACTTATGCTTTTTAGCTAATTTTTTCCATAATTTCCAAGATCCTGATTCTTCTATACCTTTGAGTATTGGGGCACTATGCCAAGATCCAACATCACTACTCTCTGTCATAGAACCATTAGTAATAAAAACATAATCATTTTTTGTTAAAACAATTTCATCTTTATTTTCAAGGTGAATCACAGTTGCAGTCAGTTTGTCTGAGGAAAGATTAAAGTCTATATCTACAACTTCACAATCTATTTCAAAATGTACACCTTTTTCTTCTAGGTATCTTTTTATAGGTCTTATAACTGAGTCATATTGATTATATTTTGTTCGCATTATGCCACCAAGCTTGTACAAGCCATCAACTAAATGGATAAAACGCTTCATATAGCGTCTCATTTCAGCAACTGAACTCCATTTTTGAAAAGCAAACATAGTCGACCAAATATACCAAAATTTTGTATCAAAAAAATCTTGATCAAACCAATCTTCAATCCTCACACCATCTAAAGTAAACTCAGGTGCAAAAGTCAACTTTAAAAGCTGTGATTGTTGTTTAAGTGTCAAACCATAAGAACTTACATCAATCTTTTGTCCAGCTTTTAAAAGTCTAGCTTTTGCATTAGATACATACTTTTCATTAAAAGCAAAACTCTCATCTCTTACAGAAACATTTTTATCTTCCAAAGAAGGGATATTAGATAACAGATCCCAATAACATTCATAATGTTTTTCATGCATTCTTCCTCCGCGAACAAGGAATCCTTTTTCTGCATCACCAGAACCATCACAAGAACCGCCTAAAACAGTATCTTTTTCAAGAATATAGATATTTTTACCTAAGATATTTGTATCTTTTTCTAGGTAAACTGCAGCGGCCAAAGCGGCAATACCACTTCCGATAAGATAAACTTTTGAATCTTTATCCCTATTTTCTTGCATAATATACTCCTTACAATATGATACTTTTATTATAGGATAATGTTATTGAAAATCTTTCTTTGCAAGTTGCCAAGCAGTGTAGAAGTCAACTATTTTCCCACCATTTTCTTTTTGAAACTTTTTTGCATCTTTTAAAGATTTAAAAGCATATTTGCTTACTCTGCTCATTGTTGCTGGTTTTGAACTTCCTACAACATAATATGCCTCTTGAACGGGAATAAATTTTAAAGACGCAACATCTACAACTATAGGATTTTCAAGCTCAACACCTTTTTTGCTTAAATGTTTTGTTAAACAATGCAAAGAGCAATATTGATGTACTTTACCCATCTCTGATGCAGCATGACTCGTCTTATAAAACTTTACAAGGTTCATTCCACAGATATAACATGACTCTTTGTGCTCTTTATCTTGCAATAAGATAGCCTTTTCTTTCGCTACAGTTTGAAACCTTTGATGTTTCACGACAATAGGCTTCTTCACCTCTTGAGTTTTTACCGGAGTAGTCTTCACAACCGTTGAACATCCTGTTATAAAAATAACCCAGAACGTAATTAGTAATATTTTTAGCATTTTTCTTCCTTTTACATCTCATATTTTATCAGTTTATTATTACATAAGTGTTAATATATCTAGATGAATAAACTAAAACACTATACAAAAGAGATAGTCTACTTTATTGTAACAATGACTATTATTGCAAATTTAATGAGTTTATATAAAAGTCAAGATTTATCAGATGCTCCACTGCGTTTAGAATCTGTAAAATTAATAGATAATCAAACATACACGATACAAAAGGGCAAACCAATCCTCATACATTTTTGGGCAACATGGTGTCCAACATGTAAACTTGAAGCTTCAAATATTAACTTTTTATCAAAACATTTTCAAGTCATAACCATTGCTATAAAATCAGGCAGTGACTATGAGATAAAAAAATACATGGATGAGCACAACTATACTTTTAAAGTCGTAAATGATCAGACTGGAAAGTTAGCTTCAAAATTCAATATATCTGCATACCCGACAACATTTATATATAATACAAAAACAGAACTTACCTTTAGTGAAGTTGGGTATACTTCAATACTTGGGCTTTATACCAGAATGATTTGGGCTAGAAAATAATTGCATAATTTTGAATTTCAATACCCCTCAGCATTTATACTACTTACTTTAATTTTATGTATATATAAATGTCCTATTAGCATTAAAAAACTTATTTTTCCACATACAAATTTATTTTCTAAAAAAACTTCTTGGATAAATATAGACAAACTATTTTACTCTTTGATCTTAGTTCTATTAGTAACTGCTCTAGCCTCCCCTATAACGTATGATCAAAAAACATCTAACAAAAGAAAAGGTCGTGACTTAGTATTTGTACTAGATACAAGCGGTTCTATGGCTGAAAGCAACTTTGATAAAGAGCAAACGCAGCAAAGGAAATTTGATATACTTAAAAATGTCCTTATAGAATTTATATCTAAAAGGTTTGATGACAATGTAGGTATATCAATATTTGGAAGTTATGCTTTTGCTGCAGTACCACTTACATATGATATGAATAGTATCAAATTTCTCATTGACTTTTTTGATGTTGGCATTGCAGGAGATAGTACAGCCATTGGTGAGGGAATAGCCAGTGGACTAAGGGTCTTAAAATATGGACATGCAAAAAATAAAGTACTAATCTTAGTTACTGATGGATATCAAAATAGTGGGGCTATCTCGGTCAAAAATGCAGTAGAACAAGCAAAAAAACTCAAAGTAAAAATCTATACCATTGGTATAGGCAAAGCAAACAGTTTTGATAGAAAACTTTTGCAACACATTGCTTCACAAACACAAGGCAAGATGTTTGCAGCAGAAAATAAAGAAATTTTAAAAGATGTATATCGAGAAATCGATATACTAGAACCTAGCAAAATACGTTCTAAACATTATCTCAACAAACATGTTTTATATATTTTTCCTTTGCTCTTAGCTACTCTTTTATTGTTTTACTTGTTACTTAAAAGTCGTAAAAGCGAGTTGTTATGAATCTTCTTTACGCTTGGGTTTTAATACTCCTTATCCCTCTTCTTTTTTTTTATATTTCAGATATTAAACACTTTGATAAAGAAAAAAAATTACAAAGAAAGCTATTGTTTTTAAGTTTAACTTTTATGTTCATTGCTTTAAGTCGTCCTGTTTTAACACATAGCTTAAACGAACAAAAATTCGATGCCCAAGATTTTATCATTGCCATTGATGCTTCTTACTCAATGCAGGCAAAAGATATACAGCCTACTAGATACAACTTAGCAAAAAAACAGATCGAAGATATTTTAGAAGAACTGCCAAAAAACAGATTTAGTATCTTTGCTTTTACATCAAATTCTATGCTGATATCACCACCCACAACAGATAGAGCGCTTAGTCTCATCGCGCTCAATATGCTTAATCCAAAGTATATTTTAACAAAAGGAACATCACTACAAACATTACTAGAAACAGTAGCAAAAACTTCTTATGAAAAAAAGAAGCTAATCATCTTCACAGATGGTGGAGAAGAACACAATGTAAATAAACTTATACATACTGCTAAGAAAAACAATATTATTCCCTATGTTGTTGCAATTGGCACATCAGAAGGTGCACTTTTAACTAAAGATGGACATAAACTAAAAGATACAAAAGGCAATCTAATTATCTCCCGCATCAATCCAATTTTAAAAGAGTTTGCTCTACTGAGTGGTGGTATCTATTATGAAATAAATTCAAACAGTTCTAATATAATTGATGAACTTATTTCAGACATTTCACAAAATAAAGACAACTCATCTCAATCGACAATACACACCTTAACATACACAGAACTTTTTTGGATACCCTTACTATTTTCAATCATCTTGTTTAGTATTTCTATAACTAAGATTCATCAATTGATACCTTTAACTCTTATCATTCTTTTTCCATATCAAGCACATTCTTCAATTTTAGATTTTTACTACATCAACAAAGCAAATGATAGTTTTGAGAAAAAAGACTACCATAGTTCAGTGCAGGAGTTCAAAAAGCTTACACCAAGTGTAGCGAGTTATTACAACATGGGTGTTGCTTATTATAAAGACAAACAGTATAAAAATGCTATCAAAATCTTCTCTCAAATTCAGACTCAAAATATCGCTTTAAAACAAAAACTTTATTACAACATGGGCAATTGTGCCGTAAAACTTCAAAAATATGACAGAGCTAAAATATACTATCAAAAAGCATTAAATCTTGGACTAGATAAAGATGCCTATGCAAACCTACTCACTATATATAGGTATAAAGAAAAAATCGACATCTCTGATATGCTTCCTCCTAATGAAACAAAAAAACAGACCCAAGCCTCAAAAAAAACCAATACAAAAAAAGATGAAGAGAAGTCAAACGCAGCTAATTCGAATTCTAAAAACAAAACTGGACAAAGCAGTAATAGCTCAGGTGAGAATAAAGCAAAAAGTAGTAGTAAAAAAATAAATAAAAATGATAAAATAAATAAAAGTCAATATAAAATAGGCTACAAAGCCTATGAACTTATAAATAAAGGTTACACAAATGAAAAACGTCCTTGGTAGTTTGCTGCTCTTTTTATTTATACAAAACCTGAGTGCTTCACAATTAGCTGAGTACAAGTTTAGCGTATCTAATAGCCATCCATGTGTAAAAGAAGCTGTAGAAATAACCTTCAAAGCAAGACAAAAAGATCATACTGATGTGATGTTTTTCTTTTTAAAACCAAGACTATCAGATGATTACCAAATTCTTCTTTTAAATAAAGTAGCCAAAGATATAAATTATCATGATAAGGAAAGTACTTTTACATATTTACTTTTCCCTAATAAAAGTAAAAAAATAAATATTAAATTTGATTTTGTTATTAAAATGGCTAGTGACAAAGCAGTCGCTCAAGTTTATGAAGGTGGTCGTGACAATGTAAAATGGATAGATACCATGGACAGAAAAATAGACTTAAACCCTTTGCATTTAGATGTAGAAGCATTAAAAGAGGATGTTTCATTAGTCGGAGATTTTAGAATTTCATCAAAACTAGACAAAGAACATATTACTGCGTTTGAGAGTGCAAATATCACCTATTTTCTCCAAGGAACTGGATACAATGCAATAGATATAAATATCATAGATAATATCCAAGGTGTCAAAATATTTTCTGACACTATTAAACACTACAATAAAGCTACTAAAGATGGCTATAAACTCCAAAGAGAGTTTAAATATGCACTTTTAGCTGATAAAAACTTTACTATAGCTTCCAAGAATATTCAATGTTATTCTCCAAAAAATAAAAAATATTATACACTTAAAACAAAAGAATATAATCTTACAGTAGAAAAACAAAATCTTGCAAAGCTTATAGATACACAAGAATTTCCAAAAGAGACTAAAAGTTTTACTTGGTTATATGACTTTTTCATCTATATCATTATATTTATGAGCGGTTTTTTAAGTGCTAAGTTTTTTCCAAATAGTATAAATATTTTTCAAAATAAAAATATTTATAGTGATATAAAAAATGCTAAAAATGCAAAAAAACTCTTAAATATTTTAATGCAAAAATATAATATAAAAGAGCTAAAAAATGAAATAGCCCAATTAGAAGCGATAGCTTATGGTAATTCTAAAGCTAGTCTTAGAAAAATTAAGAAAAAAATCATTGCAATATTAAACGAGTCAAAATGAAAAAATATTATGTATTGATAATAGTCCTCTTATTTTATACTACTAATAACTTCGCTGATACATATAAAAATGGCTATGATCTCTATTACCAAAAAGGCTGTAACAATTGCCATGGAACACATGCAGAAGGAAGTAGTTATTATCCTAGACTTGCTAACAAAGATAAAAAATATTTATTAAAAAAATTAAGAGATTTTAAAGCGGGAAAAGCCCGTTCTCAAAAAGCACAAATCATGTTTACATTTGCAAATTCGCTTAAAAAGAAAGAGATAGAAGAGTTGAGTCTTTTTCTTAGTGAGTTTAAAAAAGACATGAGCACTAACTATGAAATCAGTGATGATCTTCTAGGTGGATCAAATTAAGTAAAAAATTCTACATACACTTTATCTAGGTACCTTTTCGTTGCATCTGCTTTTTTGATTTTATCATCAAAAATAGACTTGGAAGATGGATACCTGTATGCATAGTCTCGATATAAGTTACATTTCATATCTATATGTTTTTTAAATTCATTTATGACTAATGTCATATCATCAGGTGACGCTACCCATTGCATAAAATTTTTAAACATTCTTTCTCTCACATCAAGAGAAAATGATTCTCCAATCTCTGCAGCCATAGCCTTGAGATCCCAACGAGAAAAATATATCCCACTTTTAACAGGAGGCATAACCTCTTTATACATTGCAATAATATAGTCCGGATAATCTTCACGATTCTCTTCTTCTATTCTACAACTATCGTCTACACAAGCAGACTCCATAGACCTTTTTTGCAGTTCTTCAAACTCACCTCTTAGTTCATTTAAATCTTTAATGTCCATTATTCTTCCTTCCAAGTTTTTCATAAGAAAAAGAATTCTCTTTTAACTGACTCAAATATTCAAAATCACTTAAAATAAACTCTAATGCCAAGTCAGCAGCATCATGATACAAAGCAGTACCTGCCTCACTTTTCATATTAAGTAAGAATATTGGTGCCCATTCAAGTATATGGTTTTTTAAAAAATTGTACTCTATTTCAGCAATTTCACCTGCAATTTTGTATTCACCATCTACTAAAGCTTTGCTTTCAGATTCACATAATTTATACATAAATTCTAATTCCACACCTATATGATCTGCAGCCATAACACGAGCTTCATCTAGTTCAACCCTAAAATCAAAACTATTATATAAGGTTTGTACAGGATTATCACCACCCGTTTCCATCTGCTGATCTTCTCTTCTGTAAAACGACTCATAAGGGATCATATGAAGTAAAAAAAGGTTAGTAAAATCAACATTTAGATATTGCTCTATTAAATCTTTATTGCTCATTCCTTGTCGTTTGTCCCACTTAAAAAACTCTGGGAAAAAAGATAAAATATTTTCATCATTTATTATTAACTCTAATAGCTTTTCATCTACTTCATTCATCATAATTCTAGAGATTAAAGCATATATATTTATACGTGCTGACTGCTCTGTTAAAAGATTATCTTGCATTAATTAGTTACCTTTGGATATTGAATATTTTATTTTAAAGTATATTAAAGCCTCACTTGAAGTGGGCTTTAATGATAAAAGTATTACGCTTTAATCTCTACAGCGTAAGCTTTATTTGAAAGAGGTACAGCAGGACGTTTAATATGCTGTGGACGACGTAGTTTATCAGTATGATCAAGAGGACGAGTCAACTCATCTCTCCAAGCTTGATAAACTTTAAAGTTATTTTCATAATCAACATAAATGTCACCTATAACATCATCAGCTTTCGCTTTTTCAATAATTACTTTTAGATGCCATGCATGATTTCCTGCAATTGGATCCGGATGAGAAGGTGCAACAGCATTTTGCCACGCACCACTTAAACCATCCCACCATATGTTATCTAAATCTTTATTGTACTCTTTGAACTGCCATACATCATGACGAGGTTTAATGCCCTCAACTGGTTTAAGTGTTCCCACTTTACCATCATTAGTCATATCATATCGAGGAGCACCGACACCCATTATTCCAAGTTTATGCTCAAATCCTGGAACACTAACTGAATCTTTAAGTTTCCAACGACCTGCGTGATGTGAACAAGCTAAAACACCAGGACGAGTCGCTTCAGTTGGTACAGCCATACCTACAAAATATCCACTGTCTAGTCCAGAAACTGTATCTGTAACTTTAACACGGATTGCATCACCACGTTTTATACCAAGCTTCTCAGCATCTTTTGTATAAATCCAAACCGGATTATGATTTTGTGAAATTTCCATTAAATGCTTAGAATTCACAGAACGAGTATGAATATTATACGGTAGTCTAAAGACTGTATTTAATGCAAACTCATTTGGTGCTTTCATAAAGCTATGGTGTACTTGCGTAACGATATGTTCCATTTTCTTGTATTCACTCTCATTACGAGGATAAATAGGAATTGCATATTCAGGCCACTTCCATTCTGCAAACCACTCAGAGAAAAACTCAAGTTTTTTACTTAATGTATGAAAACCAGCAAGTACTTTATCATCACTAATAATACCAATAGAGTGCTTACGACCATCGTGTTCAACCCATAATGCACCAAACTGATCTTTCTTAACATGATGTTTAGCATATTTTTTACCATGTGCATAAACGTACTCACTATCTACTTTCAGCTCTTCTTCTTGAGGTTTATATACATTAGTTTTTTCAGTCCAAGCACCATGATCTCTCATATAGCTATATACTGGAAACTCTTCATCTTTGTACATTTTATCTGCTGTTTCTTTCAATCTTGGTAGTAAACTCATAGCAGCATCAAAATACTCAGGCACTGTAACAGCACGAGATGGATCTTTTTTACTTGCCCAATATTTACGAATACCTAAGCTTCCATCAGGATCAACATGATGAACCATTAAGTTAGGAAAGAACTCTGACTCTTCCCAAATTTCACCTAAACCGTACTTCATATGTGCTTCAAGTGTAGCACGGGTTGGATCTTTTGCTTTCCATCCCATTTTCTCAGCTGCAACACGAAGAACAGCTTGACGGAATTCTATACGTTGTTCTGGTTTAGAAGGAGTAGACTGTTGATCATTTCTTTCACCTGCAAGACCAACTGGTAAAATATAATCACAATACCAGTTCGTTTCAGACCAAGTTGGAGATAAGTTAAATGATAATTCAATTTTATCTTCTCTTTTAAGTGCTTCAATCCATCTAAAACCATCTGGGTTAATCCAAACTGGATTATACATACGAGGGAACCAAACAGAAAGCTTTTTAGGAACTTTAAGACCTTTTTTTGTCCATTTTTCTTGCCACTCTTCATCCATAAGAAGGTGAGGTAAGATATGACTCATTTCATAAGACGACAGAGGATATTCAGGTGGCCATGCCAACTCATTCCATACATCAACTTTAGCAGGTCTCTCTCCAGCAACTGTAGCTTTATCACCTTTACCAGCAACTGAAATCTCATGCCAATGATGGAATGAAGTTCCACCTATGTCACCACGTAACGCACCACGCACAACTAAAGATAAGAAAGCAGAACGTGCAATCATCCAACCACCACGGTGAGCAATTGGACCAGCACGCCAGATGTATGTTGCTATTTTATCACCAGCATCAATATACATTTCCCATAAAGCATCAAGCTTATGTTCCATACCTTCAAGTTTACACTCACGAATAACCATCTCTTTAGTATATGGAGCATACAACTCTTTTACTAATTCAATAAAATCTTCATAAGTATCGCCAGCAGGCATTTTAGATATATATCCATAACCTACCATCTTTTGTAAGTACTCTTTATTTGCTAATAAACGATCCCAGTTTACCCATTCTTTTACAAAGTCATGTGCAACTAAATCATCTCCATTTTTATCTTTTTCATGTAAAACACGATTTGCAAGATAAAGATAAAGAGCTGTTTCAGTTCCTGGCCAACATGGAATCCATAAATCTGCCATACCTGCTGAATTTGACATACGAGGATCAAGTACAACCATTTTTGCGCCACGCTTACGTGCATCTGCAATTAAACCAGCTGATTGTTGGAAGTAATGTCCAGCATCTGCTGCATGTGATGACTGCAAGAAAATAAGTTCAGCATTTGCCCAATCTGGAGAGTTTCTATCATCATTTGCCCATTGTATTGTACCTTGACGAGCACCTGCAGAACAAATATTTGTATGTGAATTGTAACCATCTATACCTAAACTATGAGGTACACGATGACCAAAACCATTTTCATTTGGACGACCAACATGATACATAATTGATTTTTTAGAAATCTCATCACCCACTTTTAATGTGTCATGCATTTTCTTACCAATTGTACTCATTGCCTCATCCCATGTTGTACGAATCCATTTACCTTCACCACGTTTAGAACCTGGTGCACGTTTAAGTGGAAATGGAATACGATCTGGATCATACATTTGAGAAGTTACAGCGTAACCTTTTGCACAGTTACGACCACGGGAACCAGTATGTAGTGGATTTCCCATATATTTTCTAACTGTCATTGTATCTTTATTAACCCATGCAGTAAGACCACATCCAGCTTCACAGTTTGAACAAACTGTTGGAACTAGCATGAAGTTATTTACTTGGATTCCATCTTCATTTTCAGCTGAAGCAACACCATGGCGTTCAATACCACCACGTTTCCAATCATCTCCATCTAACTCTTGAAAATTATCCCATTCAGATTGGTTTGGATAAAATGAAATCGTATCAGGAGTATTTGTAAACTTACTGTTCTCTATAGACTCAGCTACAGCATCCGTCGCAAATACACCTTTAGCAATAGCAACACCAGCAACGCTAAATGCAGCACCTTTTAAAAATGTTCTTCTACTTTGTAAATACATTTATACTTTCTCCTTAACTTAACGGTAATAATTGTGGAATAACTAGCCAAACATGTTTAACTACCCACAGACCTGCAATTGCCAAAATAGCAGCAAGACTTAAAATTGAGTTACTTCCACTCACTCTGTAAAGAGCTACAAGTAGCATTGGCAAGATATAAGCAACCCATTGTCCAATCCAGAACATTGTAGCATACTCGCCATCACCTTTTACATAATGTAAAATTGCAGCAACTTCTTCAGCTTTCATCGCACCGAAAATATATTCAGACATATAAATGATAAATGCCATTAACGCACTAAGACCTAAAACCGACCCAAAAAAGCTCTTTGTTTCATCGCTAAGTTTTGAGCCACCAAGAAGAATCATAGCTGCAGAACCAGAAAGCGTAGCTGCTAAAATCATTTGTGCAGATTCAGTTGGCATTTGCCATAATTCTCTTGCAGTTGCTTCTGCCATAATACCAGCAGTATAAAGCGTTACAGGAATCGCTAAAAGTGTTACCCAAAAAAGTGTTTTATCAAAGAAGGCAGTAGGCTGTTTCGTCAACAAACATTTTTCTTTTCTAATCATAACAGCAATCATTACGAATTCTAAACCTACAAAAAGTGTTGCCATCCATGCCCCAACAGTAATAGCTGAAGTCCAATGAGGGTAAAAGAATATATGCCACATTCTCCACATTTGGTGTAAATCTAACCATGTAAAAATCAAAAATATATTCATAAAAATAAATGAAGTTATCATAACCGGAGTTCTAAGACCATTCATTTCAGAAGAATTTTTCTTAAGCAATAGAAAAAGCATAAATACTAAACCAGTACCAATACTTTTAGCCCACATATTCATTGTTACATACCAGCCCCAAAATATATCTGGTATTGCTACGTCTAATGTAACCACAGCATTTGTTGCTGCTAAAGTTTCATGTACCATTAATGATGCCCTCCTAAAGGAAGTGTTGTAATTTTATTAAATAAGTTATAACCCTCTTCTCTTCTTGACGCTAAAGGATTTAAGTGTGCTTGACTTGCTCCAACGTAATAGTGATGAGGATTTGTTCCCTTCTCAGGTTTACGTACTTGAACATCAGTATGTTGCTGAATGTATGTAGAAATATTTGAAGTTGGATCTTCTAAATCACCAAAAATATTTGCTTCAACTGGACATGCCACAACACATGCCGGCATCATGCTTGATGCAATACGATGTGCACAATAAGTACACTTATCAGCAGTTTGTGTCTCTGGATCTATATAAATAGCGCCATAAGGACAAGCCATAACACAACCAGCACAACCAATACATCTTTCTTTATCTATATTTACAATTCCGTTATCTATATAATGCAGTGCAGATACAGGACAAATTCTCTCACACGGTGCATTTTCACAATGATTACATCTCAATGGAGTGAACGTTCTCTTAGTCTCTGGGTAAGTCCCCACATCTACATATTTAACACGAAGTCTCCATGTACTCAGTGGAACTTCATTTTCCACTTTACATGCGATCTCACAACCTTTACATCCCATACACAGATGTAAATCAACTAGGAAACCTAATTGCATATACTCTCCTTTTGCCCTTTCTAGGCTTAATTAAGATTTATAACTACGATTTATTTGTATTAAAAGAAGCCCTTATGTAGAACATACAGGGCTTTTTTTACTGTATACATATTATCCTAGTTAGCTTAAGTTTAATATAAAAATGTAATAATTAATTAATGAGTTTTATGAGGTGTGTAGATTAAAGAAAGTTATATTTTTAGGGATTATGATTACTATAAATAGTGAAAATATTTATAGTAATTTTATTATTTCATTCGTACTCGAACTGATTGTTCATGTGCTGTTAAGCCTTCAGTATTTGCAATCAGAGCACACTCTTCACCTATTTCATTTATGGCATTTGCACTAAATGAAATGATAGAACTTTTCTTCATAAAATTTTCTACACCTAAGGGAGAGTAAAATTTTGCTGTTCCACCAGTTGGTAATGTATGGTTTGGTCCTGCAACATAATCACCAATCGCTTCAGGCGTATTATGACCAAGAAAAATTGCCCCAGCATGTTTGATATAAGGTAAAAGTTCAAATGGGCTTAGTGTAGCAACCTCAAGGTGTTCAGGAGCTATTTGATTCATTAAATCTATAGCTTCATCCATGCTATCTGTTACAATGATTGCTCCACGTTCTTCTATTGATTTTCTTGCAATTTCTTCACGTGGAAGTTTTTGTAGCCAGTTTTCAATCTCTTGCTTAACCTTATCAGCCAAAGCTTGAGAAGGTGTTATCAAAATAGAACTTGCCATCTCATCATGCTCAGCCTGAGAAAGTAAATCTACAGCTAAATGATTTGCATTAGCACTATCATCCCCAAGGATACCTATCTCGCTTGGCCCTGCAATCATATCAATATTCACTTCCCCAAAAACCATTTTTTTAGCTGTTGCGACAAAAATATTACCAGGACCAGTAATGACATCAACTTTTGGAATCGTTTGCGTTCCATAAGCCATCGCTGCGATGGCACTAGCACCACCAACTTTATAAACTTCGCTTACACCACAAAGATGGCATGCTGCAAGAAGAAGTTCATTGGGCTCATTATCTGGTGTGGGTGTACAAACTATTATCTCTTCAACTCCAGCCACTTGGGCAGGAATAACATTCATAAGTAAAGAAGAAGGATATGCAGCTTTTCCACCAGGAATATAAAGTCCAGCACTATCCACCGGAGTAACTTTTTGTCCTAAAATAGTACCGTTACTTTCTGTGTCAAACCAAGATTTTGGTTTTTGTTTTTCATGATACATTTTAATTCTATCATAAGCTAAATGTAATGATTTTTTCAATTTTTCATCAATATTTTCATACGCTTTTTGCATATCTGAGATAGAAATCTTTAAATCTTCATCACTTTTGGGTGTCCAGTTATCAAACTTAGAGATATGTGATCTTAATGCAAGATTTTTATCTTCTTTTATTTCATCAATTATTGTGCCAACTATACCACTCACATGAGCTATATCCATTTTACCTCTGGAGAGTAACTCTTGAAACTTTATATCAAAATTATCATCATTAGAATTTACAAAAATCATTTTTTATTTCCACTTTGTTTTTTAGTTTTATTAAACTCTTGCTTTACAATATCTAAAGCTTTTAAAAATGCATCTTCTTTCACTGCCCCCATAAGAGGTTGATACATTGGTTTTCCATCAGAGTATAAAAACCATATAGTTGGTGTTCCCGGTCTCCATAACTCCTGAGGCATTGCATCACCATCATCACTGTAAGCAATGATAGAAATAAAATCATTATTTAAATGTTTTATAACCCGAGGATCAGAAAAAGTTGTCTTTTCTAAAATCACACAATATTTACAAGTATGGCGAGAAAATACAAACAACACAGGCTTATTCTCTTTTGTTGCTTGTTCAATCCCAGATTTAAAATCTTTTGCCCAATGAATTTCATTTGCCATAAGAGATGTTGTAAACAGTAAGCTTACTATTAATAATATTTTACGCATATTTTTTTACCTTTTTAAGAAGTTCTTTGGAACACTCTTTTGCTGATTTATTTGTAACATCTATCACGATGTCAGCCACTTTAAGATACTCAGGACGTCTCTCCTCATAAAGTGCCTTAGCTTTTTTAAGATCTTGCAACAAAGGACGCTTTTTTAATTTTCTTGCTGCGTTTGGATGTTTTTTAATTCGTTCAATGATAGCATCAAAAGGAGAATCAAGTAGAACAATTATACCAATTTTTTTTAAATTCTCTTGTTTATACAATCCACCACCAGTGGATATCAATGTATTTTGAACATTTTTTTCCAGCCACTTGGCAATATTTTTTTCTAATTCTCTAAAATAGCTCTCACCATCTTCTTCAAAAATCTTTTTAATCTTTCTATTTTCCATACTTTCAATAAGGTCGTCAGTGTCTATTGCAATATAGGAGGAGTTTTTAACGACTTCCCTTGCTACACTTCCTTTTCCAACACCCATAAAGCCTATCAAAACAATATTATTCACATATTAGCCTTTGTTAAGTAAGAAGGCATAAATAGTTTCATTGTCAATTATTTATGCCTTCTTACTTATATCTTTAAAATTATATAGAATTATATATAAATAAAATTATGTCCCATTTAAACGGCCATTTATCAACTATGGATATAATACTTTTTTAAAACAATACATAGGCTTATTATGAAACATAAAAATATTATTTCTCTAGGATTTGTCTCCGTAGCACTCTCGGTAGGTTTACTTTTTTCAACAAATCTTTTTGCAAAAACCGACGTAGCTTCTAAAGAGACAAATACAGAAGCTTCAAGACTAGAAGCTTTAGCTAAGTTTACGAAGGTTTTGAGTATCGTACAGCAATATGATGTAGATGATATAACAATCCAAGAACTCATCGACAAAGCTCTTGATGGCATGATGAAAAACTTGGATGCTCACTCTAATTATCTTACTCAAAAAGATTATAAACGTTTACAAGTTCAAACAGATGGTGAGTTTGGCGGTTTAGGTATTACAGTCGGAATGAAAGAAGGTGCACTCACTGTCATCGCTCCTATAGACGGTACACCTGCGGATATTGCTGGGCTAAAATCAGGTGATATTATTCTAAAAATTGACAATAAATCAACAATAGGCATGACAATTGATGAAGCTGTTTCATTAATGCGTGGTAAAGTCAACACCCCAATTGATTTAACTATAGTAAGAGAAGGTGAACTAAAACCGCTTAGTATTCATATTGTTCGTGGCATTATCACTATAGAGTCCGTGCATACAAAAATGATAGATAAAAACATCTTGTATATTCGTGTTGCTAGTTTTGACAAGAAAGTAGCACTAGATGTGGCAAAAGCCATCAAAAAGAAAAAAGCAGTTACGAAAGGTATTATTTTAGATTTAAGAAATAACCCCGGTGGTTTACTTGATCAAGCTGTAGGTCTTGTGGATGAATTCGTTGATGATGGAGTTATTGTTTCTCAAAAAGGAAGAAGAGAAGTTGAAACAAAAATTTACTCTGCACATAGCTCAAAAACAATTACAGATGTTCCAATGGTTGTTCTTGTCAATGGAGGAAGTGCTAGTGCTTCTGAAATCGTTAGTGGTGCCCTGCAAGACCATAAACGTGCCGTTTTAGTTGGAGAAAATACTTTTGGAAAAGGAAGTGTACAAGTTGTTCTTCCTATTACAGAAAAAGAAGCTATCAAGCTGACTATTGCAAGATACTATCTACCAAGTGGAAGAACAATTCAGGCAGTAGGTGTCAAACCAGATATTATTGTGGTACCTGGTGAAATCACAACACATAAAAATGAATTTTCTATAAAAGAAGCAGACCTGAAAAAACATCTTCAAAAAGAGCTTGAAAAAGTTGATGGAAAAAAAGATAAAGATAAAGAAGATAAAAAAGATAAAAAAGATATAATTACACCAGAAATGCTAAACAAAGATATTCAGCTCAAAGAGGGTGTCGATATCATCAAAGCTTTAATAATAATACAAGGATAGTCACAGCATGGAAAAAAGAGAATTACTTTACGAAGGAAAAGCAAAAAGGTTATACCATACAGATGATGATAATCTTCTCATATCTGAATTTAAGGATGACTTGACTGCTTTTAACGGTGAAAAAAAGTCAAGTGAAGCTGGTAAAGGTGCCCTAAACAATAAAATCTCAACAGAGCTTTTTAAACTCTTAGAAGAAAATGGTATCCCTACACATTTTGTTAAAATGCTTGACGATAATCACATGCTTCATAAAAAAGTTGATGTTATTCTTATAGAAGTAATTGTTAGAAATATAGCAACAGGAAGCTTAACAAGAAACCTTGGTATAAAAGACGGTACAGTTTTACCTTTTACGCTTGTAGAATTTGACTACAAAAATGATGAGTTAGGGGATCCAAAGCTTAATGATCAACATGCCCTTATACTTGGTCTTGTCGATTTTCAAGATGAACTTGACAAACTTCGTCGTATGGCGAGACAGATAAATGATATCTTAAAACCTTACTTTGCAGATAAAGGCCTTAACCTTGTAGATTTTAAACTAGAGTTTGGAAAAGATAAAGATGGAAATATTATTCTTGTTGATGAAATTTCACCAGATAATTGCCGTTTTTGGGATACACAAAGTGGTGAAAAAATGGATAAAGACAGATTTCGCCAAGGTCTTGGAGGACTCACTGTAGCTTACGAGCAAGTTTTAAATAGAATATTAGGAAAATAAAAAATGAAAGCAATTGTAAATGTATTTTTAAAAGCAGGTGTACTAGACTCTCAAGGGAAAGCTGTGCATCATGCACTTGATTCTCTTCGCTTTGATGAAGTAGAAGATGTACGAGTAGGTAAACAAATCATACTCAAACTTGATGAAACTGATAAAGAAAAAGCAATGAGTAGAGTAACTGAAATGTGTGAAGAGCTTTTAGCTAACACTGTAATAGAAGACTACAATATAGAGCTTGCATAATGAAAGTTTCTATCCTACAGTTTCCTGGGACAAACTGCGAGTATGACACGCAATATGCTTTTGAAAAACTTGGTGCCAAAACTGAAATTATCTGGCACAAAACGACTAGTATCCCTAATGATACAGACCTTTTAGTAGTAGCAGGTGGTTTTTCATATGGAGATTATCTCAGAAGTGGTGCTATAGCAAAATTTAGCCCAGTTATGTCTGCTGTTAAAGAGTATGCAAATAATGGTGGAAAAGTTTTAGGAATTTGTAATGGATTTCAAGTTCTAACCGAAGCTAGACTTCTTCCAGGTGCACTCAAACGCAATGAAGGTTTACATTTCATTTCTAAACACCATCATCTTAAGGTACAAAACAACGACAATGTCTTTTTGAAGAAATTAGAGAGTGGTGATGTTGTAAATATTCCCATCGCACACCATGATGGTAACTACTATATAAACGAAGAAGGCCTTAAAGAGCTTGAAGCAAATGGGCAAATACTTCTAAAATATACAGATGCTAATGGTAAGATTTCAAATCCTAATGGAAGTACACAAAGTATTGCCGGTGTTTGCAATAAAGAAAAAAATGTTTTTGGCTTGATGCCACATCCTGAGCGTGCAATGGAAGCACTCCTTGGAAGTGATGATGGTATTACAATGCTAGAAGGTTTTTTAGCCTCGTGACAAAACTCCTTTTTTTTATTCTATTTTTTACAACTTCATTATTTGCAAATAAAGTTATATACTTAAGTTATGATGAAATACCAAAAAGAATAATTAAAGGTGAGATATTCACCATTACACTCAAAACTCTTTCAACAGTAAAGAAATTTGATGATATAAATTATGAATTTTCAAACTATTCTGGGCTAAAAATTTTAGACAACATTCCTTTTAGAGAACAAAAAGGAAAATATTTTTATGACACTTTTCATCTTTTAAGTACTGCTAGTTATGCTAAGCTACCTGATGTAAATGCCTCTCTTATTAGTTCATACGAGTACAATAGTAGCTATATTCAAGGTCAAAAACTTAATGTCATAAAGCTCAATCCTAAAAAAAACTTTTCTAATATACTTGCCAATAATTTAGAACTTGAAGAGTATAAAACAACAAGTTATGATAATATACATAATATAGTCGTGTTTGTCGCTTCTGCACAAAATGCAAACATAAAAACTATGCATTTTAAAAATGTTTTTAAACAAGGGATAGAATCTTCAAATGATTCATACTTAAGTTCTAGAATTACTTACTTTGTAGTTATTGACAAAAGAATTGAAAATTTTTCTTTTACATATTTTAACCTATTAAAGAATAGATATGAGACGATAGATATTCCCATAATAGTAGATGATGATAGCGTAACGACACAGACCGATTTAAAACCTAGAAATCAGTCCCATGATATGTTAAAAATGTATATCGCTGCATCCATAGCATTTATCGCTTTTATCTTAATATTGCTTAAAAGAAACTATATCTATTTACTCTTTATCTTTATTCCACTAGGGTATATTTTATACTTGTCAGTACCACAAAAAGAAATTTGTATAAAAAAAGGATCCAATATTCATCTTTTACCTGTTGATAATGGAACTATCTTTGAGACAACGGCAGTAAGATACTATCTTCCAAAAGAAGGTAGTACAAAAAACTATATAAAAGTAAAACTAAAAAACAACAAAATAGGTTGGGTCAAGAATGAAGATACTTGCACATATTAGTTGGCTATATGCTACGACTATTATATTTATAGGGTTGACATTATCCATTATACTCTACCCTCTTTTGCCAAGACCATATGCTAGAAAAATACCAGCTTGGCTTATACGACTCACTACTTTTTTTTCTACAACTCCACAGGGTGTTGAAGATCCTGATGTGCAGATGTTTCTTGTTAATCATCAAAGCGACATAGACATTGGTGTTATGGAGACAACAACAAATAAAGACTTAGCTTGGGTAGCGAAAAAATCACTTTTTGATGTTCCATTTTTTGGTTTAGCTATGAGCTTACCTGAAGATATAGAGATAGAAAGAGAAAGTAAAACTTCACTTTTAAAACTTCTTCGAGCAGCCAAAGATAGACTTAAAAAAAGAAGAGTTATAACTATGTTTCCAGAGGGAACACGCTCTCGAACTGGTAGAATGTTACCTTTTAAATCTGGTGCAAAAGTAATTGCAGATAAGTATAAACTTAGAGTACAGCCTGTTGTACTTATAGAGACTGCAAGTTGCTACGATTTAAAAACTTTTTTTTATCAACCAAAAAATATTAAAGTCATTTTCTTAGATTCGTTTGTAGCTAACAAAGAAGATAAAAAATGGCTTGAAAACTTAAGAGAAAAAATGCAAAAGGTGTATGATGATGAGTTGGCAAACAATTCTAGCAATAGGTAGTGGTGGCTTTATCGGTGCAGTTTCAAGAGCCTACCTTAATGGTTTGATATCGCATAGAGTTCCTCATGAGCTTCCTTTTGGCACACTAGGAGTGAATCTTTTAGGTAGCTTTATCATGGGTATTTTAATAGCTTACTTTGCCTATAGCACTCTTTTGACTCCACATGTTAAATCTTTTCTATCAACAGGAATTTTAGGAGCTCTAACAACCTATTCTACTTTTGCAATTGAGAGTTTTTTACTTCTTGAAGGTGGTAGTGTAGCACTAGCACTTGCCAATATTACGCTCAATGCTATCGGTACTATTGTCATGGCAGGAAGTGGGTACTACTTAGTAAACAATTTCTTTAAATCCTAATAACTTCATCAGCACACCACGCTGCTAAATCCATATCATGTGTTATCAGCAACATCGCTGTTTCACCTAGATGCTTCATAAGCATCTTCATCACATCCAACTGAATAACATTATCAAGTGCAGATGTAGGTTCATCTAAAAGTAGTAAATCTGGTTTCATGAGCATTGCACGAAGTATCGAAGCACGCTGGAGTTGTCCGCCAGAGAGTTCATGTGGCAACTTTAACAGAAGCTCATACTCTAAATTAACATCTTGTAAGAGGTGGTTTAACTCATCAAGTTTTGCTACATCAGAGATTTGGTTTAGGAGAGTGTAGCTTGGATGAAAAGAACTGTAAGGGTCTTGAAAAATCTGCGAACAACCTGCACTTTTCACACTGCCACTCATAGGTTTAAGATTGCCAAGGATAAGTTCAAAAAGTGTACTTTTACCCGCACCACTTTCACCTACAATAGCTTTGAGTTCACCTTTTTTTAAGCTTAGGGATAAATCCTTAAATAAGATCTTCTCTTTGGAGTATCCAAAAGTAAGATTCTTTATCTCTAATGCATTGATCAAAGATTACTTCTTTTGTATCTCTGCATATGCTTTAGATAACTCTGCATACAATACCTCAGGTGTCACATCACTTTTCTCTTCCCAAATACATTTCATAACAACATTATCTTCTTTATCATTCCAAACTTTTATATATGTGCCTTCTTTATAGCCATTGTCTTGACGGAACTGATTTAAGATATTTTTTCCTACATAAAGGCGGTAAAGCGTTTCTAAATTTAGTCCACTCATAGCGACTAAATCAAAAAACTCATGCATAAGAAGTTCTAGGTTTACGCTCTCTTTTGAAAGTGCAATTCTCATAACATTTTCAACTTTTTCTATCACTGCGTTTACCTCAGCAAATGATAGCGTATCTTTTTCTATTTGAACAAGAGAATCTAAATTTGAAATATCTTTAGCAATATCTTCAACTCCGCCTTTGGAATTTTTCGCATACTCTTCAATGGCTAAACTCATAATAAAATGCCATACATCAACAACTTCTATTTGATGATTTTGCCAATCAGGTTCACGATCTATCGCTTTCCAATGTTTCCAAGCAAAGCTATCAACCATCTCCGCACACTCCATATAGATACATCGTTTCCAGTTTATAGTTTTACCATTTTTTGTAAAACCCTTTGTCCACTCTTCTCCATTGGTTGCATCATTCAGTTGGTTTTGTAGCTGTAACATCAATAAAATTTTATTATTCATTCAAAAGTTCCTCTATATCATTATAATTTTCTTTTGTGTATTTTATCTAATATGCTAAGATTCCCTACTTAAAAAGAGAGAAAGATGAAAAAAATCAATTGTAGAAGATGTGAATACTATTTTGTAACGTGGGAAGCAGCAAATCCTCATGGATGTAAAGCCTATGGTTTTAAATCTCCACAAATCCCATCTATTGTCGTTAAAAAAAGTAGTGGCAGTGAATGTTCATTTTTTAAAGAGAAGCATCCTCAAAAATAATCTTTTTGCCAAATCCGAGTTTATTATCAGTCATCTTAAAATAATGCACTTTAATCTGCCATAATTTAGGAAGAAGAGCTAAAGCATAAGGAAAATTTTTAAAATATAGGGCTTTTAGCTCCTTATCTTCTAGTCTAAACATTTCACCTCGAAACTGCAGACCCTGAATTTTCCCTACTTCTTTTGTTTCAAGTAGGATATTTCCAGCCACTTGAGGAGAGTTTTTTATATGACTAATGTGTAATGTATCTTCACTACTTGCAACAACAAAAGAGAGTTTATTGGCATCAAATGCATAAAACAGACTACAAACACTCAACTCGTTATCTACTGAACTTGCTAAACTCATCACATGGTGTTCATTGATAAAGGCTGTGATTTTTACTAAATTTTTATTCATTCTATTTAAAGTTTGAACATAAAATTTTCTAAAGCTTCTGCGTCTTTTATCTCTCTTTTATCTAGCATTAGCTTAGCCGTCTCATCTTCAATTAAAATATCAAAAATGTCAAAAGCATTTGTTATATTGTAATAACTTTTTATGAAATCAATAAGAATCTCAAAGTTATTTTCTTTAGAGTTATATTGCTTATACTCTTTGTACTCATCCCAATTTATTTTTGCCAACACGCTTCCTTTGTAATGCAGATTCAAACCGCTTTATTATCTCTAACATTTTAGCAGAGCTTACAGCGAAATTCAAGCGCATAAAACCACTGCCTTGCATACCAAAGCTTATGCCTGCATTGAGTCCAAGCCTAGCTTCTTTTACAAAAAAATCTTTTAATGCACTGTTTTTCAAGCCTAGACCACGGCAGTCTATCCAAGCTAGATATGTCGCCTCTATTGGCGTTAGTCTAACAAACTCGGGGTATTTACTTACAAGATTTTCAAGCATCTGATAGTTATGATACAAATGTACTTTTAAGGCTTCAAGCCACTCTTTTCCATTCCTATAAGCTGCTTCAAACGCAACATGAGAAAGTGAAGCTCCCTGAGCATAATGTACTTTATCATAAGCTTTTAAAAACTGTTTTTTAAGATTTTCATCTTGTATTACGACACTACTCATAGCAAAACCTGCCATATTAAAAGTTTTACCAACCCCAATAGCTGTAAGCGTTATTTTCTCTGCTCTTTCATCCAATGACATAAAAGGAATATGAACATTTGGTGCATAGACTAAATCTGAGTGAATTTCATCAGCAAATACAATAATATTGTTTTCATAACAAATATCGAGTATCTCTTGCAACTCTTCACGCTTCCACACCCTACCTACAGGATTGTGAGGAGAACATAAGAGTAAAAGTTTTGTGTTCTTATCTATTTTTGCTTTAAAATCTTCTATATCAAAAGTGTAATAGCCATCATCATCCAAACGCAGTGAGTTTTTTACCACTCGTCTGCCAAGATTTTTTACACTATGAAAAAAAGGTGGATAGACAGGTGTTTGCACTATCACACCCTCCCCCTCTTTTGTAAAAGCTTCAATGGCGGTATGCATTGATGCAACCACTGAGTGAGAGTAGAAGATATCTTCAACTTCTATCTTAGTTCCATGAAGAGTATTCATCCACTCCTTTTGTGCCTCAAATGCACTCTCTGGCACTTCTTCATAACCGAGTACAGGATGTTCAAGTCGTTTTTTTACTGCGTTTAGAACAAAGTCTGGTGTGTCGATGTCCATGTCCGCAACCCAAGCTGGAATGACATCCTCCGTAGCAAAAAGCTTTTTTCTTAATGTATATTTTTCTGCATTTGTATCTTCTCTTGAAGCAGAGGCACTAAAGTCATACTTCATCGCTTTTTCCATACACTCACTTGAGAAATAGTATGCTGATATTTTCTAGCTGTTTCTTTGATAACAAACTCTAAATCTTGTAAATGGAGTAGTTCAAACTTCTCATTCAAGATTTTCTTGAGCGTGTCAATCGTCTTCACTGCATTCCCATTTTCATCTCTATAGCCACCAAGCCAAAACTCTTTGTTTGTTGAAGTGAGTTGCCAAGTATATGGTGAAGTCAAGATTAAAATCCCATCCTTGTTTAAACGAGTATCTATAGTGTCTAAAAAGAGTCTAGGATTATAGAGTCTATCTATAAGGTTTGTCGCCATTACCAAATCATAAGCAACAAAATTAGGGCGAAGATTACAAGCATCACCTTGCCAAAATGTGACTTTATCTTTTAAGTTTTCATATCCTAAATCTTCTAAAGTGACCTTTTTGTTTGTAGTGATTTCACCCTCTTCTACAGAGCTAAACGCAGTATATCCCTCTTCTTTGAGTTTTGAGCCTACACCGACAAAACGAACAGAAAAGTCAATCCCTTCAACCGCATCAAAAGTTTTAGCAAGCTCAAAGGTCGCACGTCCCGTAGCACAACCCAAATCCAATGCCTTTGTGGTATTTGTTGCAAATTTTGCGGCAACTTTAGCACATGAAATTGCAAAATTTTCTACACCAAAATGTGTATCTCCATATTGAAATTCACAGTACTCTGAAACAAGTTCGTCACTCTCATAAATGTCATCGCTTTTTTCTTCATTGTTAGTAGAAATCACATAACGAAAACCTGCATTTTGAAAGAAGTGTTTACGAAAAGCGTAACGGGAATTTTTCATGATTAAATTTCCACTACTTGCCCAAGAAGAGCCTAAAATCAAAGCATGTTTGTCATCAAAAGTCGGCACCGAAAAATCATCATAGGCTTCGTGCACTGTAAAACCATCAAATGGACGTATGGGTGTTCTACTCCACTGCCACACATTTCCTATTACATCATACAAGTCATTAAATCCAAATTCATCTACCGGACAGGATGAAGCATAATGATAAAAATTGATATTTGCACGACTCTCATGAAGAAGAGGAACATCTTTTAGGTTTGCATACTTATACATTAGAGCATATTCTGCTTCACTTGGGAGTTGATACCTTAGGTTTTCTTTTTGGCTCTTATATCTACAAAAAGCTTCTGCTTCAAGTGCATTAACATCTACTGGCCAATTCATAGGCATATCTATCATCTTGCTTACAGCTCTGTATTTAAATACATTCCCCTCTTGTATCCAAAAATGAGGATATTTTGCATCAGATTTATGTAAAAAGTCTAAACCTTCTTCATCCCAAAACTCTGGAGTTTCATAGCCCCCATCTTGAACAAATTCCATAAATTCACCATTGCTCACAAGAAACTTTGCTACTTGAAAATCTTTTACATCCTCTTCATATTTTCCATATTCATTATCCCAGCCATATAGCTTATGTGATCTATCTTTTCCAAGTGTCACCCTATCGCCTTTGATACTAATCATTGCATTTTTTGGTGCTTCATCAGCATGCTCACAAAGATGAAACGCAGCTACTTCTTTTATCATTGCAATTGGCATTTGACGATGCAAAACAAGTGATGTTTCTATATGAATATGTTCATGTTCTATTCCCATCAAAATAATCCACATAGGCATATCGTCTTTAACAGGAAGAGTAAAATCTACAGTATCAATCAAGCCATTTACAAGTTCTCTAACCCTATTTCTGTATGCTTGAACATCCCTAACGCTAGGCCATTTATAATTTGCTTCATCCATGTCATCCCAGTGCATTTCATCAACACCTATGGCAAAGATAGATTCAAATTCTGGATTTATGCGTTTATCAATTATCTTCATATTGATAAGCTTGTTAATATAAAAAGTAGCTGTGTGACCAAAATAAAATATCATGGGATGCCGAGTTGGTTCACTTTTTTTATAAAATACACTCTCATCTTTTAAAAGTTCAAAAACTTTTTCAAACAAATCAAATGTATTATTAAAGTATCTCTTTATCTCACTGCGTTTAGCTTCAACACTCTCTCCATCTAGCGTTACCGGGTACATACTCAATTGGCTCAAAAATTTCCTTTTTCTTAAAGTGTGTAAGGTCAGTTACTCAAATATTTTTAGATATAATGATTATATGAAATTTTATCAAAGTCTAATATTAAATTTTTCAACAAAACAAAATGCCAATCTAGCTTTTCATGTTCAGGATGATCCTTCTACTGTTATACAAAACCATCAGCGCTTAGCTAAAGAACTTGGGTATGAGTACAAAAACCTCGTCCATATGAAACAGATTCATTCAAATATAGTAAAAATAGTCGATCAAAATGACAACTTTACAAATCCTCCAACCTGCGATGGACTCATCACAAATAAAAAAGAGACTCCTTTAATGGTCATGGTTGCAGATTGTTCTCCCATTTTATTTTACGATGATGTAAAAAATATTATCGCAGTTGCTCATGCAGGTCGAGCCGGTGCTTTTGGAAATATTGTTCAAAATGTTATAAAAAGTTTTATCAATGATTTTGATTCGGATCCCAAAAATATCAAAGTAGAAGTCGGTCCAGCTATTTGTCAAAAGTGTTATGAGGTTGGAGTAGAGATAGTAAAAGAAGCACATTCACTGCGTTTAGAGTATGCCGTTTTACAAAAAAAAGAGCGCTATTATCTCGATATTAGAGCAATATTAAAAAAACAACTGCTTCATGAATCTGTATTAGATAATAATATTAAAATATCAAATATATGTAATTGTTGCGATGATAATTACTACTCCTACCGTGAAGATAAAAAGTGCGGCAGATTTGCAGGTATAATATCGCTATAATCTACTCGCCTTTTAAATATCTATTTACTTCAAGACTAATAAGCATTGTAGTAGTTATCCTTCAGCTACTTTTTTAGCTAATTGTTTTGGAAGTAACTCCAAAGACTCTTCGACAAGTTTTGTATTTCCATGGGTAATAAAATCATCACTATATTCAAAACTTGTTAACTCAATATCAGCTATTTTTTCTTCGGCTAAAAACTCTAATATTGCAGAACCTACACCACCTATTTTTGCACTATCTGAAAAAACAAACCATTTTTTATGCGTTTTTGCAAGGCTCGCTAGCATTGTTTTATCTAAAGGTTTTACAAAACGTAAATCGAGTAAACTCACCTCTTCATCTAAATATTTTGCTGTTTCATAAGCACGACCAACACCATTTCCATAACCAATAAAAAGCGTGTTACTTTTCGTAGAACGTAAAAGTTGTGATTTTGCTAATTCAAACGCAGTAGATTCAGGTAAATCAGTCTCAATAAATGCACCTCGAGGATAACGTAAAGAACAAGGATGCTCATAGCTTGCTGCAAAGCCCATTGCTTGATGAAAACTTTTTTCATCACGTGGAGCAAAAAGTGTCATATTAGGAATAGCTCTTAAGTAACTAATATCAAATACCCCCTGATGCGTTTCGCCATCTTCACCAACTATTCCAGCACGGTCAAGTGCAAAAACGACAGGTAAATCCATCAAACAAGTATCATGAATTACTTGATCATAAGCACGTTGTAAAAAGGTCGAATAAATTGTACAAAATGGTTTAAATCCCTCTTTAGCTAGTGCTGCCATTGATGTAACTGCATGTTGTTCAGCAATAGCTACATCCCAAAATCTGGTCGGATACTTTTCTATAAGTGGACTCAAACCTGTTCCGCTTGGCATTGCAGCAGTTGCCCCGACAATTTTCTCATTCTTTTCACATAAATGAAGCAAAGACTCTGTATATATCTGCGTTGCAGACTTTTGTGAGGATTTTTTCCTTGCATGACCATCACTCAAATCAAAAGGTCCAACACCATGCCATTTCTCTTCATGCCCTTCAGCTATTTCGTAGCCTTTTCCTTTAATCGTTTGCGCATGAATAATAACGGGTTTATTTAAGCCTTTTGCTGTTTGCATAATATCAATGAGTTGGTTTAGATTATGTCCATCAACTGGCCCAATATAGTTAATCCCCATCTCTTCAAAGAGCATACCTGGAGTGATAAGCTTTAAAGACTCTTCCATTCTTTTAGCGATATAATGTGCGCCATCACCAAAGTTATCAACAAAACTTTCAGTATTTCTTTTAAATCTTTGATAAAAAGGTGATGCCATGGCAGAACTCAACATTCGACTCAATGCACCTATGGGTTTTGCGATGCTCATTTCATTGTCGTTAAGAATGATAACCATAGGGTATTTTCTATCTCCAAGCTCATTGAGCGCTTCATAGACCATCCCAGCTGTCATGGATCCATCACCTATTAGGACAACGGGAATACGCTCTTTTTGTTCTTGCTTGAGTGCAATTGCTTTGGCTGCTCCTACACCTAAAGAGATAGATGTAGAACTATGCCCAGCAACAAAATAGTCATCATCACTTTCACTTGGTTTTGTGTATCCACAAAGTCCATTAAACTGACGTAAAGTCGCAAACTCATCCCATCTTTCTGTGATAAGCTTATGTGCATATGACTGATGTGATACATCAAAAATAAAAGGGTCTTCTCTAGAGTCGAACACTTTATGCATCGCAACAATAATTTCTGTTGCTCCAAGCGTAGAACTTAAATGCCCTCCATTTGTGCTTACAACTTTTAAAATTTCTTCCCTTATATCAGAACAAAGTTTTTCAAGTTCTTTTATTGATTTGTTTTTAACATCTATTCTTTTACTCACTTAAAGCTGCCTTTTTTACTCTTTGAAATCTTTTTGATATTTGTGCGTCAATATTGCCTACATCACTAATGGCAACTACTCCGCCTTCACTGACTGCGCTGTCTGAAACAATTTCTATATTTTCAAGCTTTCCAAGCTCCACTGAAAGTGTTCCATGATCTTTGGGATTAACTTTTAGTGTCACTTTTGAAGCGCCTTGTAGTTCTTTCATCAACTCTTGTGATAAAACTTTTGCAACTTCTGAAGAATTTTCACTCAATTCTATCTTGATAACTTCTTGAGAAATATCAAGTGCAGCAGTTAGTAATTCCTTTTTAATTCCTTCTAAGGCTCTACTAAATTCTTCCGAGGTTTCTTCAAGCTTTTTAATTGAGTCACTTAAGAGTCTTATTTTAGTGTTAAGCTCTTTATCAAGTTCTTCCCTTGCTTTAGCTTCACCGGCTTTCATCCCCTCTGCAAAACTTTCTTCTTTTGCTTTTTCTAACTGCGTTTGAAACTCTTCTTCTTTGGCTTCAAGTTTCATTTGAAGTTTTATAAAATTCGATGACATTTCATCTGTTTTTTTCATAAGTGATTCTATCAGAGAATCTTTTGAGTTTGAACTCAAAGCACTAGAATCAATATCACTTGCTCTTGCATTTGAATGATTGTCTTGTGTGAACTCTTCTTTTTTCTCTTGCATTGCACTCTCATTTTTTGAACCAAATGCTATAACTTTAAAACTGTATTTATTTACGTTGTGCTCTTCTAATTCGTCACTTGATATTATACTTGACATCATAATTACTCTATCATCTCTTCAGATGATCCCATCTGAATTGTTCCAGCTTCTGCAAGTTGATTTACAACTTCAACAATTTTTCTCTGTGCAACTTCTACATCTTTCATTTTCACAGCGCCAAGGAATTGCATCTCTTCTTCAAAAGCTTCTCTAGCTCTTTCACTCATAGCAGAGAAGAACTTCTCTTTAAGTTCTTCTGGCGAAGATTTCAATGCGAGCATAAGTTCAGCTTTATCAACTGCTTTGAGAACTTCAGTAATAGCTGTTTTATCAAGAGAAACCATATCCTCAAAAGTAAACATCATCTCTTTAATTTGAGTAGCGAGTTCTTCATCAACCTGCTCGATATTTGCCAATGTTGCTTTAGAGCTTTTCGCGCCAAGACGGTTAAATATATCTGCAACTGCACGTGTTCCTCCAACTTCTACTTTGTAAGAAGCGAGTGACTCAAGTTTTGACTCAAGAACTGCAGAGACTCTTTTAATTACAGATGGAGATATATCACCAAGTTTAGCCATACGCATAGCTACTTCACTTCGTAAATCATCAGGAAAATACTGTAAAGTATCTGCTGCTTCACTTGGATCCATATGGGCTAATATAAGCGCAATAGTTTGAGGATGCTCATTAATGATAAAATCCGATAACTGCTGCGGTTTAATTTTAGAAAGATAAGCAAAATTTTGAGTATTTTGCATACTTTTTGAGAGTTTATCAAGTATTTTTTTCGCTTCATCTGGTCCTAAAGTACGGTAGAGAAGTTCTCTCGCATATTCCAAACCACCAGATGTAAGGTACTGACCTGATTGAAATATTGCATTAAATTCTTCAAGCACAGCAGTGGCTATTGCCTTATCTATAGTTGTATTTGTTGCAATATACTTGGATATATCTGTAATAGCTTCTACGTTCATATTTGCAAATATTGCAGAGGTTATATCTTCACCCAGTTGCAAAAGAAGAATTGCTATTTTTTCAGCAATGCTCATTTCATCAAAAGCGGCTTGCTGTTGTGGAGTCAATTTAGCCATTATTTACTTCCTTTTTCACTATTTGCTGCGTTTGGGCTTGGAATTTCCGCCTCTTCGCCTAATAAGGCTTGTAAAAGAGAAGCAACTTCTTCAGGGGTCTCTTCAGCCATATTTTTAACTTTTTCTAAAATCACTTCATATTTGAGATCATCTTCATTAAAGCCATTATCCATACCTAGTTGTTCTTCAACTTTTTTACGCATTTGTTGCACTTTTTCAATAAGATCTTCATCCTCATCATCTGCTATATCAAGCGATGGGGCTTGCATCTCTTCATCTTCTTTGGAAACTTCAAGCATTTTATCAGCAAAAGGAACGATGATTTTTCTGTAAAGAATAAAAAGTAAAATAAGAACAAATAAATATTTAAATAGTCCAGAAAAAGGTGCTATATATGTTTGTGTAAAAGTCAATGCTTCTTCCACCCCGTTTGTAGCCCCTGTTTTACTACGTTCAAATTGTAAATTTTGTACGCTTATCTGGTCTCCTCTTTCTTCATTAATTCCAATCGATCTACTCGCAAGTGAAGTGAGTGCATTGATATCAGCATCATCAAGAGAAACGTATTCAACACCATCTGTAGGATTCCCATCTTTATCCATTTTCGTTTTATATTTTCCATCTACGACCACAGCAGCTGTAATTCTTTTTATACGTGCAAACTGACTTTTTGTGGTACTAACAGTTTTTCCGACTTCGTAGTTTGTCGTTCCGCTATTTTTTGAGTATTTTTCAGTTGTTTGTTTTGAAGAGAGTCCCTGAACTGGACCGATATTACTTACCGTTCCAGGCACACCTCCTACTTCTTTAGGCGAACTTCCTTCACGTTTTTCTTCATTTACTTGCTCGCTTCTGACAACATTTTCTGGATCATATTTTTCTGAAGTAGAATTTTTAATAGAAAAATCAAATTCGATAGTAACTTGAGCAACAACTTTATCTTTTCCTCCAACAAAAGGAGCAATAACGTCAATAATTTTTTCTTGACGTTTTTTCTCTTCTTTAAGCTTGTAACGCTGCTGTGCAAGTGAGAGTTCACTCATTTGTGAATTTTCATCTTCATCACCAAGTGTCACACCATCACTACTTACAAGCATCACATTTTCTGGTGTTAGCTTAGGTACAGATGCAGCTACAAGGTTCTTAATCCCTCTTATTTGTTTATATGTCAGCATTTGCCCATCGACAAGCTCCACCATAACTGAAGCTGTCGGTTCAACCTGCTTAGAGACAAAAAGCGTATCTTTAGGAAGTGCAAGACTTACCGTTGCATGATACACTGGAGAGAGTGCTGTGATAGTACGGGAGAGTTCACCCTCTAAAGCACGTAGATGTTTTATCTTTTGGTCAAAACTCGTTGCACCAAATTCTTGCTTATCAAAAAGTTCAAAGCCTACACCACTATCTTTTGGAACACCTAGTGCAGCTATAGATATTCTTTCTTTATAGACGACATTTCTAGGGACTTTTATAGTATTATTTTGTGCTATTTCATAAGGTATGTTATCTTTTTCAAGTTGGTCTATAACTTTTGCAGCATCTGCAGCACTAAGAGTATCAAACAATGTTTCATATTCACTAGGAGCACTTTTTTTTGCAGTATAAACAACTAAAAAAATCAAAAATGCAACGATACCGACAATTGCTGCAGCAATTATAATTTTTTGTTGCTTCGTTAGTTTTGCATACAAAACCGACAATTGTGAAAAAAGTGCTTTAAAATCCATTAGCTTCTCATATTAATTTGATAATAGTTCTGTTGTTAGTTCAAAAAAACGATTGTTTTGCTCTTTTGTTCCCACTGTTACACGTATTGCATTAAGACCATATCCCCTAAGGTTTCTTACAATCATTCCTTTTTGAAGCAACTCATCTGAAATCTTTGTAGAATCTTGTGTTTCATTAAGTAATAAAGTGACAAAATTTGTATAACTGTTAATTATATCTATTTTATTCGCTTTTGCAAACTCTTCATAACGTTTCATCTCTTGAAAATTTAATTCTATGCTTTTGTTGACAAACTCTTCATCCTCAAGTGCTACAGAGGCAGCTTCAAGAGAGAGTGTAGTAATATTAAAAGGTGGTCTTAATTTATACAGCTCTTTAATAATATTAGATCCTGAGATTCCATATCCTACACGCATACCACCGAGTCCGTAAGCTTTTGAAAATGTTCCAAGATAGATAACATTATCAAACTTCTCTAGTAACTCTTTAGGTGATATTTTTTTTGCTGGATCTTTATAAGCAGCATATTCCATATAGGCACCATCTATAACCACTAAAGTGTCACTGTCTATCTTTTGAAGAAACTCTACTATATCTACTGCGTTTAGCGCATCTCCAGTAGGATTATTTGGTGTACACAAAAAGATAATCTCAGGATTTTCTTGCTTATACAACGTATAAAACTCTTCTAAATCATGTTCTTGACTCTGTGTTTTAATAATCTGGGCACCCACATGTTTTGCATAAATCTCATACATAGCAAATGTGACACTATTGATAAGGATTTTAGAATTTTTATCTGCTTTTGCATGCATAATAAACTCTATAACCTGATCGCTTCCGCTTCCTATAACAATATTTTCATCTTGAACTTCATATTTTGATTTAAGTGCACTTTTTAGTTTTGTCATTGAGTCATCAGGGTAAAGCGCCATATTGGATACAATATTCCCTACTGCTTTTTGCACTTTAGTAGAACAACCATAAGGATTCTCATTTGAAGCCAACTTCACTATATCTTTTGGCTCTATACCAAATTCACGTACAACAAGTTCTATAGGCTTTCCAGCTTCATATGTTTTTATATTTTCTAGTTTTTTATTAAATTTCACTCTTCACCCTTTACATAGCTTCCTAGCCAAGTCACTTCTTCAGTATGTTTTTGTATTACTTTTTGAACTTTTTCTTCATCTATATGACCATAAAAGTCAATGTAAAACCAATAGCCAAATCCACCCTTATCTCTTGATGGACGCGATTCTATTTTTGAAAGATTTATCTTCTCTTGGTCAAAATCTTGTAAAAAATGAACAAGAGAGCCCGCTTCTACTGCATCTTTTAGTCGTACTAAAATAGAAGTCTTATCGTCACCACTTACCCCATTTTTAAAATCACTCAAAATCAAAAAACGCGTTGTATTGTCAATGGAATCTTCTATATTTTCAAACATTGTGGGAACACCATACAATTTTGCTGCAATGTGTGAACATATAGCAGCAGAGTTTTCTTCTTTAGAAGCTAAAATAGCCGCTTTTGCTGTTGACTCTACAGGAATGAGTTCAACATTATTTAAACTATGTTCAGATAAAAACTCACGACACTGACCAAAACCTTTGTCTTTAGAGTATATCTTTGTAATTTGCTCAAGTTTTTCTGATTTTGTTGCAAAAGAGATATGAATAGGCATATAAAGTTCAGCAACAATTTTAACAGAACTTTTTGCCAACAAATCAAGTGTCTCACCAACAATGCCATCACGAGAATTTTCAATAGGTATCACACCAAATTTTGCTCGTTTAGCTTCTAGTGTTGTAAATACAGATGCTATAGAATTTAAAGAAAGATAGTCACTCATAGCACCAAAACGGCTCTCAGCTGCTTGATGTGTAAAACTTCCCTCAGGCCCTAAATATGCAATCTTTTCAGGTAGCTCTAGATTTCTAGCAACTGCAAAAATTTCTAAAAATATTGCTTCAATGGCACTTTTATTTAAAAGACCTTTCTCGTTTTCATTTAACTTATTCAGTCTTTCGATGATTGCTTTTTCCCTCTCAGGCCTGTATATTGCACCGCCTGTATTCTTTTTAATCTCACCTACACGTTCAACAATTTGCATACGTTTATTTAAAAGAGAGAGCATTTCGTTATCAATATCATCTATAGCTATTCTACAATCATCTAAAGTTTTCATTATTTTTCTCCACTTATGCTATCTAAAACTTCTTGCATATCTTTCATCACTACATCAGGTTTACGTTCTTCTTGCAGATAAGGAACAATCTCCTCTGCACTACGATACTTTCCACTTGTTACAAAGATAGTCTTCATCCCAAGCTCTTTTGCACCACCTAAATCACCTTTTACATCATCACTAATAATTGTTATATCTTCAAACAAAGCTTTAGGATTTTGCTTCTGTAATCTTTGAAGTGCTTCACTGTAAAAAGCCGCACTTGGCTTTCCTACAACAGTATAAGATGTACTTGTAGCAAATTCAAGCATTTTCAAAATCGCACCCACCCCAGGATAGCGTTTATTGTTTTTAGCGTAAATTGAGGTTTCATGCATACCAACGAGTGCTGCACCTGAGAGTAAAAAATCAATCATTTGAGCATATTCATCTGCACAAAAGTCTTCTTTTATTGCTATAAGAACAGTTTTTGGATTTTTATAATCAAAGTGATAGCCCATTTTTTTCAAAGTTGTCAAAAACTCTTTGGCCCCATAAGCAGCTACAGCTTCTTTATTGACACGAGATTCCAAAAGCATAAGAGGGTCAAGATAATGATCCTCATCAAGATGAAAACCAATAGAATTTAAGTAGCCAAGAAAATCTTTTGAAGGCTTTTTTGTATTATTGGTTATCACCATATAAGGAATCTTCTCCTCGTTTAACTTTTCTATAAAAGCTAAACTTCCTGCTATTGGTGATTTATCTTCATCACTGATTAAAGTTCCTTGAACATCTATGAAATACATAAACTTAGTCTTGTAAATATTCTTGCTCAAGAGCGATTAGATCTTCAAAGCTTTCACGTCTTCGGATAAGTCTAGCCTTGCCCTTCTCTACAGCGACTTCAGCACTTCGTCCCCGTGTATTATAGTTACTACCCATTCCAAAACCATAGGCTCCAGCACTATGGATAACAAGTAAGTCATTACGCTTCAAAGGAGGTAAAGGGTAGTCTTTAGCAAAGAAATCACCACTCTCGCATACAGGACCTACAATATCCACTTCTCTTACTTCGTCTTTATTATCTGTTAATGCTTCAATTTTATGGTAGGCATTATATAAAGCAGGACGAAGCAAATCATTCATAGCCCCATCAACTACGACAAATTTTTTCTCTCCATTTTGTTTTTCATACAATACCTTTGTCAGAAAATAACCTGCATTTGCTGTTAAAAATCTTCCAGGCTCACACAAAATAGTCAAATCAAGTGCTGTTAGGGTTCCTAAAATTGCCTGTGCGTACTCATATGGAGGAATTGTTTCTTCATTATTATACTTAATTCCGAGTCCTCCACCGATATCAAAAAACTTCAATTCAATATCAACAGCCTGTAGCGAACGAATGAGATCAGCCACAATTTCTGCTGCTTCACGAATAGGTTGTAGTTGTGTGAGTTGTGAGCCGATATGAAAATGAATCCCTACAGGATCTAAATGATCTGAATTTTTTGCTTGAATATACATACGTTTTGCAGAAGATAAATCCACTCCAAACTTGTTGTCATGCAAACCAGTTGAAATATAAGGATGCGTTTGTGGATCAATATTTGGATTTACACGGATACTGATACGAGAAGGTTTATCTAACTCTTTTGCAATAGCTTCAACACGTTGCAGTTCAGCTTCGCTTTCAACATTGATATATAAAATGTCTTTCTCTATTGCTTCACGAATTTCATCATCACTTTTACCAACACCAGAAAAGATGATTTTATATGCTGGAATACCTGCTAAAAATGCACGACGAACTTCACCGATGGAAACACAATCCGCTCCACTTCCCATTTTTGCAAAATGTTTTACTACACTCAAGTTTGCGTTTGCTTTTACAGCATATGCAATGATAGATTTTCTACCACGAAATGCCTCTTTAAGTTCACTATACTGCGCGGCCATATAGTCAAAGTCATACACATATAATGGCGTTCCATATTCATTAGCCAATGCTTTAAAATCAATCATATAATTTTTCCAAATCTTTTTGAATGAGTTTATCTAAAATGTGCTTATAAGTCGCTAAGAGGGATAACGCTCGTGTCTTTTCCATTGCCAGAGTGCGACAAAAAAGAGAATAATGATGGGTAAGATAACACCTACTTCACTTGGTATCGTTTTGTTATTGGAGAGTTCGATAAGCATAAAAAGCATACCCCAAACCATTAAAGTAGAGAGAATAGCGCCAAAACTAAAAAGTGAAATATTCAAAAAGCGTACACTTATTGGAACAAAAAAGAAAATAATAGTGATAATTAAAGGTGCAAAAAAAGGATAAATAAAAATCCTATAAAGCGCCCCTTTGATTGTACTCGTATCTATATTTTGATTATCCAATAATAGTATAGCATCTATGGCATTTTTAATGGTAAAGTTTACTTTTCCTTCATATATTTGGTCAAGCATTTTTGGGCGAAAGCCTTTGAGAATCTTCAAATCATGTGTAGAACTAACATCAATACCTGGTGAATGAAAATTAAGAGTTTCGGGTTTTTTAATAATATCTGCCTCTTTTATAAACCAAGCATTATCGCGGTACACTGCGTTTGAAGCTTCTAAAACAGACTTTAAAGAGTTCTCTTTTACAGTAAATACACGAATACCTATCGCTTTTTCTTGTAATGGTAGCAATTCTGAAAAATAAATATACTTTCCTTGATATGCGAAAAAGAGATCCTTTGTAGGATTGAGATATTGTGCATTTTTTCTAATATTATTAGAAAATTCATCTGCTCTAGCAAAATTCGACCAAGCATGTAAGGATATAAAAATCATTGTAATTACTACTGAGACCACCACAAAAGGACGTAATATATCTACTCTTGAATAGCCTAAGGAAAAAAAAGAGACCAAAGCATTTGAACGAATTAAAAATATTTTTGTTGATATCATCCCAAAAACAAGCGCTAATGGCAAAAGCATATCAATAGCAAAAAATGTTTTATACACAAGATATATCAAAAGTAAATTGGCAGAAATATTGAGCTTTTCAATATTACCAATATAATCAAACCCAACCATAAAAGCACTCAATGCAATTAAAATAATGAGAAAATATTTTGTATAATGTAAAGCCACATAATTAAAAGCTAACATTCCTTGGCAGCCTTTTGTGTGTATTTTGAACTGACATCTGCTAAAGGATGCGACAAACAGTACTCAACTGCATCACAAGCATGTTCAATTAGTTCTGGCAAACATTTTAATTGTTCTGCTGAAAACTTACCTAAAACATAAGAAACAACTTCTCCTTTATGTTCAGGCTTTCCAATACCTATCCGGATACGAATATACTCTTTACCAATTTTAGAGTCAATGGATTTGAGTCCATTATGTCCTCCATGCCCTCCACCACGTTTGAAACGCAGTGCACCAAAAGGTAAATCTAAATCATCATGTATTACAACAACATCTTCAATTTTATAAAAGTTTTTCACTTTTATAACAGAATCACCAGAGAGGTTCATAAATGTAAGTGGTTTTAATAAAAAATGATTTTCTAAAGAAACAGAGGCGTTTTGAAATTTATAAAGTTCACCAGAAAATGATGAAGAGGAAAGTTTTGAAGCGTTATTACGAGCTACTAACTCATCAATAACCATAAAACCTATGTTATGTCTTGTCTGTTCATAGTCGGAACCAGGGTTCCCTAGTCCAACTATTAACATTTTGTTACTACTTAGCTTTAATAATACTTAAAACAGCAACACGATCAGAATCTGTAAATTGAACATTTTCAGTTACATCAAGGTCGCGAATAAGTTTAGCATCACCAAGATCCATATCAGTTACATCAATAAGGATTGCTTTTGGTAAGCTCTCTATTGCAGCTTTAACTCTTAAACGAGTTTTAGAAATATTAACAAGACCTTTGTTTTTCACACCGATAGATTCACCAACAGCTTTAACTGGAACCATATAGTGTGTTACTAAACCTGGTTGTGCTACCATTAGATCAACGTGTAAAAGTTTACCTGTCACTGCATGAGACTCATATGATTGAACAACAACATTCATCTCTTTTCCATCAATTGATACTGGAAATGCCAATGTGTCTTTATTACGAACTGTACGGATGTACTCATTTTCTTTAAAAGCAGCATTGATATTTTCAAGCCCTTTTCCGTAAATATTCGCAATTAGATAACCATCACGGCGAAGTGCTTTTGTGCCCTTTTTGCCAATACTCTCTCTAACTATACCTTCTAACATATGAAGTCCTTTGTGTTTTTAAAATGTTTGAAATTTTACCTGAATTTAATTTAACATTTACTTTAAATCAAAAATATCTTCATCATTTATCTCTGGTGGAGGAGTTTTTGTTTCTTCTTCACCCTCAAGAGATGGACTACTTGTTATTTTACCTGTTGTTAAGCCATTGATTTTAAGTTCTAAATCTGAAGCGCTAGTAGCACTATCAAGTGCTTGTTCTTTTGATATAATTCCCTCATTGTATAAATCTAAAATTGACTGATCAAAACTTTGTGATTTATAGTGTTCTTTTCCAGCCTCAATTGTATCGCGTATCTCATAATCTCTGTTTTCCATGATTAACTTCTCTATCGTTGGTGTTCTGACTAAGACCTCCATCGCTGCACGTCTACCGCCACCTATGGCTGGGATAAGACGCTGAGAGACAACACCTTGCAATACGCCAGCAAGAGACATTCTAATACGATTTTGTTCATCAGTTGGAAATTGCGCAATAATACGGTTAATCGTCTCTTTTGCATCTACAGTATGCAGTGTAGAAAACACCAAGTGTCCCGTATCCGCAGCGTGCAAAGCGAGATTTACTGTCTCTTTATCACGCATTTCCCCTACAAGTATAATGTCAGGATCCTCACGAAGTGCTGCACGCAGTGCCGTTCCAAAAGAGAGAGTATCTTGTCCAACAGAACGCTGGTTAATGATGCAACCTCTGTCTTTGTGTACAAACTCAATTGGATCTTCAATCGTTATGATATGCTTTTTTCGCGTCAAATTAATTTGATTTACCAATGCGGCTAGTGTTGTTGACTTCCCGCTTCCTGTTACACCTGTAACTAAAATAAGTCCACGTTCTTTTTTTGCAAAATCTCGTACAACATCAGGTAAAAACAGTTCATCAAATGTAGGAATTTTCACGGGAATCACACGAAAGACAGCTGAGACACCATCCATTTGAAAAAAAATGTTTACACGAAAACGGTTACTCTCATCAAAAGGATATACAAGATCGAGTTCTTTGTTTTCAACAAACTCTCCAAAACGACTACGTAGAAGCTCTTTTGCAAAGGTAAGTGCATCTTCTTTAGATAAGATACCACCTGAAAACTGCTTTATCTCTCCATTAATCCGCGCCCGAACAACTGAGTTTGCTTTTACATGAAGGTCACTCCCTCCAACTTCAATCATCTTTTTTAAATATACTCGAATTTTTTTGAGCTGCTCAAATGTAAGCGAAGCAACATCTACTTCTGTATTCATAATGCCCCCAATATCTCTTTAAAAGCATCTTTAAAAGCTTGTAAGCCTTCATCTATTTGCATTTGTAAAAGTGCATCAAAGTCGATATCTGCTTCTGCTATCTTTTTAAAATGTTCTTCTATCTTTTCTCTTGAAATAGGAAGCGCTTTTTCTTTTCTTGCATTTTCATGAAAAGCTTTTATAGTATCTACAGGAGCTGTGTTGATAGAGTTATATGCTAAAAGTTTTTCTACATAATAATATGGAGCAAGTGAGTCATCCTTTACACCAGTACTTGCAAAGAGTGCACGACAACCTAAAACTTGCATAGACTCTATTGCTTCATAAATATCTGAAGTATTATATATTCCACTCAAAGCAACTTCTATGTTATTATCTTTTAACACTGGGTCCAAAGCTCTATCTATACGACTTACAAATATGCTGATGACGGTATCGACCTTTGTCCCGTAGTTTTCAACACCACGAGCAAAAGCTTTCGCACAAGCTACTGCTTGAGCTTTTTTAAAAATCAATGTCGCATTTACTGGAATGCCCACTGAAGTAAGTGCTTCCATTGCTTCATAACCTGCCTCTGTGGCAGGTACTTTAATCATTACATTTTTTCTTTGTATAGCTTCAAAAAGTCTTTTACCTTCAGCAATAGTTGCCTCAGCATCATCACAAAGGAAAGGATCAACTTCAATACTTACATAACCATCATCACCCTTGTCAAATAAAGGTTTTAAGATATCGGCTGCTTTTTGTATATCAAATATTGCTACAGCTTCATATTTTTCTTTTGCAGTTAATGAATCACTTAAAGATTCAAGTTGCTCAATATATGCAGGTGAACTTAAAATTGCATTTTTAAATATCGCAGGATTTGAAGTAGCTCCATTGACTATCTTTTTATCTATTAGTTCTTTAAATTCATTATCAAGATAATCTCTTTCAATAAAATCCGCCCACAAAGAAAACTTCAAATCTTCAATATACATACATAATTCCTAAATTAAATTTGATTTATTATAACCCAATAAAAATAAAATTATGCCACTTTTTTAGGAATCCTAATACTAAAGAGAGTTTCACCATTTTGACATTGAACTTCTATATCAGTATCAAACTGTTTTTGCATAATCATTTGAGACATATAAAGCCCCAAACCAGTACCATTTTTCCCTTTAGTACTATAATATGGTTCGAAGATATATTGCATGTCATTTTGTGCAATACCACCCGCATTATCATGTATGCTAATATGGACATGCTCATCCTCATTCTTTAGCCCAATAATTATTTTTGGATTTTCAATGCCTCTTTTGATTAGTTCATCAACAGCGTTATTTAAAATATTTAGCAGAACCTGCACAATTTCATTTGCATAGGTATGTGCAAATACTTTCGTATCCTTGTTATGTTCTACTTTTATTTGAGTATCTTTTAATCGTGGCATAATAAAATTAATCGCTTTAGAAACCAAGGCACCCATATCGGTATAAGCTGGCTCTTTATTTGGATTGAAATATGTCTGAAAGTCATTTATCGTATCAGAAAGGTAGACAATGGTTTCATTAATAACTTGCAATACTTTATCTAGTTCTTCACCGCTTACATCCTGTCCTAAAAGTTTTTTGACCTGTAGATTTGAAATATTTAGTGTCACAGTAGAGAGTGGTTGTCTCCACTGGTGTGCTATCATACTTATCATTTCACCCATAACTGCTTGTTTAGACTGTATAGTTAAAATTTTATCTTTTTCTTCTACTTCTTCAATTCGCTTTTGAAGCTGCCCTTGCTGATACAAAATAAGACTTTTTGCCTCAAGCATTTTTTTCTTATAAAAAAACACAATTAAGCTTACAATTCCTAGAACAAAGTCAATATAAAATACTTGAAAAAATGTATATTCAACTTGTATAAATGGCTGAAGAGGGACAATAAGAACCATTGTCATCAAAATAAAAAGCCAAGCTAATGCCTGTTTATCACTGTTGAGATAGAGCATTACAATGGGATAAGCATAAATCCATACATGTTTCATCTCAGAAGGCGAACTCACATAAAACAGCATTACCAGTAATACAGTTCCTTCAAATGTTACCCCAGTAGCAGCAAGAGAATAATACTTTTTATCTTTTCTAAGAAACAGAGCCATGATGATATTTATAAGAAAAAGGCTGAATTCAAACCATGCCAACATACTAAAATCATTCACTATAAAGCCAAACAAATAGCCAATAGAAGATGTCATAATCGCAATATTCATCATCTGAAATATACTGCGTTGCTCCACCTCATCTCTTGCAAACTCATGCCCACTTGTAAAAAAATTTTTTATAATTTTATTCATTTTTATCTTTCTTATGGTAGATATATTTTATCTTGGAGTTCTTCAAACTCCAGTTTTGCATCACTATCAAGGGTGATACCACCGCCACTTTTATAGATGTATCCTTGAGGTGTTTTTTCTATGTAGCGAATCATCACGCCACTATCAAAACTCATCCCATCAAAGAGACCAAAAACCCCAGTAAAAAAACCTCTTTCATATCCTTCAATATCTTTGATAATTTTTACTGTACTCTTCTTTGGCGCCCCACTAATACTTCCTGCAGGCAACAAAGAGTGCAAAATATCACCCAAATTTTCTTGCCAATTAGGCGGTAATTTCGCGCTAATATGTGAACTAACTTGCAAAAGTTTTTTCTCTCCAGCTTCTATAGTTTGGATATAACGAAAATCTTCAACTTTCACTTCACTCGCTTTGATAGAGAGATCATTTCGAAGTAAATCCACTATCATTATATGTTCAGCCATCTCTTTTTCATTCTCTAAAATTATTGTAGCTGCATTCTCTAGTGAAGCATCAATCGTACCTTTCATAGGAAAAGTATGAATTTTATCGTCTTTGATTTGGATGAACTTTTCAGGTGAGAAACAGATAAATTCATCTTTGTAACGAAGCTTATACTCTGCATTTGCAAGCGTATACATCTCTTTGAGGCTCAGCTGCGTTTGGATTGGGGTTGCTTGTGTAAGGTTTAAGATATAAGTTTCTCCTGCTTTTATATTTTCTATCACAGCATCAAACTTTTTTTTATACTCTACAAAAGGAAGCGGGATTTTTTTTAATTGATGAGAGTGTTCTTTAAAGCCACCTCTTGCACTTATACTAAACTCGATATCATTTTTTTGTAAATCTTCGAGCAAAATGACTTCTACTCTTTCGCCCAAAAAATCACTAATAAATAAAAATGGCTTCCTCTGTTTTGCTAAAACATTAATTTTTTCAAAACTCATACAGTAATTATGCAATCAATTTTTTGAGTATTGCCATTCTCATATTTACTCCATTAGTGACTTGTTCAAGTACTTTACAACGCTTATCTTCAAGCATTGCATCAGAAATATCTATGTTTCTATGTACAGGGCCAGGATGCAATAAAATGATATCACGTTCACCAACTAACTCTTCAGTGATACAAAAATCACTCGCATAATCTTTTAAACTTGCATAGCTTTGGGAGGAGTGTCGCTCAGTTTGTGTTCGTAAACTCATAATAGCATCCACCTCATCTATAATCTCTGTAAGATAGTGTGTTGTTTTGAGTGATGTTTTTGGTAAAAAATGAGGAGGAGCCACCAAAATCACTTCCATTCCAAAACGCGTTAAAAGTTCTATATTTGAGTTTGCAACACGAGAGTTTTTTATATCACCAACAATTGCAATCTTTTTCCCTACTACTGAACCAAAATGATCACTAAGGGTATAAAGATCTAGTAGTGCTTGAGAGGGATGTGCATGTGCGCCATCACCTGCATTTAATATACTTGCTTTAGTATGTTGTGAGAGAATTTTAGGAACACCTGCATTTTGATGACGAACAATGATTGCATCTGGACCCATAGCATCAAGATTCATTGCAGTATCTACAAGTGTTTCCCCTTTTTTTGTGGAGCTCTTAGCTACATCAAGATGAACCATTTGCGCACCGAGTCGCTTTGCAGCAATTTCAAAGGAGCTCTTTGTACGTGTCGAATTTTCAAAGAAAAGCGTAATAATAAGCTTATCTTGAAGAATTTTTTCAAAATGTCCATCGCTAAAGCTTTTCGCGTCAGCCAAAAGTGTTTCAATCTCTTGTTTTGTAAAATCGTCAGTTCTTATTAAATGCTGCATGCTCATCCTAACTTTTAAATTTACAAATTATACAAGAGTTGGCTTAGAGTGTCAATATCATCACTCACTTTTAAAACTTCAAAGCCACTATTTATAAAGTATGGCTCACTCACTACACTAAAACTCTCATCTTTATCCCGACAATTAAATGCGACTACATGCCTTATCTTTTTATCTTGCAAAGCTTTCTTGCTTAAAAGAGTATCATTGATACAGCCAAGAGAACAGTGTGTCACAAGTAGAGCTACTGCGTTTAGCTCTTGTATCAAGTCTATCATCATTGTATCTGCATCAACAGGAACATATAAACCACCCGCCCCTTCTATAAGAAGCACATCACAAACTCTCTCAAGTTTTTCAATCGCTGCGTTTACTCTGTCCATATCAAACGCAGCTGCGTTTGAAGCCACATAAGGCGCTGCAGCTAACTCATAAGTTATGGGTACTATATCTTTAACATCAAAATCTTCAAATGCAGGGTTTAGTTTTTGCACCAAAGCTAACAGTTCGCTTCCATCAGGACAAAATCCATCAAGAACACCTGTTTCTATAGGCTTAATAACACCTACTTTCAATCCTCGTGCTGCAAATGATTTTAAAAGAAGTTTTGTTGTGTATGTTTTGCCAATGTCAGTATTTGTAGCCGTAATAAAGATGCGTTTTGCCAAGAATTCTCTTTTTTATGAAAATTATAACAGAATTTGAAAAAATTATCTAAAAAGCCATAAAAACTAAAAGAGTGATGTAAATTCAAGGAGTCTAGTGAGGAAGGGTACTAACAGTACCTAAGGAACGTAACGACGCAGAAGTTGCGTCGCTATTTTAGTTTTTATCAGTGTTAACGATTTTGTTTGCTGATATCCACGGCATCATTTCACGAAGACCATTACCAGTTTGCTCGATTAAAGATGCTTTTGCATTGTTACGCTCAGCATTCATACGAGGATAGCCAGCTTGACCTTCTAAGATAAAGTCTTTTGCAAATCTACCATCTTGAATCTCTTTAAGAATTTCTTTCATAGCTTCTTTTGATTCTTTGTTGATAACACGTTTACCAGAAACATAATCACCATACTCAGCAGTGTTAGAGATAGAGTATCTCATATCAGCGATACCACCCTCAAACATTAAGTCAACGATAAGTTTAAGTTCGTGTAAACACTCAAAGTATGCCATTTCAGGAGCATAACCAGCTTCAGTTAAAGTCTCAAAACCAGCTTGAACTAGAGATGTTACACCACCACAAAGAACTGCTTGCTCACCAAAAAGGTCAGTTTCAGTTTCATCTTTAAAAGTTGTTTCAATGATAGCCGTACGACCACCACCAATAGCAGATGCGTAAGAAAGTGCTAACTCTTTTGTGTTGCCACTAGGGTTATTTCCAACAGCGATAAGGTCAGGAATACCACCACCACGAACAAATTCAGAACGTACAGTATGACCAGGTGCTTTTGGAGCAATCATAGTAACATTGATATCTTCTGCTGGAATAATGCTGTTGTAATGGATATTAAAACCATGACCAAAAGCAATAGTATCACCTGGGTTTAAGTTTGGTTCTATCTCTTCTTTGTATATTCTAGCTTGATCTTCATCTGGAAGAAGAATCATAATAACATCAGATTTTGCAGTAGCTTCAGCAACTGTAAGCACTTCAAAACCTTTTGCCTCAGCCTTACCCCAAGAAGAACCATTCTTACGAAGACCAACACATACTTCAACACCACTGTCTCTTAAGTTTTCAGCGTGTGCATGTCCTTGAGAACCAAAACCAATCATTGCAACTTTTTTGCTTCTAATTAGGTCTAAACTTGTATCTTTATCATAGTAAACATTTAATGCCATTCCATTTCCTTGAGCTTCAAGAGCATATCCCTTGAAAAATTTGTCGCATTATACTAAGATTTTGGTAAAACTTTTATTAGAGTTAGCTTATACACACTATTAAATGTTTTCACTTAATCTGAGACCTAGTATAATATCGAAAATATAAAAGGTATAATATGAAAAAATTTAATCTATTTAACGAAATCATCACTGTGAATAAAACAGAACTACTCAGTGCATTAAACACATCTAAAGAGTTTGGTATCAACATCAAAGGCGAAATTAAGTTTGCTCCCTTTGCAGACAAAGAGATACTAATCTACCAAGGAAAATACACTTCGGCGCCAACAAGCGCACTCATGCCTCAAAAAGTACCAAGCCTTGCAGAGATCTTTGGTCGTAACTATCAAATAGTTGAAGACGATGACAGAGTACTTATCAAGGCTTTCTCAAATTGGCAAACACTCATTAAAGTCAATACTCCTCGTGCTTCTTATGATGATACAACTGGGGATGGTGTCGATAAGTTTGCGAACAAAGCTCTTGAAGATATAGGATGGCATGCAACTGACTTTAATATCAACTATAGAACGCTTGTTGAAATTCTTGAAAATGAGTGTGATGGCACGCTACTTTGTATCGAACAAGAAGATCCGTATCAGTTTAGTGGACTTGGATATTTAGACGATGATGAACAAGCCCAAAAAATCCTTTTTGAGTATTGTCAAAACAAGATTAAAGAGATTATAGCTAATGATCCATTATATGCAAAAGATAATCTCAGCGATGATGAAGAAGAAGCTGCTGAGTTCTTCAAATGTCTATAAACAAACAGAAGATATCTATTGAGCATAAGTACAGAGGAAGTATAAACTTTCCAGATACCACTGAAGCTAAAGATATCTTTTTTCGTACCAAGCAAGCCTATGCAAACCATGAAAAAATGAGTGTTAACCTTGTTTTTTCAAAAACAAAACTCGCAAAACTCAAAAAGTATCAAAAAGGTTCTGCACAAAAAGAGCTGGAAAATTTGGAGTTTTATATTGAACTTGGAAAGATATTAGATTTCAACACAGCTGATGCACAAAAACTCAAAACATCTATTGAGCTTATTAATGATACAGCACATACAAGTTTTAATATTACAAAAAGACTCACCCTTATCAATAAAAAACAAAAATCTAAAGCTGACAAAAACTATCTTTTTTGGGATATAGAAAATTTTTCAAGTATTTCATCTATTTTTAATGATGTCATTGAGCCTTATAACATTCAAGATAAGCATATCTTTATGGCGGCAAACCCTGATTCACTCTACCTTAAACGTGCTGAATGGGAGGCCAACCTATATGACTATGGAAAAACTCTTAACTCTTTTCATTTCATCAAATGCGAACATGGAAAAAATGTGGCTGATGACATACTCTTAGAAGAGTTTCAAAATGCAAAACTTACAAATACAAATGTCTTTATTTTGACATTTGATAGAGAGCTAAAAGAACGTTTTACTGAAGTGACACACAAAAGTAACAACCTTTATATTATAGGTAAATAACTTATTTTGTAAGGGTACAAGCCTCTACGAGTTCTGCTTGTGGTTCACCAAGATAAAACCCTTGTGCATAGTCAATGTCTAGCTCTTTGACTATGTCATAAATTTTTTGAGAATGCACAAATTCTGCAACAGTTTTTTTCTTTAGTTTTTTAGCAAAAATAACAATAGTTTCTACTATCAATCTTGCATTTTCATCACTATCAATATTCTTTATTAAAGAACCGTCTATCTTCATAAAACCTGAGGTAATCGTTGTCATATGTTGAAAATTTGCAAATCCACTTCCAAAATCATCTATTGCTATCTCAACGCCATATTTGCTAACATCTTTTGTAAATTTTGTAATAATAGCTTCATTAGAGTACTCTTGTGTCTCTAAAATTTCTATTGTAAGTTGTGAGGCAATATCGTATTTATCAATTTGATAAAAAAGATACTCTCTTGTTTTTTCATTTAAGATGTCACTAAAAGCAAGATTGATACTAAACTTTAAACCATTTTTTGAAAATATTTCAAATGTTTTATCTATCATTATTCTTGTAATTTTAGAATAAATTTTTATCTTTTCACTTATGCTTAAAAAGAAATATGGTGATAAAATATCTCCATTTTCTTTTATTAAACGAACTAAAGCTTCATACTTTTCAATTTCACCTGTTTGGATATTGAATATAGGCTGAAAATAGGGAACGATTCTATCATTTGCTATAGCACTTTTAATTTCATTTGCAATTTGTAAGTTTTCTTCATGTTGCTGGGTGAGTTGTAATTTTTCATCATAGATGATATAAGACTGTTTGTTCCTTTTAGCCTCTTTTAAAGACATATCTGCGTTTGGCAGACCTGTTTTCGTTTCATTTAAATACGCTGCTGCAATGGTAACTGAGATATGAATTGAATTTGCATCAATATAAAACTTTTCTTTAGCAACGAAAAGAATAAGTCTTTTTATAACAGATTCAATTTCTTGTTTTGTTTGATTTTCAATAGAAATCAGAGCATATTCATCTGAGGGTTGTTTATATACCTCAAGACGTTCTTTCTCGCAAAATTTTCTTAAAACTTTTGACATTCTGATGAGTACTTTATCTCCAGTAGAATGACCATAGAAGTCATTGATAGTTGCAAAGTCATCAATATTAATGAGATAAATTGTTTTACCGACTAATTCATTGATACTTTTAAGTAAACTCAATCTATTTGGCAAGCCTGTAAGCTTATCAAAATAGGCTTGTCTATAAATATACTCCGAGTTATATTTTATGCGATCTTCAAGATGTTCATTTAATTCAGCAAGCTCTTTTGAAACTGCGTTTGCCAAATGGGCTACGACATGCTCAGCCTTAATCTCAATATTATGCTGATGTAAGTCTGTTTGTATATCTTCATGCTTGAGTATTTTTTGTTCTTCACTTAGAGCTAGAAGAGTGCTTGTTTCATTAAACATTTCATTCTTGGCATCGGTATGAAAAAACTCACCATAAGTAAAAAACCCACTTAAATCCCCTAACTGATTGAGGTTTTCCAGCTCATCAACCATATATTTACCCATAAAACGTCGTCTCGCCATGCAAGAGTAAACAAATACTGCTTCAGGTTTGTATTGAATCTCATTTATGGCTTTTTCTAAATGATAGTCACTGTTTTTTAAAATCGCTTCAATATTTCCAACACCAAAATAAACAGTGTCACCCTCTTGTAAATTTCCTGCAAATGTAAGTGAATTATCACTATGTTTTAGTAATACTGCCCGTCCAATATTCTCTCCATCTTTTTCAAAAATTAGTGGGAATTCGATGCCAATTTGTGGTAGTTGATTTGCTAATTCTTTTCCCATATATTTTGCATAAATATCTACTGCAGGAATACCATCTATCTCATAGACACGATTTTTTACGGCTTTTGTAATTGTAAGTTTTTTCCCTATTGGTAACCAGTCAAAAGCATATTTTGTATAAACATTTAAACTATCACTATTGAGTGAAACACCAACGGCTCCACATTCACTAATCTTATTTGCATCAAAAATATAAGTCTGTTTTAGCTCGCCATTGTCACCTGCTAAACCACCAGAAACTATTAGATCAGCCTTCACACTACTTATGCCATCTAAATACTCTTCCCCATTTGTATGCAAACCATCAGCAAAAGTCATAATTGCTTTTGTATTATCCCTCAGTATTTTCTGAGTAAGTTTTACACCAGAGTTATAACTCATCTCAAAGCTGCCATCATGCTCAACCAAACAAGAGTGCAAAGTTGTATGTGAAAACTGTGTAAAAGTCACTACACTTTTTGTATTAACATATATCTTATCATTTTCTAATACGCCATCAGTTGTCACACCTACAATGACTGCGTTTGAAAATCGTGATTTAAGGTAGTGTTGAATTTTTTGTATTTCCAAGAAGTCTGCACGTGCACAAAACACCTGAATAAGAAGCTCTTTAGAATCTTTAACATCGATTATGACATCAAGTTCATTAATATTAGAAAAAGAAATAGTAAAATTAGTCATAAGAGATTGTATTAGATTAAAGCTTTAATCTTATTGAGTATATAAATATCTTTCTAAAATTATCATCGCTGAGATAGAATCTATACGACCATCACGAATATATTTTATTTCACCCTTCATACGGTTTTGTGCTTCTAGTGAACTTCCTGCTTCATCCTGATAATATATTTGACCATCAAAATTCACAAGATTCATAAAATGCGCTATGCGACGCTTCATCTCATCTTCACTGCTTCCACCTAATGGCACACCGATCACAACAGCGTCAGCTTCCCACTCTTGTAGTATCTTTTTAACTTCAAGGGAAGCTTGATTGCGATTTTTTCTTATCACTGCGGGGAGAGGTGTTACTATATCTTTATGTGCAGAATATGCAATACCAATACGTTTCAAACCCAGGTCAATAGCTATATATTTCATTATTTTCCCAGACAAAATGAACCAAACATTTTATCCAACATTTCATCATTTTCAAAAGGTCTTGTAATGCTAGCCATTGCTTTAATGGCCTCACCTAAATGAAAAGAGAATATTTCAAGTTCTTGATCATCCAATGGCTCATACGCTTCTTCTATATTTTTTATAGCAGAGACTACAGCAGAAATTTGCCTTTGTGAGATGAGCATCACTTCTGCACTTGCGTTACTTTTGTTCATAATATTTTCAAGCTTTTGAATTAATGCTGAAACATCATCTTTTGTATCAAGCTCTAAATCAAAGGTAATGGATGGCTCTTTAAATTTCAGATCTAAATCTATTTTATTTTTAATAAGAATTTTCTCTTTATTTTTTGCATTTACTTCTAAAAGTTCAAGTATTTGTCTGTCCTCATCATCAAAAGGACGTGAAGCATCAAATAAAGCAACAACAATATCACTTTCATTTACAGCTTCTATACTGCGTTTAATTCCTATACGTTCTATCTCATCATCAGCTTCTCTAATTCCCGCTGTATCTACTATGCGAATCAAATGCGTACCTATTTTTATCTGTTCTTCAATAGTGTCACGAGTTGTTCCTGCTATAGCACTCACAATAGCACGGTTATAATTGAGTAGAGCATTTAGAAGGGAACTTTTTCCAACATTAGGTTTTCCAATGATCGCCACACGAAAACCTTGCATAAGTCCTTGTCTTGACTCTGAAGCTACAAGTGTTTTAGTTAAAAGCTTATGTAATTTTTCAAGTTTTTCTTTCATTTGCAAGACAATATCTTCAGGTAAATCTTCTTCAGCATAATCAATAGTCACTTCACTATATGCCAAAATATGTATCATTTCATCCCGAACTTCTTCGATAAATTCTTTTAAAGAACCTTTCATCTGCGCTGCAAGTATTTTCGCTGCATCTTCACTTCTTGCTTCAATAAGCTGTGAAATAGCTTCTGCTTCACTGAGATCTATTCTTCCATTAAAAAAAGCTCTTTTAGAGAACTCCCCAGCATTCGCTAATCTTGCACCTGCATCCACTGTAGCTTTAAGTATACTCTGTGCAACTATGTAACCGCCATGACATTGAATCTCGACAACATCTTCTGCAGTAAAAGAGTGTGGCCCCTTAAAATAAATAACAATTGACTCATCTATCAATTCATCTTCTGCATTATATATATCTGATAAAGTTGCGTAGCGTGGTTTGAAGTTTTCTTTTTTCGTGATTTGTGTAGCAATATGGAGTGCTTTGCTACCACTGAGTCTCACAATGGCGATTGAGCCAACGCCATTGGCCGTTGAGACAGCGGTAATAGTATCAGTCATAACACTAAGACCTAATGGTTGTGGTAATCATTAACAATGATATATTTCAGTCCATCTTTCGTAGAGCGGATAACAACATATTTATCAGAATATTTATTACGTAGTTCTTTGAGTGCAATTTGGACTAAAACACCATCAAGAATTTTAGTTTGTGCTCTTCCATCTTTTTCTATATTTTCATATACTGTTGTTAGATAGCGAGAAATTGACTCTTCTTGATTTTTCAAAAATTCTGCTATTTCTAAACGCAGTTGCAGATTATATTTTGTGTTAATCCAATTAAAAATCATATATGAGAGTGCTTTATAACGATACCCTTCTTTACCTATAAGTAGAGCAGCATCTTCACCTTTAAACTCTATTAGAAGTGTTTCACTATCATATACTTTAACATCTATTTTATCAATTTTAAAACAGATAAGTTTAAAAAGTTTGTTTATTTCTTCATCAACTTCTTTAACAATTGCATCCATATCTAAACTAGGAGCAAGTACCTCTTCCTCAACATCATCATAGGCATCATCATAATCAGCAGTATAAGCAAGTCCACTTGCCAAGTCCTCTTCTAGTTCATCTTCATCTTGATCACTCACAAAAGATGCAGGCATGATTGTATCATTGAAAACTTGCTGAGAGGGTTTTGATGGAACCTCTTCTTGAAGTTCTTTAGGCTCTTCTTTGACTTCTTTAGATTCTTCTTTTACTTCTTTTATAGGCTCTTTTGTAAAACTTTCGTCTTTAAAAGCTTCATCTTCTTTTGGCTTTTCAATTGGTGAAATATCTTTTTTCACAGTAGCAACAATAATGGCATTTTTTTTAAAAAAGCCTAAAAAACCACTGCTTGGAACTTGAACAATTTCGATAGCAAGCTCTGTAACAGAGCATTCTAAAGAACTTGCTGCATCATTAAATGCCTCTTCTAAAGTTATTGCTTCTATTTTTACCATTTTTTATTTCTCACTCTTTTTTTCTACAACAGCTTGTAAATCTTTAGCATTTTTAAATTGCTGATTTACTATGTATTGTTGTGCGATTGAGAAAAGGTTGTTTACAAACCAATAAAGAACAAGTCCAGATGGAAAAGTTACAAAGAAAAATGTAAATATCACAGGAAGATACTTAAATACTTTTTCTTGCATTGGATCTGTAAAATTATTAGGTGTCATACGTTGTTGTAAGAACATTGAAGCACCCATTAAAATTGGCAATACATAATACGGGTCCATACGAGAGAGGTCATCTATCCAAAGAATCCATGGAGCACCTTGAAGCTCTACTGCGTTTAGCAGTGTACGATAGAGCGCAAAAAAGACTGGAATTTGTAAAAGCATTGGAAGACATCCACCGAGTGGATTTGCTCCGTGTTTTTTATACATTTCCATTGTTGCCGCATTCATACGTTGCGGATCTTTTTTATATTTCTCTTTTAGTTCTTTGAGCTTAGGCGCAAGCTCTTTCATTTTTTGCATAGAAACCATACCTTTGTATGTCAAAGGATATAATACAAGTCGTATAATAGCAGTAAGTGCAATGATTGCCCAACCCCAGTTTCCAAAGATGCTATGCAACCATGAAAGAAGAGCAAAAAGAGGTTTTGCAGCAAATGTAAACCATCCATACTCTATGGCATTTGTCAATATAGGATCAATAGCCTTTAGAACTTTATGCTCTTTGGGACCAATATATCCATGAATTGACTCTTCTTTATTTGCTTCAAAATAAACCACTGGATTATCATCTTTTCCACGTTCTACGATGACATTTGTGTCTGGTTTAAATCCATAAAGCATAATTGCTGTGTACTGATCAAATGAAGATGCTAACTTCACATCTTGAAATACTTGTCTACCCTCGGCATCACCATCTTCAATAATATGTGCAACATCATCTCCAGTATAGACCATCGCTCCGGCAACTGCCATCAGTTTTTTTGAAACCTGTGGTCTGTCACCTACATAAACATAATATCTTGCATCACTACTTGTTGTAATAACTGCATCATAATGCCCATCTGCATAAAAAGTTAATGTTTTTACTACTGTGAGTTTTGAAAGTTTTTGTGTTAAAGTGACTGTAATAGGAGAATCACCCAAAGTCACCTCACGAACACTTGCAGTATATGGAACTTTTATCGCTTCATCGTTAATTGCATCATCAGCAAATCTAATATAAAGTGGCTTTGTTCCAAATGCAGGAATAACCTGAGCATGAAGGTTTTCATCATTTCTAAACTTCTCTTCTAAAAGTTCTTTTGAAGAGATTCTACCCAGTGTATCTATCTTTAAAATAAAGTTTTTATTTTTAACTGTAACAATTTCACTTGATGCGGTTGTTGCAAGTTTTTCTTGTTGGGAAACTGCATGACCTGATGCTTCTTCGACTTTTTGAGAAACTGTTTTTGTATCAGCCTGAGTTGTTACATTGTTTACTTTAGCATTATCTGCTACCTCTTGTTCTACCGGTGGAAATATCGCTGTATAAGCTACGAAAAATATTACAGATAACAGTACTGCTACCATTAATCTTTGATTTGGTGACATTTTGTCTAACACAAACTACCCTTTATATGAAAAATTTTTTATAATGTGATAACGGTTTTTTTTATTTGGAACCAACCAATATTTAATAGAATCAACGTCTAATTTTGCGGGTTTTACACAGAGTTTATCAAGGAGTGGATATTCTATGCCGCCATCAAAAAGTTGATTACATCGTAGTATTCTAGTCAAAGAGTGGTAAAAAGCACTTGAAAGTGAATTGTTTTCAAAATTAATCCGCGCAAATTCACTACAAGTTGGGTAATAACGACACGACCCATACCCAATAAGTGTAAAAAATTTCTGATAAAGCCACAAAAGTTTAAGCAAAAGTTTTCGCACGTGAGAGAACCTTTTTAAAATCATTGTGTAGTTTTTCAGAAGAAGCATCGAATAATCCTACTTTTGCTACAAATATGTAGATACCATTTTTAAGAGAGGGAGAATACTCACAAAAAACTGCACGAAGGCGACGCTTCGCACGATTTCGTCTCACTGCATTTCCAAGTTTTTTGGTGGCAGTAAAACCTACTTTGTGAACTCCAGATTGAGGAAGAAAAAAAAGTACAACACTACTAGAGTGTTGGTTTTTTCCTTTGTTGTAGACATAACTAAACTCTTTATGAGTTTTAACTATGTCAAATCCGCCTATACTGACAATTTTTTACGACCTTTAGCACGACGACGATTAATTATGTTGCGACCATTTTTAGTAGCCATTCTAGCTCTAAAACCATGTGTTCTTTTTCTCGGCGTATTATGTGGTTGGTATGTTCTTTTCATATTGACATATCCTTATGTAATTTAAGAGCGCAATTATACAAAAGTTTTACTTAAAGTTTGGTTAAGGTTGTAAAATAAAATATGTTATAATTTTACTACTAAAAAGAAATATGGAGACAACTCTGAAATATATCACAAAAATTATGCTCATTTCATTGTTATCTCAAAACCTTTTTGCTGAAGATATTGCTGAAGTCGCAAAAAGATTACATCTTTTTGGCGGTCAAAAAGCAACAGTACAATGGGAAAGAGTATTCTCCTCACAAAGACACTTAAGACGATACAAACTCAACGAACTTCCCCTTCAAACGAGAAACAAACTCAAAGAGTATCTTATTAAACATGCAGCTGATTCTGATCAGCCCATTGTCCCAGGATTATAATAATGAAAAAAACTTTTTTGTTAGCAGCATTTCCTTTATTACTCTTCGCAACTGATAACAATGATCTCAAGATTATAGAACTTCAAGAGAAAGTCAATTATTTATTACAATTATCCAAAGTACATCAAGAAAGTATAGATGAAAATATAGATATTCTTGAAAGAGTTGAAAGAAAATCTATCCTAGACAAAGTAAACTTTTCTCCTGAGTTCTTGTTACGCTTTGATAAACTTGGCTACAAAAACAGATCTATAGAGGGAGAAAATACAACGGTTGATGGCAATCCTGCATCTGAACAAAGACGTGATGAGTTTCATAAACGCTTTCAGGTCGCAAGTTCTATTCGTTTTCGACTCAATATGAATGCAAAGTTTAAAGATATCAAATTTTATGGTCGCATGCTTTATATGACTTCATCACAATCAAATGAACGCCTTTGTATTCTCTCAAGAGATATCAAAAATGGAACTGCAAGTAGTGCTTTTGATGTTGACAGAGCTTATGTTGACTATACTCTCAATAGTAAATCCAGCACGCCTCTGACATTTTCTTTTGGTCTTTTACCAACGACAGCTGGAACTCCAATGCAGTATGCACAAAATAAAAAGCGTAATGCACTCTTTCCTGCCTTAGTTTTTAATATGAATACCTATGGAATGTTAGCAACACAAAAATTTTCTCAAAATACTTATGCAAGAGTAGTTTTAGCAAAAGCGTATACACTTCGAGCAAATTTTTACCCTTATCAGTGTAATAGAGAAAATATTGACAATGCCAATATTATAGGTTTGTATGCAGATACAAAATTTAACTTTTACGGCAAAGCGCTGGCGTCATTTGGTGTCAATATACTCAATGACTTTAGAGCACATCCTTATCTTGGACCTGATGTCTCAGCTGACAATTCACACAACTTAGGAACGATAGCAACATTTGGTCTTGGTATTGACATAGAAAAGTTTGCGAATTCTGATACAACATTTTTTATCCACACAGCTCTTTCCAACCCACATGCAAATGGCAATACAGATGACTATAAAATTACACAATATGTCGATGGAGAAGGCTTAACTGCAGATGAGAATGCAGGTTTTACAGAAGCTGATTATGCAAGTGGAACACTCCTCTCTCAAAATGGCTACTCTGTGTTTTTAGGCACAAAATATGATATAAACACTGCGTTTAATCTCGGTTTAGAATTTAATTATGGAAGTAAATACTGGTTTAGTGCAACACAAGGAGCAGAAGACACCTTTAACAAGTTAGCTATTAGAGGAACTGCGTTTGAAGTGTATGGGACGTGGAAGTTCCATAAATATTTAAACACAAAACTCGGATATATGCGTATAGATGAAAACTACACTGGTAGCGGTTGGCACTTTGGTGAACCTGCTAAAAAGGATGCAACGCAAAACATCCTAAGTTTAAGCATTGAAGCAAGGTTTTAGGTTCATTAATGAAGATTCAGTACAAAATATATATCTCACTTATTATGGGGCTTATACTCCTTATATCAGCCCTCTTTATAAGTTACAATAATATAAATAATAATTCAAAAGTGCTCAAAGTACTCGATAGAAATCAAATCAAAATAAACTTTTATGCAAATAAGCTCAATTATGCCATCAAAAATGATCAGGCACAAATACTTCAAACTATTTTACTCAAGCATATTGTTTTTAGCGATATATCAGAAACAATAGCCAAACCTATACTTATAAATAAAAATATTAATCGCGAGATATCCAACAGTGTTAAAAAACTAAGTCAATATGCACAGCTTAATAGTCATCTTTCAATGCGCTTTGTAAAAACACTCCATACTATAAAGAACAGGTTAAAAGCTTACAAGCTTGTCAGAGATTCTTTGATTGACGCTATTAGAGCAAACGATACTATAGATATACAAGATGCTCTCTATGGCTTTAACAACATGACAAATAAGTTTGCACAAGAAACGCTTACACTTATGGAACTAGCAAATGCAGATATATATCAAAAAATATATAATCTTAAAAAAATAAACCAAGAAAGCTCTTATATACTCATCTTTTCATTTATTCTCTCAAGTATTATGATTTTATTAGCAATATTTAAGCTTCATTCACTTCAAACTAATCTTCAAACGCAGCTACAACGTGCTTTAGTTGCAGAGACTGAGCTTAAAAATGCACAAAAAAAACTTCTCTCTTATAATCAAAACCTTGAAGAAGAAGTAAACAAAGTCTCATCAGAACTTCATAAAAAAATCTACACAAATCCTATCAGTGGGCTACACAATCGTAACAAGCTACTCGAAGACATCAAATCCTACAATTTTATGTATATGGCACTTTTAAACATTGATAAGTTTCAATCTTTTAATGATATATATGGTGAAGATACCGGAAATGTTGCACTTCGATTAACAGGAGAGTTTTTAGAAAATATGATAAAGGATCTTCCTTTACTCATCTACCACATAGGTGGAGATGAATTTGCTATAGTTTGCATCCAAAATATCAATACAGACAAGAAGGTATTTACTCAAATCATTGAAAACATTATAGAAAAGTACAAAAATTATATCTTTTCTTATGATGACAAAACATTTAAATTTTCCATGAGCGCAGGAATTGCAACTGCGAATGAAGATAAGATGCTTGCTTACGCTGATATGGCATTAAGAGATGCCAAAAAGAGAAATATACAGCTAGCTTTTTTTGATGAAGACAAAAACCTTGAACAACAACATAAAGAAGACATTAAATGTCGTAAAAAAATAGAATTTGCTCTCAAATACAATGGAATTCTCTCTTATTTTCAGCCAATTATTCCTATACAAGATGAATCAAAACCCACAAAGTATGAATCACTCGTGAGATTAAAAGACCAAGCCGGAAAAATTATTTCTCCTTTCAAGTTTTTAAATGTAGCCAAAGCACATAGACTCTATAGTGATATATCACATCAAGTTATCAAAAATACACTCTCAGTAATCCAAAAACATCAAATACCTATCTCTTTAAATATGTCTCTCGCTGATATGCTCAATGTCAAAACAATGGAATATCTCTTCACAACACTCGATAGTTTTGAGTACAATCATCTACTCACCATAGAACTACTCGAGACAGAAGATTTTCAAAACTATAATGATGTTGAAGCGTTTTGTAAAAAAGTTAAATCTTATAATATAAAAATAGCACTTGATGATTTTGGGAGTGGTTACTCTAATTTTTCACATGCACTGCGTTTACCTATTGATTATATCAAGATAGATGCGACGCTTATTTCAAAAGTTGACAAAGATGAATACTCAAAAATCATGGTCAAAACTATTGTGGATTTAGCAAAAAGACTTCATGTTAAAACGATTGCTGAGTTTGTTGCTTCACAAGAGATTTTAGATACGGTAAGAGAGTTAGGAGTAGATTATGCTCAAGGTTACCATCTTGGTAAACCTTTAAGCATTGAGGAGCAGTTAGGAAGTTAAAAGTTCTTAAGAAACATTTACTTCCACTTCACCATTTACTATAGTAAACTCAACACGAGAACCTTCTTTAACTACACCTTCTAAGATAAGGTCAGCTAAGCGATCTTCAACGATTTCATACAAAGCACGTTTGAGTGGACGAGCTCCATAAACAGGGTCAAATCCAGCCTCTGCAATATATGTTTTAGCTTCTTCGCTCAAGCTAAGTTCTATATCTCTTTCTTTAACTTTATTAGAAATTTCACTAAAGAAGATGTCAACAATTCCTTTAATTTGCTCTTGTCCAAGTGCATTAAAGATAACAACATCGTCAAGTCTGTTCAAGAACTCAGGTTTAAACGCTTGTTTTAGCTCACCCATAACCATACTTTCAAGTTCAGGACTTCCAGCATGAGTAATAATCTTATCACTTGCAATATTTGATGTAAGGATAATGATAGTATTGCTAAAATCAACCGTTACACCTTTGTTGTCTGTCAAACGTCCATCATCTAGGACTTGAAGGAGCATATTGAAAACATCTGGATGCGCTTTTTCTACCTCATCAAAAAGTACAACTGAGTATGGTTTTCTTCTTACAGCTTCTGTAAGTTGTCCGCCCTCTTCATACCCTACATATCCAGGTGCTGCACCAACTAAACGAGACACAGCATGTTTCTCCATATACTCACTCATATCAATTCGTATTAGAGCTTCTTCAGAGTCAAACAAGAACTTTGCCAAAGTTTTAGCCGTTTGTGTTTTACCAACACCAGTTGGTCCTAAAAATAAGAAACTACCTATCGGTCTATTTTTATCACTCAGACCCGCTTTATTACGCTTAATTGCACGAGCAACAGCATGTGTAGCTTGTCCTTGTCCAACAACGGTTTTGTTCAGTTCATCCTCAACATTTAAAATTTTATCTTTGTCGCTTTGAAGCATTTTATTGACTGGAATTCCTGTCCATCTACTAACAATAGAAGCGATAGAATCTTCATCAACACTATTTTTAAGGAGTGTTCCAGCTTCTTGCATTCTGTCCCATTGTTCGTTAAGCTCTTTTTCTTGTTCAATAAGTTTTGGAATTTCACCATATTCTATCTCAGCAGCACGGTTAAATTCTGAACGCGATTTTGCCATCTCTGCTTCACGACGTTTTTGTTCAATCTCGCCCTTAATTGAAGAAATTTTCTCAAATACTTCTTTTTCAGTTTGAAATTGCGACTCTAATTTTCTTACTTTCTCTTCTACATCAGCAAGTTCTTTTTCTATCTCCTCAAGACGTTTCTCATTTGATGGAGTTTTCTCCATTTTGAGTGCTTCTTTTTCTACCATTAACTCTGAGAGTTTACGTTTTGCAGCACTCAGTTCATTTGGCTCAGACTCAATTTGCATTTTCAGTTCAGCCGCCGCCTCATCAATAAGGTCAATCGCTTTATCTGGTAAGAATCTATCTGCAATATATCTATCAGAGAGTTTTGCAGCAGCAACCAAAGCACTATCTACAATACTTACATTATGGTGTGCCTCAAGACGCTCTTTTATTCCACGCAATATTTGCAGTGATTGATTTACTGTTGGCTCATCAACACTAATAGGTAAGAAACGACGTTGCAGCGCAGCATCTTTTTCAAAGTACTTTCTGTACTCTTTCAGTGTTGTTGCACCAATAGTATGCAACTCACCACGTGCAAGCGCAGGTTTTAAAATATTTGCAGCATCCATAGAACCCTCAGATGCACCAGCTCCAACAATAGTGTGAATTTCATCAATAAAAAGAATGATATTTCCACTCTCTTTTACTTCATCAATAACAGCTTTAAGTCTATCCTCAAACTCACCACGATATTTTGCACCGGCAATCAATGCAGACATATCAAGCGCTATAACACGTTTGTTTTGTAGTGAAGTTGGTACATTTCCACTTTGAATTCTTTGTGCAAGACCTTCAACTAATGCCGTTTTACCAACCCCAGGCTCACCTAAAAGCATTGGATTGTTTTTTGTTTTACGGATAAGAATCTGCATCGTTCTAGATATCTCTTCATCACGTCCAATTACCGGAGCCAATTTCCCCTCTACAGCTTCTTTTGTTAAATCTATACCATATTTAGATAAAGATTCTAGCGTTTCATCTGCAGTTTGTGAGTCAATCTTTGAACCTCCACGCGCAGTTTCAAGCTCTTTTGTGAGCGCCATAACATCTACATATTTTGGTAAAATTGTAGAGAAAGGTTCAGTATTTAAGTTAGCCAAGATGTAAGTGTCTACTGCTAAATACGAATCCCCATTTTTAGTCATAAGCCCAACACCATTTTCTAGTGTTCTTATAAAATCTTGTGAGAGTTTAATACTCTCTTTTGTTACATTAGAAGATTTTGGTAACTTTTCTGCAAGACTTTTGATGTCAAGCTCCATAGCTACTTTATCTATCCCCATTTTATTGAACATTTGGTTCAGTACAGAATCTGAATTTGTTAAAAGTGCCCATAAAAAGTGTACAGGTGCCACTTCTTGGTTTTTGTTGTGCAATGCCAACGATAGCGCACTCTCAATCGATTCAGTCATATTGTGTGTTAATTTCTCAAAAATATTATTCATTTCAAATCCTTTTCTTTTTTTTATTGCCGTAGTATATTGTTTTTTAAAACTTTATTTTGCTACTTTAGTCGCATAATGATTATATCTTTCTAAGCAAAGCTTTGTCAATATTTTATATGTTTATAATTAGACTTTTACTATAATTACAAAAAATTAGTAGGATAGCTAATGTCATCAGTCATAAATGCTTTAAACAATCGTTCATCAAAAAGAGCTTACTTAAATAAACCAGTTCCAAGAGATATTCAAGAAAAAATACTTGAAGCTGCAGGAAAAACACCAAGTGGTGCAAATATGCAACCATGGGTAACTTATGCTGTATCAGACCCTGCGATGCTTAAAAAAATTGGTGATGCAATTATTGAAAAAATGGATGCTGGTATTGAACATGATCAGTTCATTCAATACTATCCTGTTAAATGGGTCAATCCATATAAAAAACGTAGAATCGTAACCGGCGCTGGGCTTTATAAACTTATGGGCGTTGACAGAAAAGACAATGAAACCAGAATCCAAATGTGGAAAGATAACTTTAGATGGTTTGGCGCACAAACTGTAATATTTGTTTTTACAGATAAAGCAAATATAGATGAAGCACAAGGTGCTTTTATAGACTGTGGTGCTTATATGCAAAGTATCATGCTCGCTGCGCAAGATTTTGGAGTTGACAGCTGTCCTCAAGGTTCAACAACTGAGTTTGGAAAAGTTATAGCTAAAGAACTTGAAGTACCTGAAAATCTTGCACTATTATATAGCATAGTTTTAGGCTATGCTGATAAAGATGCTAAAATTAATACCTACCAACCACAAAAAGTTTCACTTCAAGAGAGTGTAACTTTTATCTAATGTTTTTTTGAGAGTATCTTTTTAACATACTCTCATTACCACTCACTCCCCCACTATGAATATACATAATATTTTCATCAGTTTGAGCTAACAACTCCTGCCACATTGATGAAGCATAGAGTAAATCAAACTCAATTCCTGTATTTTGTAATTTTTTATATATATCTAGAAAATCTTTATATGGTTTTGCAAAATGGTATTTCTTTTTTGGTTCGAGAATTATAAGATTGTTCGGTATGGTTGCAAGAGAGCGCATCTGTTCTTTTAAGTAAGTAGCATCACCAATGCATGGGATAGTATAAATTTTATACTCAGGAAGAGATAAAGCTAAAAACAGTGCTGTTGTTCCCGTACCTGATGGAGTAGCTAAAGCACTAACATCTGGCTTTTGTTCTCTTATCTCTTGTGCCAACACTTCTAGCCCTTCCCTTGCTTGTGCATCTGCACCACCTTGGTCTATAATGCATGTTTTTTCATCCATACTTAAACGCAGTGAAGCAATAAACTCTTTATAAAATTCATCTTCAATCTCACAATGCTCCATACCAAGCGATAAAGCTAAAGAGTAATTACCATTTGGGTTTGTTTTGAGTGTTTGACTCATCTTTTTTGAATAATAAAGGAATTTCCAGCCTTTTTTTTGACACATTGCAGCGATGGCAAGCATGGCATTAGACTGTGTTCCACCATAAGAGATAATAGTATGATATGCTGCGTTTGGAGTCTTTAAAAGTGTGTAGAGTTTTCTGTACTTATTACCCGCAAGATAAGGGTCTATCAAATCATCACGTTTAACAAGAAACTCCCTACCGTCTAAAGAGATTTTAGAGATAGAAGAGCTTTGCATTGCTTACTTAATTACTGCTTTTTTTTGTAATTTATCCATTTTTTCTTTAATGACAGTTTTGAATTTTTCCATTTTTAAACGTTGTTCAATAAATGCTTTTACTTCATCAAATTTTCTAGTCATAGCCGGTTTTGTATCTTCAACATAGATAACATGGTAACCAAATTGTGTTTTGACCGGTTCTTTGGTTACTTGACCTTTTTTCATAGAGAATACTTTGTCATTAAAAGCAGGAACCATTTGTCCTTTCGTAAAATAACCTAAATCTCCACCTTTTGGTCCACTAGGTCCAGTTGACTCTTTCTTCGCTAGTTCTATGAATTTTGCTTTTAATTTTTCTCCACTTAAACCTTTGAGTTGTGCAATGATTTTTTTTGCTTCATCTTCAGTTTTTACTAAAATGTGGCGAGCATGAACACTCTCTTTTTCATTAAACTCATCTTTATTTTTCTTGTAATAATCTTTTAAATCTTTCTCAGAAATTTTGATATTTTCAAGAAGTTTTTTTTGCCAAACTTGTACAGCGAGCTCTTTTTTCATTCTATCTTCAAGTTTTTTGAACTCTCTTTTGTACTCTTGTGAGTTTATGATACCTGATTTTTTTGCATCATCATAAATAAGTTCTTTACCAATCAAGTTTTGTAGAACTTGTTTTCTAAAAGCTTCTTGTCTATCAGCTGGAATTTGGTTCAGTCTTCCTTGTGTAGCACTCATTAACTCAGTGTCAACATCTTCTTGAGTGATAGCCTTTCCATTTACACTGACTAATGTCTTAGCAGAGGCCATTGAGCTTGTCAATAACAAAGCAGATAGTAACATTGTAACTTTATTCATTCTAGTTCCTTGTAGATTAATTGAAAGAAGTTTAATATTTATAAACTAATAGATATTAAACAGAAACAATTTTTGCTAAAATACACTTATGAAAAAAGCAACTAAAAAAGAAATACAAGCACTTAAAGAGATATTTGTGCAAAAGTACAGTGATGCAGTTACTGAACTCACGTACACAAATGCCTATGAGCTAGTGATAGCCGTCGCACTCTCAGCACAATGTACAGACAAAAGAGTAAACCTCATCACACCAGCAGTTTTTCAAAAGTATCCTACACCAAAAGATTTGGCAGAGGCTGATCTTGAAGATGTCAAAGAACTACTAAAGAGTTGCTCATTTTTTAACAATAAGGCAAAAAACATCATTGCCATGGCAAAACGCGTTGTTGAAGTATATGATGGCGAAATACCGATGAACGAAAAAGATTTGCAAACACTTGCAGGCGTTGGGCAAAAAACTGCTCATGTTGTTATGATTGAGTACACAGGTGCAAATCTTATGGCTGTTGATACTCACGTTTTTCGTGTTGCACATAGACTCGGTTTAAGTGATGATAAAACAGCCATAGCAACAGAAGCAACCTTAGTCAAAAAATTTAAAACAGATTTACATGTACTGCATCAAGCTATGGTTCTTTTTGGACGCTATATCTGCACAGCCAAAAATCCAAAATGTGATAAATGTTTTGTAACAGAGTTTTGTAAAACAAAAGAAACATTCAAAGTTTAGGTATAAAAAATGCTTCAATTAAATATGATAAAATATACCCTGCTTATAGCTTTACTCTTACTTTCAACTGCTTGTGTCAACAAACACGGCATCTCTGCAAAATATTACAGTGATTGCAAAGAATACTATGATATGCAAGGGTATTACCACAAAGAGTGTGGCGAAGATGATATTGTCACCTACAAAACATTAGGAAAAGCATTTAAAAAGAAAGAGCCACAATCAAATGATAATGTCTGGTAAAATAAACTAAAGTCCTTTATTTTATCGCTAGAAAGGTTGCGAAATTTGACCAGCGGAAAATAACTTCACAATGTGAAAAACCTGCATTAAGTGCCATTTTTATATTTTCTTCTTCACTATAAGGTACTAAAACATTTTCTAAAGCTTCTCTTTTTTGCATAATCTCATACTCAGAATAGCCCTGCTCTTTTTTAAAATCATAATAACACTCTATTAACTCTTTATTGAGTTTTGCATGATGTGATATTACTTTTTCACTAAAGATAAAGACACCCTCTTTTTTTAAAGATACTGCGATTTTTTTAACAAGTTCTTCACGTACCAATGGTCGAATAAACTGTAATGTATAGTTACTGATGAACACATCTGCTAGTTTGTAGTCATACTCTAAGATATCTGCATTCAATACCTCAATATTTGCGCCATAGGCTTCACATTTGCGTTGCGCTTGAGCTAACATCGCTTCGGAGTTATCTAGCCCTATCAGCACTGCGTTTAGCTTGAGTTTTCTGTGAATATTTAAAAGTATTGTAGCCGTAGAGCAGCCTAAATCATACAAAATCCCATCTTCATGAAGATTTTTCAGTGCAAAAAATTCTGTAATCTTTTGAGAGTCTTTATAAAAAGGCACGCTACGCTCAAGCATATCATCAAAGACCGCTGCGACCTCTTCATCAAATTCAAACTGTTTTTTTATCGGTTTAGTAAATACTTTATCATTCATAAATAGAATTTTATCAAAATAAGCCTATAATTGGATTAATTTAATCAAAGGATTTTTATGGATTTTAGTCTTTCTACTTGGATGATGCTTGTATTTGTTATCGGGATGGCACTTAGTTTTTGGAAACTCTATGCTTTTATGCCAAATAAACATCTCAAAGATGATGATACAACACAAGAATCTCAAAATGAGTTAATTGATTTAATACTCCATGTTATCAAAGAGAGTGATGGGGAACTCAACGAAAAAGAGCTCCATGATAAAGTCAAAGGACATGAAAACTTTGATATAGAACATTTTTGGAGATTTAATGAGAATAAACTAAGACAACTTCTCAATATCCACTATCTTAAACATCCTCATACACAAAGTATCAAGGATGTTCATAAAGATTTAAATACTTAGAACATAGTGAAGTTTTAGTTTCTATCCATTGCATTTAAGTCTTTAAATGCTTGTATAACTCTTTGCACAAGACCTTCTTGACCTGCACGAAGCCATTTTCTTGGGTCGTAGTATTTTTTATTTGGTTTATCATCACCCTCAGGATTTCCGATTTGAGCTTGCAGATAATCATGATACTTTGTAACATATTGGCGAACACCGTTCCATGTCGCCCATTGTGTATCTGTATCAATATTCATTTTGATAACACCATAGCTTATAGCTTCTGATATCTCTGAAGGCAAAGAACCTGAACCACCGTGAAAAACAAAGTTTACTGGTTTTTCTTTTGTGTTAAATTCTTTGGCAATATATTCTTGAGAATTATCAAGAATCTTTGGAGTAAGTTGTACATTACCTGGTTTATAAACACCATGTACATTTCCAAAAGAAGCAGCGATTGTAAAGTTTGGAGAGATTTCACTCAACTCTTTATATGCTAATGCTACTTCCTCGGGTTGTGTGTATAATAAAGCGTTATCAATGTTAGTATTATCTACCCCATCTTCTTCTCCACCAGTAACACCAAGCTCAATCTCAATACTCATGCCAATTTTTGACATTCGTTCTAAATATGCTTTACAAACACCAATGTTTTCTTCAATAGGTTCTTCTGAAAGATCTAACATGTGAGATGAGAAAAGAGGTTTCCCTTGAGTTTTATAATAACTCTCACCTGTCTCTAACAGTGCATTTATCCATGGAAGCAATTTTTTAGACGCGTGGTCCGTATGAAGTATAACAGCAACACCATACGCTTCAGCCATCATATGCGTATGAATTGCACCTGCAACTGCACCGATGATCGCTGCTTTTTCACTATCGTTGCTTAAACCTTTTCCAGCATAAAATGATGCTCCACCATTACTAAACTGTATAATTACAGGAGAGTTAGCTTTCGCAGCTGCTTCTAAGACACCATTGATAGAATCAGTATTCACAACATTTACAGCAGGTATAGCAAAACCAACCTCTTTAGCATGTTCATATACTTTACGAACATCATCACCGAACAAAACACCAGGTTTAACAATATCTAAAACACCTTTACTCATAGCATATCCCTAAAAAAATTAAATTTAGCCATTATATTACATAGTTTATTTAAAAGAACTTTATGCTAATATTCTCTTAATAATAATGCAATTAATAGTTAAAGGAATGCAATGAGACTAACAATTGATGAATATTCAAAACAATTTAAAATGTCCAAAGAGATGATAGCGTCAAAACTTCGTACAAAAAAACTCAACTATATTATAGAAAATGGTGTAACATATATAATCGTCACCCGTGCTTCATTAAACACAGAACAAAAAGAACAGATAAAACAAAACATAGAGCAAGCAAGAGAGCCCAAGCAAACCCCACCAGCAAAAGCAAAAACAACTGTTGCCATGGTCCTGGCTCTTTACCAAAAAGAGAACAGACAACTCAAAGAAAAAATAGTGCAATTAGAAGCAAAAATCGACAAGCTTATAGATGATAAAGAGCAGATGCTTCGTGATGAAATGCAAAAAATTGAAAAAGTTTACTCTGCCAAAGATGAGCAACTTAAAATGGTTTTAGAGCTTGTAAATACAAAACTATTAGCACAAAAGAGCAATCCAACAGTTCATGATGTAGAACCTATTAAACAAAGTCACGAAGAGACAAGAGATGTTGAACTTGTTGATGAGATTGTTGAACTAAAAGAGTACCTTAAAACTCTTGAGCTTGAGCCTTATCAAAGAAAAATAATCAAAAAGAGATTTTTAGCTGTTTACAATAGTGATATACGTATCATCAAACAAAATGGAAAACTCTACCTCAATTTTGCAAAATATGACTATTCTGATTTACTCGAGTACTAATTAATGAGTAAAATCCAAACAAAAACTTTTATAACACATAATGTCACACAAGCGCTAAAACAGTATGAAGAGGAGAATCTAATACCCTCTACAGAGTGTGACTTTTCCATAATCAAGCTAGATACTTACCTCAAAAGTAATGCAAATCAAGAGTATGAACTCTATACAAAAGAAATTTTGCAAAAGATTTTGAATAAAGACAAAATAATTAATGAAAATATATCATTCAAACAAAACTATACCATTGAAGTCGCAGCAAAAAAAAAGCAAGATATTGACTTAAACTACAACATTAATTTTTCTGAGTATTACACACATCCAAAACTTATTCTCTATCCTACTTCAAAGATATCTTACAAGAATTATAAGCCTATAGATCTACTTAAAATTCTCTTTAAAGAATTCAATAAGATCAAAGTATCTCATAAAATTCTTATTAACATTTTTGATGATGAGATGAAAAAGACGCTTAAAATTTTAGTCAAGTATATTTATGCCCAAAAGTTTGTAAAAAGAGTAGCTATACCTCTTTTTAGTGGGATTGAACCTCTTATCGCAAGAAAGAGTGAACTCACACTCCTTTTCCAAGAAAAAGAACAAAAAAATGAACTCTTAGAAGTTGAGAAAAATGAACTACTTGTTAGATATCAAAAGCCTCTTTTTGGCAAAAAAGGTTTAACTGCCTTTGGTGAACTTATAGATAATGAATATTCACATAATATTAACGACTTAAACGCAGTAGTAGATTTAAATTCAATTAGAATTGAAGAAGATGAAAATTACAAAGATTATTATAGTAAAGTTAAGGGGTATATTTATTATGATGGCAAATCTCTTAGAGTAGATAATAAAATAAGACTCAATGAGATTTCAAGAAATAAAGAGATAATAGACAAAGAACTCCATAACAATATTGAAGTCATTATTTCACAAGAAGATGCTAGTCGTGACAGCATAAAAGAAGGTGTTGATTTAGTCTCTGAGACTATTCATGTAGATGGTTTTGTTGGTGCAAAAAGTCGACTTGAGGCTGTTAACCTTGAAGTAAAAGGTGCAACACATCAAGACTCAAAACAAATCGCAAAATTTGCAACAATAAACAGGCATAAAGGAACACTTAGATGTCACGAAGCTAAAATATCTTTGCTCGAAGGTGGGGTAGTTCATGCCACAACCGCTATAATCGACTCATGTATTGGAGGTGAAATTCATGCCCAAGATGTAACCATCAATCATGTAAAAAACAACCTCAAAGTATATGCCTCAAACTCTATAACGATTAAACTCGTTAGTGGTGAAGATAATACTTTTGAAATAAATTACCAAAAAGTCCCCGTTATTACCACAAAGATAGAGTATATTGAAAAAAATATTGAAGAGTTAAAGTACAAACTCTCGCAAGCAAAACTCAACAACCTAGATAAAGTAGAAGATATAAAAAAAGAGATTCAAACATTACGAGAAGATATCAAAAAAATAGAAGAGTCTTACAAAAGTGCAAAAATAAGTATAACACAAGCTTTTAGAGGGCTTAACACCATTATCTTTAGTATCGATAGTGATAACACAATCAAATATAAAACTAAAAATAAAGCATATAATGATTTTCATCTTGAAATCACTGAAGAACTTATCATCCTACATCCTGTAGAACAATCCATCCCAATCCAATAAAAAATACATAAAACTTTCTTGGCTTTTTAAGAGTAAAAGCCTCAATCAAATATACGGAATACCGTATATAATATAAATATAAACATATTTTATATACCTTAATGAGTATTTTATATACAATAAAACTATATTTTAATATTATTATATGTGTATTTAAGTATATTTTTCGTATAATCCTATCTATGAAAATTGATGATTTATTTAACATTCTGCATAACTCTTTAGAGTCCAAAAATAACGGTAAAAAGATATCCCTCAAAGAGATGGCATTAAGTCTTGGTATATCTATGCGCACTTATCAAGATTGGAAGCTTGGTCGAGCCAAGCCACAAGCTGCTCGCGTTGTTATGAAGATGTTAGGTCAATTAGACGATGAAGAGATTATAAGAGCTGTGAGAAAAATCAACAAACTTGAGGATTAAAAAATGGGTGCACTTACAAAAAAAGAGAGAGATGGACTGGATGATGTGTTTTTATCCATCCATTCAAGAGAAGAAAAGTACCAAAAAATCAAAGAAATATCTAACTTAATTATTAATCATAATTCAAAACAAAAGCTAATAAACCTCTACAAACAGGCGAAATATGGACTAAAAGAAACAAAAATATCATATTTTTTAGAACAATACTACAAAAAGAAGAAAAATTTAAGCAAATAAACTATAAAGTATCTTTAGCTGAATTATTTCATGAAACACTTTATTTATGGAAGTTCGGGAAAAATTAATCAAAAGGTCAATCTATGAATAAAGCGCAATTCGTTGAACTGGTACAAGAGCAAGGTAATTATAAAACTAAAACAGAAGCTGAAACAGCTATAAAAGCTTTTACAGAGGCTGTAACTGAAGCATTAGTAAAAGGTGAAGACGTTTCTTTAGTAGGTTTTGGTAGTTTTGCAGCTGCATTACAAAAAGGTAAAAGTGGTAAAGTACCAGGTACTGACAAAACTTATACAACTCAAGATAAAATGGTTCCTAAATTTAAAGCTGGCAAAGGTCTTAAAGACCGCGTTGCAGCTGGTAAATAATTCTTTGAAGTATCATCTTAGTGATGGTACTTTAATCCTCAAATGAAAAATACTTTTTTTTCCTCTCTTTTTAAACAAGAAAAAGCTATAAAAAAAGAAGAAAGTAAAGTTCTTCAAACACTTAAAACATTACAAGAAAATAGTAATCTCACCATCTTTTTTGATGTAAGCATATACCATCACAAACAAAGCTATCATATTCCTCTAGTAATTTATGATGAGTATCGAGGACTCTATCTCTTTGAGGTAAAAGATTGGTCTTACCAAGATTTACAAGATGCAACAATCACAAAAGTAAAACAGCAA